>DATAOD010000057.1:0-1680 GCA_036265975.1 Candidatus Limnocylindria bacterium
CCTGGCTGCTCACGGGCAGACCGTGAGATCGGTCGATCATCGTCTTGCGCTCGTAGCTGCTCATCTCGGGGGTAGCTGCTCCTCGTGGTAGGTCGAGAATCCACGCCGTTGACGGGCTGCGGTGCCGGTGGTTTCACGGCCGGATGACGCCACCGCCCGATCTCAGCAAGCTCACCGTGGCCGAGAAGGACACCCTGATCCTGGCGCTGTGGGCGCAGGTGCAGACCTTGACGGCGCGCGTGGCGCACCTGGAGGCGCGGCTGAACGAGCCGCCCAAGACGCCGGGCAGCTCCAGCCTGCCGCCGTCCAAGGGGCACAAGGCGAACCGGCCGGAGAAGGCCGAGCGGCCCGGCCCGCGCCGAGGCAGCCTGGGCCGGGCGGGTGGTGGCCGCCCGCTGGCCGAGGCGCCCGATCAATGCGTGATCGCCAAGGCCGCCGCGTGCGCCCACTGCCGGGCGGCGCTGGCCGAGGCCGATCAGGTGCTGCACGCCCGCTACGACAAGCTCGAGCTGCCGCCGGTGCGCCCGGTGGTCACCCGGGTCGAGCGCTCTCTCGGCCGCTGCCCGTGCTGCGGCGGGGCCACCCTGGCGCCGGTCCCGGAGGGGATGGAGCAGGGCACCCCGTTCGGCGTCTCGATCCTGGTGCTGGCGCTCTACCTGCGCTTTACCCACGCCCTCAGCTACCGGCGGCTGACCCGGCTGTTCCTGCACCTGTTCGCGCTGCCGATCAGCGAGGGTGCCTTGGACGCCCTGTTCCGCCGCGCCAAGCCGCGGTTCGACGACGCGGCCGCCGCGATCCTCGCCCGGCTGCGCCGCGCCCGCGTCATCTGCTCCGACGAGACCACGGTGCGGGTCGACGGCCGGACCTGCTGGGACTGGGTGTTCTGGAACGACGAGGTGGTGATCCACGTCATCCGGCCGAGCCGCGGCCGGGCGGTGGTGGCGGAGGTGCTGGGCGGGCACCGACCGGAGATCTGGGTGTCCGACCTCTACAGCGCCCAGCGCGGGCACGCCGACCTGTGGCAGGTCTGCCTGGCGCACCAGCTGCGCGACCTGCGCTACGCCGTCGAGGCGGGCGACACCGTCTTCGCCCCGCGGCTGAAGGCGCTGCTGCTGCGGGCGGTCGTGCTCGCCCGGCGCCGCCACGGGCTCAAGGCCAGCACCCGACGGGAATACCGCCTCCGTCTGGAACGGGAGCTGGACCGGGTCCTGGCGCTGCAGCCGAGCCACCGCCGTGGTCAGCGGCTGCGCCGGCGCTACCTCGCCGTGCGCGACAGCCTGTTCACCTTCCTGGAGCACCCCGAGGCGCCGCCGGACAACAACGGCAGCGAACGGGACCTCCGGCCGATGGTGGTGTACCGCAAGGTCACCGGCGGGTTCCGCTCGGCCTGGGCGCCGGACCTGTGCGCCGCGGTCGAGTCGGTGGTCGGCACCGCCGCCCGGCGCGGGATCGACGCCTACCACGCCATCCATGCCGTCCTATCCGGCAGGACCGTCCTCGCCCCCGGTTGAGCAGCTACGCTCATTCTGGATGTAGATTCGCCGTCCGTGCGGCACACCGTGCAGCTCGGCGCGGGCGTCAGCCCGTGGGCCTGGCATCGAGCTCGGCGGTCTCGAACAGATGCGGCTTGACCCCTGCCCGCTCCAGGGCGTCGCCCAGCTTCATGCGCAGGAAGGCGCT
>DATAOD010000058.1:0-2848 GCA_036265975.1 Candidatus Limnocylindria bacterium
CGCCCGCTGACCAGGTCCAGGAACTCGATCGAGCCGTCGTCGGGCCACAAGGCCAGGGTTCGGCCGTCGGTTGGGCGCAGAGCTGCCGCGAAGTACCGTGGTTGCGCCTGCTTGTGCGGGAAGCGGCGGAGGAGCCGGTAAGTCCGAGCCGCCAGCACGAGGGTCTCGGTGCTGTTCACGATGATCAGGCGTGCACCGTCTGGCGAGGTCAGCAAGGTGTCGCCACTCTGTGAGGAGATGCGGACCGGGCCCATGACGCGGCGGCCACTGGTGACATCCCAGCGGGTCAGGAATGCCGGCCTGTGGTCGGAATCGGAACTGTCCGGCTCGGAGAGGGCGACGATGGTCCGACCGTCAGGGGAGAACTTCTCCCCCATCAGATATTGGTCGTCGGTCAATGACAGCTGTTGCCGCACCTTGCCGTCGTTGACAGCGTCTGGCCCGCAGACGATGAGAAACGCCCGGTCAGTAACGGACAACAGCGGTAAGCGAATGCCCAGCGAGCCACCGCTTCGCTGCCGATGGGCGCACGTAGGCGACGGGCCGCGTCCCGTGGAGTGGTGGAATTGAGGGCGCTGTCGTGAACCTCAGTGACGTGCTGGAGCTGGTCGCTAGGTCGTGACGAGCTCGACGGTCGCCCTCCTCACCTTCTTCGGTCTGGCTGCAGCATTCCCGGTTGCGGCCAGCTTGGCCATCGAGCCCTCCGACAGATACCGCCGCTCGGCCACCTGCCACTCGTCGTGGGTCTCGATCAGCACGGCGCCGGCCAGCCGGAGCACCGCGGCGTCATCGGGGAAGATGCCGACCACGTTGGTGCGGCGCTTGATCTCTGATATGGAACGGCGCCGTCAAGTGGGGAGCCGCCGGTGAGCGGGCTCCTGGTGTCCCTGGTGTGCTGTTCCGTGGCGGTGGCCGGGCAAGGGTTGGCCAGGACCGCGTCGGAGCGGCGTGGATCGGCGGACCGCCACTCTGATGTTCGCGGGTCGGGACCGCAAGTCGGCTCTGCGCAGGCGGTGGCCCCAGACTTGTTGCGTCGCGCCACAGTGGGCGCGGCAGTGAGCTCGCGGGGATCTTGCCTGCAACGGCGGTGCTCCGACGGGTCCTGGCGCTGGCGGGTGCGGTCGCGCCGATCGGCGACCGCCCCACAGTCAACAGCATCGGCTCAGACCTGCATCTCGGCCCACAGGAATCCGGCAAGCTCTCGGGCCACAGCGACCACGGCCACACCCTTGATGTGCTTGCGCCGCTCCAGCTGCCGGAACCGGCGGCACAGGCGCAGCTGCGCCGCCCATGACCGGGCCAGCGTCTCAGCGGAGACCTGCTGCTGGCGTTCGCGCAAGGCCCCGGCGATCAGGGGGCGGTGATGATAGGACCAGGCCGATTCCACCAGCTGGAAGCGGAGATGTTTGCTGCCGGTGCGGGTGATGTGGCCACGCCAGACACTGTCACCCGAGGAGCGTTCGCAGGGCACCAGCCCGGTGAAGGCCATGAACGCGCCCGCGTGGGCAAAGCGCTGCCAGTCGCCCACCTCGGCGGCCACCGACAGGGCGCCCAGCTGGCCGACACCCCGGTAGGCAGCCAGGCGACGCACCGTCTCGGCGAACGGTGGCTCGGTAGCAGCGACAGCCAGGTCGGCCTCGATGGCCGCCACCTCGGCGTCGCGGGTTGCCACCACCGCCCGATAGTGGCTGAAGGTGGCCTGCAGCTGGGGATCGTCCAAGCGCTGGGCGCCCAGCCAGCGCTCGTGCTTGCCGGTCCAGCAAGCCCCGGCGCGATAGACACGACCGTGGCGCAGCAGCAGCGACTGGAGCCGCCGGCGGGCGCGGCTGCGGTCATCGACCAGGTCGGCACGGGCCCGGCACAGATCCCGCACCGCCTCCTCCCGAGCGGTTGGGATGCGGATGGCGACCAGCTCACCGGCGCGATGCAGCCTGGCTAGGCGCCGGCAGTCGCGCCGGTCGGTCTTGACCTTGTCACCGGCCGCTCGGGGGATCAGCGACGGCGCGATCACCTGACAGGCGACTCCCTGGCGGTGCAGCAGCCGGGCCAGCTCATAGCCGGTCGGGCCCGCCTCATAGCAGACTCGCAACCGTCCGGGCTCTAGGAAGCGGCCAAGGAACGCCAGCACCGCCGCCTCGTCGCTGGGGATCTGCTCCACCGCCGCCGCGGCCCGATCAGGCAGCAGCGTGGCCACCGAGATGGTGTCGCGGTGCACATCCAACCCGAGATGGATCGGGCTCTTGTCTGCGATCCTTGCCATGACGGCCGGCTCCTTCCAGTAGTGGCTCCGCCCGCGGTACGCCGTGGGTGACCCACGAGACTCGCGGACCGGAGCCGGCCGTTCCATGCTGACTTGTTGACCCGCTCCAGCGGGTTGGTGCTCCAGATCTTGACCCAGTGGGCCGGTGGGAAGGACGCGAAGGCGGTCAGGTCCTGCTTGGCATCGGTCAGCATCCTGGCCACGGCTGGGAACTTGGGAGCGAGCATGGCCGCGACCTTGTCGACCTGCTCGACGACCTCGACACCGGTGGGCTGGGCGAAGATGGTGCGGATCGCGGCCGCGACCATCTCGGCCGAGCCCCTGGGCACCCTGGCCAGCACATTGCGCAGGAAGTGGACCCGGCAGCGTTGCCATGAGGCCCCGGCCATGACCGCGGCGATGGCTTGCTTGAGGCCGGTGTGGGCGTCAGACACCACCAGCTGGACACCGGTGAGCCCGCGGGCCTTCAGCGAGCGCAGGAACGCGGTCCAGAACGCGCCGTCCTCGGAGTCACCAACGTCCAGCCCGAGGACCTCGCGGCCGCCGTCAGCGGTCACGCCGGTGGCGATCACGACCGCTCGGGAGACG
>DATAOD010000059.1:0-1742 GCA_036265975.1 Candidatus Limnocylindria bacterium
CCCACGAGCTCGTCCGGCTCCCCGCGGAGCCGCCGTCCGAACGTGGAGAGCTGGACCGCCTCCTGCTGGAGCGTGCCGTAGGAGAAGAGCAGCGGCATGACGGAACGGTACCCCAACCCACGGGGTACCGGTAGGGCGCTCCCCGAGTTCAAGTGGTCGTCGCAACACTACCGGTGTGAGCCGATTGTAGAACCTCGTCGAGCGCCTCGGCCGGTGTTCGCCAGCCAAGAGTCTTGCGCGGCCGGGTGTTGAGCGCGAGGGCGACGGCGGCGAGGGCGTCGGCGCTGTGCACGCTCAGGTCCGTGCCCTTCGGAAAGTACTGGCGGAGCAGTCCGTTGGTGTTCTCGTTCGTGCCGCGCTGCCACGGACTGTGCGGATCGCAGAAATAGACCGCGACTCCGGTGTCGATGCGCAGGCGCGCGTGCTGGGTCATCTCGACTCCCTGATCCCAGGTCAGCGACCGGCGCAGCTGCGCAGGCAGCGTGATGATCGTGCTCGCAATGGCGTCGCGGACCGCCTCGGCACCATGCCCGGCGAGCGCCGGTCCATTTTTCACGCGAACACCGGAGCCATGGCCCGCCATGCGCGGCAGGTGGAGCAGGAGCGTGAATCGCGTGGTGCGCTCCACCAGCGTGCCGATCGCGGAACTGCCCAGCCCCACGATGAGATCCCCCTCCCAATGCCCCGGCACCGCTCGGTCGGTCGCCTCCGCCGGCCGCTGGCTGATCAGGAGTTCGGGCGTGACGAAGGGCTTACCCCGCCCGCGGGTGCGCGCCCGCGGCACGCGCAGCGCCCGGCCGGTGCGCAGACACGCCGTCAGCTCACGACGCAGCGCGCCGCGCCCCTGCACATACAGCGCCTGGTAGATGGCCTCGTGGCTAATGCGCATTGATGCATCGTCGGGGAAGTCGCGCAGGAGGCGCCGGGCAATCTGCTCGGGGCTCCACGCCCGGGCCCACCGCCGATGCTGTCGCCGCCCGTGCCGACGCCCCGTCCACGGCACGACAGGCCTGGGAACCATTGTGCCGCTTGGCGCGATGACCACGCCCTCCAACCGCTCCTGTACGTATTGCTGCAGGTTGGCGTTCACCGCCAGCTTCGCCGGCTTCGGCCGGCGCGCGGCGCGATCCGCATGCCACTGCGCCGTCGTTGCGCGGTACTCGAGGCCGCCGGAGCGCGTGGCGGCGTTGCGGCGCAACTCCCGCGAGATCGTCGACGGCGCTCGGGCCAGCTGGCGGCCGATCGCGCGCACTCCATGCCCCTGGGCGCGCCAGAGCGCGATCTACTCTCGGTCGGTGAATGCCAGATACCGCCCCGACGGCGGCGGTGCCGACGGCCTGAGGTGCGACGCTGCCATGCCGCCTGCCTCCCGAAACCACCGTGTCCCAACCGCCGGCGACACCCCGGCGTCGGCCGCCGCGTCCTCGCTCGGGCGTCCCGCCGCAATCGCCACCCAGAACCGGCGCTGCTCCTCATGCCGCCGCACCGAGGGGCGGCCTGGCGAGTGTAGTTTGGCTCGTCCTGCCCGCGCCGAACACCGCCTCCGTGTCGTCATCGCAACCCCCTCTGGTGAGGTGTTGCGACGACCGCTTGAATTCACCCAGTATCTGTCGATCCGGTACACCGAACGGTTGGCGGAGGCGGGCATCGAGCGATCGGTGGGCAGCGTGGGGGATTCGTACGATAACGCTCTGGCCGAGACGGTGATCGGATTGTTCAAGACGGAAGAGATCCGGCGGCGC
>DATAOD010000060.1:0-15607 GCA_036265975.1 Candidatus Limnocylindria bacterium
CTGCGCATCCGTATGGGTGTAGATAGCGGAGCGGTACTGGGTGCCCACGTCGTTGCCCTGGCGGAAGCCCTGCGTGGGATCGTGGTCCTCCCAGAACGCCTTGAGCAGCTGCTCGTAGGTGACGCGCTGCGGGTCGTAGACCACGCGCACCGACTCGGCATGGCCGGTCCGTCCCGAGCACACCTCCTTGTATGTCGGGTTGGGGGTCGTTCCCCCCTGGTAGCCAGCCGCCGTGACGATCACGCCGGGGATCTCCCAGAACAGCTTCTCCGCACCCCAGAAGCAGCCCAGGGCGAAGTCGGCGACCTCGCTGCCCTCGGGATAGGGACCCTTGAGCGGGACGCCGTTGACAGCGTGCGTCTTGGCCGTCGGCAGGGCCTCGGAGCGCCCGGAGAGGATCTCGGACGGCTCGGGCATCTTTGACTTGAAGAACTCTCGGAAGAACATGGCGCGAGTGTAGGCCCGATGCGTGACGGTCGCGTGACGCGTGGATGAAGGTCAGGCGGCCGGCACCTCGCCGTGCGGCTCGCCTGACAACAGCCAGTAGCGGAAGCGCTTGCCGAATATCGGCCCGACCACGGCGTCCAGCCCGAAGTAGTTCCCGGCGCCCACCACGGCGAGTCCGAAGGTGACCACCGCATAGGTCAGGTGCTGGTTGACGATGCCGAACTCGAACTCCCATGCCGCGAAGAAGAAGAAGATCATCATCAGCGTGCCCATGGCGGCCGAGAAGCGCGTGAAGAGGCCCAGGATCAGGCCGACGCCGATGCCGATCTGCCCGGCCACCACCAGGAAGTTCACGACTGGCATCACGCCACTGGTGGCGAGGCTCACCCACATGCCGTGGGTCGGATTGAACACCGTCCCCTCCGCGACCTGACCGCTCACGAACGGCCAGCCCAGCGTCCCGTTGGTCCCGAACTGCAGGAAGCCCGCGGCGCTGAAGCCTTCGGCTCCTGAGGCCAGCAGCTTCTCCAGCCCGGCCCACAGGAAGATGATGCCGATCACGACGCGGCCGATGGCCACCGCCAGCTGGGCCATCCGATCAGTTACGTACATGCGCCAACTCCTCAACTGCTACCGCGCCGATGCGTCGCGGCATCGGTCTGCCTCTCAGCCTAGAAGCGCTGGCGGTAACAGGTGAGGGCCATGTGGCATGGCCCGGACGGCCACTCGGCTCTCATGCACGGCAGCATTCCCTAGCATCCACGTCGTGCAACAGGCGGACAGAAGGAGCGGCAGCCGCCTACTGACCGGCGGGCTCGTATTCATGGTCACGGCGACGGCCTTCGAAGGTCTGGCCGTGCCGACTGTCCTGCCCGCGGCGCTGGAGGAGCTCGGCGGCCTTCCGCTTTACGGTTGGGCCTTCGCCGCCTTCTGGCTCACGAACCTGATCGGCATCACCGTGGCGGGCCACGAGGCGGATCGCCGCGGTCCACTCGCGCCGTTCCTCGCGGGAGTCACGCTGTTCGCGGTGGGGTTGGGGGTCGCCGCGGTGGCGCCAAGCATGGCGTGGGTCGTGGCAGGGCGCGTGATCCAGGGCCTGGGCGCCGGCGCCATCGCCTCCATCATCTACGTCGTCATCGCCCGCGGCTACTCGACCGCCGAGCAGCCGCGCATGATCGCGGTCATCTCCAGCGCCTGGGTACTGCCGGGCATCATCGGGCCGGCGGCCGCTGGCTACGTGGCGCAGGAGCTCTCCTGGCGCTGGGCCTTCGCGGCACTCGTGCCGCTGCTGCCATTGGCCGCGCTGCTCCTGGTGGGACCGATGCGCCGCCTGGCGGCGGCCGCTCCTTCAGCAGGTCCGTCGGGGGCTGCTCGACGCATGTTGGACGCGGTCCAGCTGGCGATTGCCGCGGGCCTGCTGCTGGCTGCCGGCGGTGCGGGTCATCCGGCCCTGTCGGCGGCTGCGGTGCTGGCGGGCGGAGTTCTGATCGTGAGGCCACTGCAGCGCCTGCTGCCCGGCGGCACGCTGCGAGCGCGCCCGGGTCAGGGCGCCATCACGGCGCTCATCGCCCTGGTCAGTGCCGCGTTCTTCGGCGCCGAGGCGTTCGTGCCGCTGTCCGTCTCGTCCGTCCGTGGCGCCGGCACGATCGTCGGGGGGCTGTCGCTCGCCGCGGCCGCGGTGACCTGGGCCGCAGGCTCCTGGGTCCAGGCACGCCTCGGCGACCGCAGCCACCGCGGCGGGCTGGTCGCCGGCGGCGTGGCACTGATCGGCGTGGGTATCGCGATCGAGGCCGCCGTTCCCGTGTCGTCGCTGCCCGTGTACGCCGCCGCGGCGGGATGGGCCGTCGCCGGGCTGGGGATGGGCATTTCCTACTCGCTCGCAACCCTGCTGATCATCAGGTCGGCGCCGACCGGGGAAGAAGGAGCGGCCTCGGCGTCCATCCAGCTCGCCGAGGCGCTTGGAATCGCGCTGGGGACCGGCCTCGCCGGTTCGATCGTGGCGATCGCCACCGCCAGGGTAGGGCTGGCGCCCGCCATCGCCGTTGCCGAACTGCTGATGCTGGTCCTGGCCGGTATCACCATTGCCATCTGCGGGCGGCTCCTTCCGGGGGTTGACACTCTCAATGGTAAGCGCTAACTTACGGTAAGTGAAAACTTACGCATCGGTCATGGACGCGGTAGGCGACGGCACGCGACGGGCCATCCTCGAGCGCCTGTTGGAACGACCATCGGCGGTAGGGGACCTGGCAGCCGGGCTGCCGGTGAGCCGCCCTGCCGTCAGCCAGCACCTGCGCGTGCTGAAGGACGCGCGGCTGGTCCGTGATCGCCAGGTCGGCACGCGGCGCATCTATGCCGTGGATCCGGAGGGGATCGGCCAGGTGCGTGAGTACTGGGAGCGCTTCTGGTCGCAGGCACTGGGCGGGTTCAAGGCCGTGGCGGACGCGGAGGCAGCGGAGCAGGCCGTGAAGGGCCGCAAGGAGAGACAGGATGCTGATGGGCGCGAGTGAAGTAAGCCGCGAGGTCCGCAGCTCGGTGACGGTGCACCTGCCCCGTGACGAGGCGTTCCGCCTCTTCACCGAGCGGATGGGCAGCTGGTGGCCGGGGGCGACCCATTCGGTGTACGAGGCCGATGTGGTTGATGTGATCCTGGAGCCGATGGTGGGCGGTCGCCTGTACGAGGCGACAGCCGACGGGCGCACGTCGGACTGGGGCCGCGTCACTGCCTGGGAGCCGGTGGACCGCGTGGCCATGACCTGGCATCCCGGCTACGACGAAGCGCTCGAGTCGCTGGTCGAGGTCACGTTCAGCGATGCCGCCGACGGCGGCACGCAGGTGGACCTGCTGCACACCGGCTGGGAGGTCCACGGCGCCGACGCCGAGCAGATGGCGACCGGCTACCAGGAAGGCTGGCCGATCGTGCTGGCGTTCTTCGCTCAGGCCGCCTGACCCGCGGACCTCAGCCCTGGCGCCCGGTCGTGAACGGTTCGCCGTGGCCGGGCACCACCATGTGAGCCGTGGCCAGGATGCGCTGGCGGCTCGTTTCCAAGGCCGCCTGGTCCTCGGCCAGCGGATCCACCTGTGGCGTCCGATCGGCGTGCCACCATGCGTGCGTGCAGGCCACCACGCCGTCTTCGGTCTCGACGATGACCGAGAGGTCCTGGTTGGTGTGGCCCGGCGTGAGCATCAGCCAGACGCTGGGACTGATCCGATAGCCGTCACCGGCGTGGTCCAGCCACTGGTCGCCCAGGTATCGGGCCCAGAAGTCAACGACTTCCGCATTGGGAAACAGTGCGGCGTTCACTGCATGGTCCGGGTGATGGTGGGTCAGGACCACGTGCGTGACGTCCTCTGCCGCGTGGTCGTGCTGCGCCAGCGGCTCCAGGATCGCCGCGCGATCGGGGACCAGGCCCGGATCCACCACGATGACGGCCTCACCGTCCTCTATCAGGCTGACGCTGCTGCCCACGCGCGTGCCACCGTCGCGAACGTAACCGGCGTGCAATAGGTGGTATCTCGCCGACATTCGGCGCAGTCTACTGAGAAGCGCGTGATGCAATCCGAACGCGGCCGGCATCGTCGCCCAGCGGCTGGAGCTGGGATCGTGCTTGTGGTTGTCCTCGTGCTTGTCGCATGCGCCAAACCGCAGGCCGATATCCCTTCGGCAATGACGCCCACTGCATCACCCTCGATTGCATCACCGTCGATCGGTGACGGCGCTATTGAGCTTGCGGCCCAGGCGGCATCCACCTACGGCGAGAACCATCGGGATACGTTCGCGGGTCTGTACGTGGATGCCAGCCAAGCACAAGTTGTCATCCGCTTCACGTCCGATTTCGCGCGACATCAGGCCGCTCTCGACGCCCTCGCCGGTCGCCAAGGGCTGTACATCGTTCGGTCGGCGACGTGGACTGAGGATGCGTTACTGCAGATCCTGCAGGCCCTGTCGGACGCTCAACTCGAGCTCCAGCAACGAGGCATCTCCGTGATGGAGATCGGTCCGAACCCGTACACGAACCGCCTCGATGTCGTAGCCAAGAGCGACCTCCCGAATGCTGCCGAAATCCTCGAGCGCTATGGGCCATCGGGAGCCATCAGTGTGAAGCTCCATCCAGCGGACAAGTCGTGGTCGAACGTGACTATCGGCGATGGATGGAGGCTGCTTGGGTGGTTCCAGGCGAAGCAGCCCTACCGGGTCGCGGTTGTAACCACGCGCGAGGACATGGCAAGGGAGCTAGAACGCCAGGGCATCACCGAGTCGTTTCAATCGTGGAATCCGAGCCAGGAAGTGGTTGCATTCCTCGGATATGCCATCGGGAGCAGCTGCACCGAGGTGCGCTTGGACGGAATCAATATCGACCTTCACCGCCGGCTTGTGTACGGCGAGTTCTCTGATCCACTCGCGCCGAGGGTGTGTACTGCCGATCTCAAAGGCAGTGTCACGTTTCTTGTTGCACTGCGCCGACTCAACTTGCCGGCCAGCCCATTCCGGCTCCGTCTGCAGAAGGATCTGCTCTCCTGCGCTCCAGATTGCTTCTTTGACGAAGAGGAGATCGTCGTCGACCTGCGCTAGCCCGGCCACGAGATGAATCAGGGCGAAATATCGCCTGATACCTACACAACCGCTCGCCTGCGCGCGACAGGGAGCAAATATCAGCTGACTCGTGGCGCAGTTGCACCTTTCCGGTAGTGCTGCGCTCCGAGAAGGCCGAAGTTTCGGCGAGATCGCGCCCGAACGAGCAGATCGGCGCTGTAGCGGCGAAATATCGGCAAGTCAGCGAGAATCGAGGCGCCGATGGGCGGTCGCCGGACTACCCTGCTCACCATGCGCCAGCTGCCACGGCTCCTGCGGCCGCGCCGCCTCGAGGGAAACGGCAACGAGCCAGTCACCGCCCTGGAGTCGCCGCGCGTCGAGGAGGTCAGCGCCGCGGGACTGCGCTGGTTGAACGTCCAGGATCCCGGCTCGGCCGAGATCGCCTGGATGGCGGAGCACTTCGGGTTCCATCCCCTGGATCTCGAGGACGTGGCCAGCATCAACCAGCGGCCGAAGCTCGACGTGTACGACGACTACCTCTTCCTGGTGGTCCAGCTCCCGCGCTTTGACAAGGAGACCGGTCGCCTGCACCCGGCGGAGCTCGACGTCTTCATCGGTCCCGACTACGTCATCACCCTGCCGGAGGAACCGATCGTGCCGCTTCCCGCCATGTGGGAGCGGGTCCGGGAGCAGGCCGACGTGCGTGAGGCGCTGTTCGCGGGGGGTTCCGGCCGCCTGTTGTACGAGATCCTGGACCGATGCGTGGACGCCTGTTTCCCGATGCTGGGCCAGCTCGGCCGCAAGCTCCGGCGCCTGGAGGATGACATCTTCGAGGGCCGATCCCGCGAGATCGTACGCGAGATCAGCAACACGAAGCAGGAGATCATCAACTTCCGCGCCATGATCCGACCGCAGCGCGCCGTGTTCCGCGCGCTGGAGCGCGCGAAGCAGCGCCACTTCGGCGAGGAGCTGGACGTCTACTTCGACGACCTGACCGATGCCTCCGAGCGCATCTGGGACGTGCTCGAGAACTTCAAGGAGATCGTCGAGGCGCTGGAGTCGTCCAACGAGTCGGTGCTGTCGCATCGGCTCAACGACGTCCTGCGCGTGCTAACTGCCGCGAGCGTGGTGCTGCTGCCGCTGACCTTGATCGCCAGCGCATGGGGCATGAACGTCCAGGTGCCTGGCGAGCGGGATGCCGGAACGTTCTGGATCATCATCGCGGTGATGGCGGCCCTGCTGACCGGCACGATCCTGTACTTCCGCCGCCGGGGATGGCTCTAGCCGAGGCGTGACCGGTCCGGGCGGGCGATTCCTGGACGTCGACGGCGAGCGCGTCCGGGTCGTGCAGGCCGGCAGCGGCCCAGCGGTCCTTCTGGTTCACGGCTTTCCGAGCAATGCCACCGCGTTCTCCGCGCTCATGCCGCTGCTGGCGGACCGTTTCGCGATGACCGCGGTCGACATGGTGGGTTTCGGCTGGTCCACACGTCGCATTCGCCGGGCGCTCGATGGCGAGTCGTACGCCGACCGCCTGGTCGCGCTCTTCGACGCACTGGAGCTGAAGCGGCCGCACGTGGTCGGGCTGTCGTGGGGCGGATCGGTGGCGCAGCGGCTGGCCGTCAGATACCCCGAGCGGGTCGACCACCTGATGCTGCTGGCCACCGTCAGCGCGGCGCGCGTCCTGCGGTTGTCTGACGCCAACCTGGTCGGGCTGGCGCTGGCCGTCCGCTTCCCGATGCTCGGCCGCGCGGCGGTGCGACGCTTCGTGACGCGCACCTCCGGCGACGCGGGCATCGCCGATGAGGCGCTCGTGCGCGGCTATGTAGATCCATTGCAGATCCCCGGCACGCTGGCCGTGCTGCGGCGCTTCGTGCGGGACACGGCGGCGACGCCGCCCATCGACCTGGGCCGGATCAAGGCGCCGACCCTGGTGGTCGTGCCGCTGGCGGACCGCATTGTGCCGCCCGCCGCGGGGAGGGAGATCGCAACCGCAATTCCCGGAGCACGATACCTGGCGCTGCCGGGGGTCGGGCATGCCGTCCAGTTCGAGGCCAGCCAGCGGGTGGCCGAGCTCATCGCCGAGTTCCTGGCCTAGCCCATCGGCTCAGGTGCGGGTGTGGTGGCCCGGTCCGTCTGGACCAGCCAAAGGCCGGCGAGCACCACCACTCCGCCGACGAAGATCAGCGGAGTGGGGCGTTCATTCAGTACGAACACCGAGAGCGCGACGCCGAACAGCGGCACGAGGAGGGTGAAGGCGCTGGCTCGTGCGGCGCCGATGCGGGCGACACCAATCTGCAGGAAGAGGAATGGCAGGATCGAGCCGAAGACGGTGAGGTAGGCGATCGAGCCCCAGGCGCGGAGGCTGGCTGCCTCCAGATCGACCAGACGGACCTGCAGCAGCGCGAGTGGCAGCAGGAACACCGCGCCGGCGACCATGGCGTACAGCGTGGCGCTGACGGCGTCGAAGCGGTGGCCGGCCAGCTTGACGAGGATGTTGTAGCTGGCCCAGAAGCCGGCGCTGCCGAGGAAGATCAGGTCGCCCGTCAGCCGGGCGCCGCCGACCTGGCTTCCCGGGCCGATGACCACCAGCAGGCCCGCGATGGCGACCGCCATCCCCAGCACGGCCCGTCGGCCGATGCGCTCCGCGAGCAGGATGACGGCCAGGATCATGGTCAGGATGGGGATGGTGCCCGGCACCAGGATGGATCCGTCGGACGACGGCGCCAATGTCAGGCCGGTGAGAAACAGCCAGTTGTAGCCGGCCACTCCGGTGAGCCCGAGCCCGGCGACCAGCGGCAGGTCTGCTCGCCTGACCGCGCTCAGCCGCCGCCGCGACAGCGCAACCCACGCGGCGAGCAGGATGGCCGCCGATCCGAAGCGAAGCTCGGCCACCACGAACACTGGCAGCTCGTCAACGGCCCAGCGGCCCGCCACCCAGGTCCCGCCGAACATGGCGGCCATGGCGAACAGGAGGAGGTAGGCGACGCGCTCGTCGCCATTCCGAGGATCCCTCACGCGTCAGCGCTTCGGCTTGGGTGCCAGCTGGCTGACGTACTCGAGCGCCCGTCGCACCCATGGCTCCGCCGCGCCGGCGTCGCCGGAGAGCGAGGGCGGCATGACCAGGTACTCGCGCATCGGGCGGCCCGGCATCGGCGAGAACTCGGTGCCACCGGCTGCCGCCAGCTCGGAGCGGGCGTCATCGGGCAGGCGAACGAACCAGCTGGACTCGAATGTTCCGGTGAACAGGTGCCCGTTCACGAAGCCGGCCGGGTAACCGAACATCTTGCGTACCTGCGCACCCGGCAGCGGGCTGACCGTTGCGCTGAAGCGCTCAGCCAGTTCAGGGGGCGCCTTGCCCCATTCGCCCTGGTGCGGCATCGGGTTCCTTCCGCTGCGTGAAGCGCGGAGCGTACACCGGCGGCCGATGGGGATGAGCTGTGGAAAAGGCACCCGGGCGCTCGCAAAGTCGGGGATAAAGGGGCTTGTGAGGCGCCGCGTCGCGCCCCTATGCTTCGGTCGTCCCGAAGGGGCAGCGGATACCGGATCACGAGATTGCATCAAGCGTTCCGGTACCGGGTCGGTGGTCTCGCACCGCCGGACCGGGGCCGCAGTTCCTTCGGGACATTTCGTTGCGCCGCGATCTCGCGGGGAGGCAGCCCATGACGGATGACAGCGGCTGGCGCCTGGCGGTCGATCCGCCCGTCCTGCTGCCCGACCGACCGGCAACCTTCACCCTCACCTTCACGCCCGGCCGCGATCTCAACGCACGCGGGGTGAGCGCGGTCCTGCGCTGCGTCGAGCGCTACCGGTACGACGACACCGAGAGCTCCGCCGGAGCGGACGGCAAGATGACGTTCCGGACCGTCACGCGCACAGCCGAGGAAGAGCTGCACCGCGGCGAGTTCGCGCTCGCCGGCGCCACGCGCCTGGCGGCCGGGCAGCCGCAGACATGGACGTTCCACGTCGACATGCCCGGCCTCGGTCCGGCGACGTTCGAGGGCGAGGAGCTGCGTTGCGACTGGTTCGTGGAGTCCAAGGTCGACCTGCCGATGGCCATGGACGAGACCTTCCGCTCCGCCGTGCGCGTGGCCCAGCCCACCGCCCTGCTGAAGGCCGGGGTGGTGGACACCGGCCAGTACGGGCTGTTCGAAGAGGCGCCCACCAACGTGGACGCCTTCCCGGCGCAGGTCAGGCTCGAGCCTGTCCCCATCTGCCTGGGGGAACCGTTCCATGGCCGGTTCACGCTGCAGACCGCGGAGGCCATCGAGGTCCAGGAGGTCAGGCTGGAGCTGCGGGTCCACGTTCGTGTCCTGCACAGCGGCGGGCACCAGGAGGAGATCCTGGTGCAGCACGGACGCCTGCAAGCCGATGGCCATCAGTTCGGTGGCGAGTTCGCGGTGCATCCCTTCCAGGCCGACGCGATCGAGGCCTGGCTGCCGTCCATCGACCTGCCGCACGGGCAGGCACGGGCCATGTTCCACGTCATCCTGGCGCGAGCCTGGGCCTCGGACATCCACTACGTCCGGGACGTGGCGCTGGCCACGACGCGGGTCCTCTAGGCTGGCGTCGCGGGTCAGCTGCGCTCGATGCGGAGCTGGTTGACCTCTTCCTCGCTCGTGAGTGTCCAGATCGCCTCGAACCCCTCGCCGGGCAGGGCACCGATCGAACCGCGCAGGGTCCGATGCTGCCGTCGGATCGCGGGGGCTGGCCGTGGGGCGTCGCGGACGGCGTTGTGGGCGAGGCACGTCTCAAGGGGAAGGTCGAAGACCAGCGCCACCGCCGGCCGCCGCAGGCGCCGCGCGATGGACAGCGGCTGCTGCCGCGCCCAGTGCTCGACATTGGTGGCATCCACCACCGTCAGGCGGCGGCGCGCCAGGCGCAGGGTCAGCGCCGCATGCAGCAGCTCGAAGGCCGCCTCGGTGGCCGCCTGGTCATGCGGGTCGTCGGCGACCATGGCCCGCATCTCGTCCGACGAGAGCACCTCGGTGGGCCGGAAATGGCGCGCCGCGCAGGTGCTCTTGCCCGCCCCGCTTGGCCCGATGAGCAGCACCATCGCGTCGCGCGGCAGGCGAATGATCACGACGGATCCACGCTCCAGCGGGTGAGCGGCTGGAGCAGCTCGGGGCCCTGGCTGCGCACGTTGTTGACCGCGGGCGAGACTGGATACATCGTCAGCGCGGACTCGGGCAGTGGCCGCAGCAGGGGACGCAGCTCATCGGGCGTGGCCGCTTCGTCCAGCCAGGTGTCCCAGTCGTCCCGCTCCAGCACGACGGGCATGCGGTCGTGCACGGTGGCCACCAGGTCGTTCGGCTGGCCGGTGACGATGGCCAGGCTGTAGAGCCGTTCCGCAGTCCGGGGATCGCGCCAGATGGCCCAGATGCCTGCGAACGCCATCGGCTCGTCGTCCTGCAGGCGGATGGCGAACGGCTCGGAGCGGGTTACCCGGCCGGAGGCCGGATCGCGGTGACGGCGCCACTCGTAAAACGCGTCGGCTGGCACGATGCAGCGCCTACGGGCGAAGGATGTGCGGAAGGCGGGAGCCACCTCCACCGTCTCGGCGCGGGCGTTGATCAGCGGCGAGCGCGCCTTCGGCCCCTCGGCGAAGAAGGGAACCAGGCCCCAGCGGAAGGTGTCCAGCACCCGCTCTCCGTGATGCTCGACCACGGCCGCGACGGGATCGGTGGGAGCGACATTGAACCGGTCGCCCGGCAAGTCCGAAACCGCCGTGGCACGGAACAGCCGCGCCAGCTCTTCAGGCGAGCGCGGCTGTGCGAAGCGGCCGCACATGGGGCCGCAGCTGGATGCGGATCAGGCCTCGGAGGCTGCGCACTCCGGGCACATTGCGGCGGCCGGGATGGGCGGCTGCGGCGACCCGGTCGCGCGCGGCAGCGTCTTGCCACACACGGTGAACTCTGGATCGCGCTGCAGGTGAACCTTCGAGAACTGGCGGTCCGGCAGGCGCCAGGTGACGTAGCGTCGTTCGTTGACGGTGGTTGCCATCGTGCTCCTCGGAGTCTGTCGCGGCTGCGCCGCGCGGGGGACGAGCAGTATGCCAGAAATCGCCGATTTGTGCCAGTGACCAGGCGCTCGCTCGCTCCCGGATCTGCCTGCGCGCCGCGCGCCGGCGCGGCATGATGAGCACGGATGCCACACATCGGAATCCTCACCGGCGGCGGCGACGTCCCGGGCCTGAACTCGGTCATCAAGAGCGTCGTCTACCGTGCCTCGGAGCTGGGCTGGCAGGTGACGGGGATCCGCCGCGGCTGGCAGGGCTTGACCCACGTGAGGGTCGGAGCCGATGACCAGGCCGACTGGGTCCGTCCGCTGGATCGACAGAGCACGCGGGCCATCGACCGCACCGGCGGGACGATGCTGCACACCTCGCGCACGAACCCGGGCAGCATGCCCTCGTCGGCCCTGCCGCCCCATCTGGCGGAGGCGGATCGGGCCGCCTATGCCACCGGCGATGATCACTACGACCTAACGCCGTTGGTGCTGCGCAACCTGGAGGGGCTGCAGCTGAGCCACCTGGTGGCCATTGGCGGAGACGACACGCTGAGCTACGCCGCGCGGCTGGGCAAGGAGGGCGTGCCGCTGATCGCCATCCCCAAGACCATGGACAACGACGTGTGGGGCACCGAGTACTGCATCGGCTTTTCAACCGCCGTCACGCGCGCCAAGGAGCTCATCAACCGGCAGCGCACCACGCTGGGCAGCCATGAGCGCATCGGCGTCTTCCGCATCTTCGGCCGCAATGCCGGCTACAGCGCCTGGTACGCCGCCTACGTCACCAGCAGCCGATGCGTCATTCCCGAAGCGCCGTTCCCGCTGCAGCGGCTGGCCGACCTCCTGATCGAGGACCGCCGCCTCAACCCGAGCGGATATGCACTGGTCATCGCCTCGGAGGGTGCCGTGTGGACCGGCGCGCACCTGGAGGAGTTCGGCGACGCCGATGCCTACGGCCATCGGCGCAAGGCCGACGTGGGCTTTGCCCTGGCCGAGGAGCTCAAGGGCCTGACCGGCATCGACACCGTCCACTCCGACCTGACCTATGACCTGCGCAGCGGCGACCCCGATGCGCTGGACTCGATGGTCGCCACCACCTTCGCGAACATCGCGGTCGAGCTGCTGGCGGATGGGGTCAGCGGCCGAATGGTCGCCATCCATGGCGGCAAGTACACGCATGCGCCATTGCCGGACCGCTCGCTGGGGTCGCGGCGGCTGGATATCGGCTCCATGTACAACGAGCAGCGGCTGCGGCCGCGCTACGACAGCCGGCTCGGGATGCCGCTGCTCCTGGGTCGCGCCCTGGAGGACTGAAGCCCCCGACCGTTCAGTCTTCCTCCAGCACGATATTGGCTGGCAGGTTGCTCCGCAGCTGGCGCAGCGCCGCCTCGACCTCGTCTGCCGATGCGCCACGTAGCACGAGGCGTCGTTCCACGACCTGCGCGGTCGCTTCGATAGGCCCTGTGTGTGTGCTTGTCTCTGCTGCGGTTGCGGGTGTTTCAGGCACGACGGTCGACTCCCGGAGCGCGTGGTCGCGTCGCTCAGCCCGGCCGTGGTAGACGGCCAGGCCGATGGCCGTCAGCAGCGCGCCGAGCGAGGCGGAGATCTCCGATGCGCGGTTCACGAACGGGTCCACCCCCAGGATTGCATTGAAGAGCTGGTACAGCAGCACGATCAGGCTGGCCAGTCCCGCCAGCAGCGACGCGCCGACCACGCTCAGCAGGTACGCGCGCCTGATGGTCGAGTGGGCCTCTCCTTCGGGGTCGCGCGAGCGACGCGCCTTCAGCGAAGCCCAGTTCCATAGCCAGAGCACGCAGCCAATGAAGGCAACCGCCAGGAACTCGTCCACCTCCCTCCGCCACAGCTGCTCGGAGGTCCGGTTTCCGCCCAGGACGATGTCGAGAAGCAAGCCGAGCAAGCCGCCGATGCCTCCGGCTGCCGCCAGCAGACCGATCAGGGCAACGCCGGCGGACGCCAGCCGCGACACGGCCAGGCTCCGCGCGGGGTCCGCCAGCATGTTCGCCTCATCCTCCAGCCAGCGCCGGTGCAGCAGCCACGCGAACGCCCACGGCAGCAGGCTGAGCAGCGGCCCGAGCACCATCTGCAGCGTAGTGCTCGAGAACTCGTCCTGGACTCCGAACTGCAGGCGCAGGATGGCGCTCACGGCCTGCGCAACGAAGACGACGGTGGCGATGGCGCCAGCCACGATCACGGCAAACAGGTACGCCACGCGGACGCGCGACCGTTGCTCGCTGGACGCCCGCCAGCCCTCGCCGCGCATGAGGGTGGTGGCGTACCACCAGTGCCCCACGAACACGACGCCCCAACCCGCGATTCCGGCCAGCGCGTCGGCCGTTCCGCGGCGGATGAAGTCGGGATCGACGAAGTCGGGCCCAGTGCCGACGGCGACGTCGAGCGCGGTGGACAGGAGCGTTCCGATGTTGAGCGCCGCGAGGACGAGGCCAACGAACGTGGCCCCGTACAGGTAGATGCGCGGTATCCAGGCCGCGGCTCCCTCCATCGGGGCGGTGGCCAGGTCCCTGCGGCGGATCGCGGCGTGGTAGAGCCAGGCCAGGCCGACCACCAGCAGGGTCGCCAGCGCGGCTCCCGCATCGATGCCAAGGAAGCCGAAATCGGGACTGTTGGACACGCCCAGGAGAGCGCGTGCCACGGCTTCGAGCAGCTGGATGCCAGCCAGCACGCCGAATAACAGCAGCACCGCCAGCACCAGCGACACGTACAGAGCGCGGATCGCCGACCCGCGCTCCCCCTCGCTGCCCGCCGCGCCGATGCGAACGCTGCGCTCCACGAAAAGCCAGTGGACGGTCCAGACCAACAGCCCGACCAGGGTGAGGGCAATCGCCAGGCTCAGCTGCTCGCGGTCGCCGGCGTTCCCGCCGATCAGCTCCCCGCGGCCCAGACCAAAGGCGTGGAAGACCACCACGAACAGGTTGTTCAGGCCGACCAGCAGCACGCCCAGCGTGATGCCGCTCATGCCGTACAGATAGAGACGGCGAACGATCTGCATGGCTGGGCCTCCTACAGCGATTCGTCGAAGGGCAATGGGCCGGGCTCAACTCCGATCACCAGCCGGTCCAGCTTCCAGCCATCCGCCTCTCGGACCATGGGAACTGTGGCCGGCGTCCGATAGCTTTCGCCGCCCTGTCCGGATGCGTAATGCTCCACGGTGAGGTGCAGCGTGATGCGGTCTCCGCTGCCCTCCACTCCGTCGATGTAGATCGCCTCCTCCCCGGGGAACGCAGACGCTTCGCCGTCCACGCTGCGGCGATAGTCGGGCAGGGAGCTGGCCGAGCGGACGTCCGTAGAGAAGAAGCCGTACGCGGTGTCGAGGTCGTGATCCTTCCAGGCGGCCAGGTAGTCCTGCATGGCCCGCTGGGGCGTGCCGTCAGGGAACTGGGCGGGCCCTCGGTTCGCGGCAACCAGGACGATCGCAGCCGCAACCACCACCAGGGCAACGATTGCGCCGGCGATGGAGGTGACCGCTCGACTGGTCATTGGCCCTGTGCCGCCGCGGCAATGAATGCCGCCCACAGCCGCTCGAGCACCAGCGGCGACGATTCGGTGCGTTCCGGATGGCACTGGATGCCGACCAGCCATTGATCGGGATTGCGGGCCTCGAGCGCCTCGACCAGACCTTCGCCGTCGTGGTCGGCGGTCGCCGATACCCGAAGGCCGGGCGCCAGCCGCTCCCGCGTCACCGCCTGGTGGTGATAGCTGTTGACGACCAGCACCGGTTCGCCGCCGACGATGGACGACAGGCGCGACCCGTCGACGACATCCACCGGGTGCTGCGTGGCGGTTCCACTGAGGTACGGGAGGCTCTCGTGCGCATCGACGTGCTGCAGCAGGGTTCCGCCGCTGAACGCGTTGATGGCCTGCATGCCGCGGCAGACCCCCAGTACTGGCAGGCCGCGCTCCGCCGCGGCGCGGAAGGCCGAGAGGTCCAGCGCGTCGCGCCCGGCGTCCGGTGCCTGGGATCCGGCCGGCTGCTCACCATACAGGGCCGGATCGAGGTCCGCGCCGCCGGTGATGAGCAGGCCATCCATGTCGCGCAGCGCCTCCTCCAGCTCGGCGGTCGGCGTGGCCTCATCGACCGGGACGGCCTGGCCGCCGGCGCGCTCCAAGGCCTCGCAATAGCGCTCGTTCTTCAGCCGCGCGACCGCAGGATCGGCGGCTCGCTCGGGATGCGAGAGGGTCACGACGATGCGCGGCCGTTCCACGCGGCCATCGTACGCGCCCGCCATGTCCCGGAACCGCCGGGACGCGCGACCCTTGACTGCTCGGCAGCCAAGGCGGATATCGGTACCCGACGAATCGGAGGCCGATACCGTGGCCGATCGACCGATGCCAGGCCGCCAGGCGGTAGCGAGTCACTCGCCCGCGGAGATCACGCGGCGGGGATTCATGCGCCGCATGCTCGGCGGAGGCCTCGCCCTCCTGACGCTCGAGTTCGGGGCGGGCACCGTCAACTTCCTGTGGCCGCAGATCCGCCAGGGTCTCGGCGCCAGCTTCCGCGTCGGCACGGTGGCCGACGTGCTGGCCATCGATGCGCGGTTTGCGAAGGGCTGGCCATTTGCCTTCAACCCGGCTCGAGTGTTCCTG
>DATAOD010000061.1:0-1897 GCA_036265975.1 Candidatus Limnocylindria bacterium
GCTCCATCTTGGAACTACATGGGTGTAAGTTCCGCCTGATCGGCTTGGGCGGAGGTGGCGCGGCATCAGGCGGGCGTCCCAGGAAGCGGAGGTCATGGCCCAGCAAGGGCGGAACGAGCGCTGCTCGTGTGGCAGCGGACGTAAGGTCAAGCGCTGCTGCGGGGTGCGGCGAGGACCATCAGAAGTCGAACTGGCCAAGGCGTGGCTGTACCAGCAGGCGCGGGTGGCCGCGCTGATGCTGGATGCACGGTCCGACGCCGAGGTGGTGGCGCTGCTGGATGCGGCGACCAGACTGCCCAAGCAGGACGTGTCGATGCAGCTGCCGCTGCCTGGGCTGCTCAGCCCCGCGCTGGAACAGCTGCGCACCGCGGTTGCCGAGGATGATCCCGATGAGGTTGCCGCGGTGCTGCCGGCGGCGCTGGCCGAGGTGGACAACCCGATCGCTCGGGCTGGGCTGGTCCGGGCGGTGCAAGGGTTGCGGGACGCCGGGCGGGTGTCGGACCAGGTGGCTGCGGCGGTGATAGTCGAGCAGGCCAGCTGTTCCACCGAGCTGCTCAAGGCGAGCCTGCTGGAAGCGGTGGCGGTCAGCGTTGGGGCGGCCACCACGCCGGGCGGGCTGCTGGTGGTCAGCCGCTCGTGAGCCGCCCGAGCCCGTTTGTGGTCACGCTGACGGCTATCCAGCGGCGGGTGCTGGAGGGCCGGGTTCGCAAGCCCACTGCCGAGCAACGTGAGGTGGTGCGGGCCAGGATCGTATTGGCCGCCGCCGATGGCCAGCAGAACCTCCAGATCGCCGGGCGGCTGGGGGTGGCGGTCAACACGGTGTCGAAGTGGCGCAAGCGCTTTGTCGAGGAAGGCCTTTCGGGGTTGGGGGATCGCAAGCGGCCGGGCCGGCCGCGCCGGTTCCCCCTCGGCGGTCGTGATCGAGGTCAAGGCGATCGCCTGTGAGCTGCCCGCGGTTCGGGCCGTGCCGCTTGGCCGCTGGAGCCTGGCCGAGCTTCGCGACGAGGTCATCACCACCGGCCTGATCGACCAGGTGTCGGTCTCCACGATCTGGCGGTGGCTCAACGAAGATGCGCTCAAGCCCTGGCGGCACCGCTCCTGGATCTTCCCCCGCGACCCCGCCTTCGCCGCCAAGGCCGGGGTGGTCCTGGATCTGTACGCCCGCCGCTTCCAGGGGCGGCGCTTGGAGCCGGGCGAGTTCGTCATCTCGGCTGATGAGAAGACCTCGATCCAGGCCCGCTGCCGCTGCCATTCCACCCTGCCGCCCGGGGTGGCCCGCACCATGCGGGTCGAGCACGAGTACGAGCGCGGCGGGGCGCTGGCCTATCTGGCGGCCTGGGACGTCCACCAGGCACGGCTGTTTGGGCGCTGCGAGCCCACCACCGGCATCGCCCCGTTCGGTCGCCTGGTCGATCAGGTGATGAGCACCGCGCCGTACGCCTCCGCCAAGCGGGTGTTCTGGGTGGTCGACAACGGCTCCTCGCACCGCGGCCAGGCCTCGGTCGACCGACTGCAAGGCGCCTGGCCCAACCTGCGCCTGGTCCACCTGCCGATCCACGCCTCCTGGCGCAACCAGATCGAGATCTACTTCTCGATCGTGCAGCGCAAGGTGCTGAACCCAACGACTTCACCGACCTGGCCGAGGTCGCCCAGCGGCTGCTGGGCTTCCAGCGCCGCTACGAGCAGACCGCGGTGCCGTTCGACTGGCGCTTCACCAGAGCCGACCTGGACGACCTGCTTCGGCGACTCGACAAGAAACAGCAGCTCGCCGAAGCCGCATGACATTCACCCAAGAACCTTCAAGAAGGAGCACTTAGATAGACGGCAAGGACCAGTAAGGCGACACGCCGCCAAGCACGCCTACCAGTGTCGCCGGACACCAGGGCCACGGCTGCCA
>DATAOD010000062.1:0-10941 GCA_036265975.1 Candidatus Limnocylindria bacterium
TCCATGCCCTTGACTGTCATGGCCCCGATGGTAACGGCCTACGGGCTCAAGCAGGCGGGTCTCATGCCGGTGCCGCATCCGCGAAGCTCGGGGCGCTGCCGTCGGCATCGGCCATTGCTCGCCACGTGGCATGCCACGCCGCCTCCAGCAGCCCAGCGGCCTGCACGCGCTCGAACATCACGCGAATGTCCGCATAGCTGCCATCCGAGACCGGCACGAATCGCTCGACCAGGGCAGCGTCCAGGAACGGTTGAGCCGCCGGCTCATCGGCGACGTCCAGGAGGGTCTGCGTGATGGCAGCACGCTCGCCATCGGTCAGGCGGGAGCGCGACACGACCACGGGCTGGATGGTGGATGGCCCGATGGTGCCGATCCGTCGGAGCGCAACCGCCAGTTCAGGATGGTCGCGCAGCTCGATGTCCAGCACCTGGGAGTCGATCGCGGCAGCGTCGACGCGGCCGTCGGCCACCATGCGAATGGCGGTCTGGTGGAAGCCCGCCTCAACCATGCGGCTGAAGTAGGTCCCGTCCTCGCCCAGCGTCGCCAGGTGATGCAGCACCGTCACGTAGCCGGAGTGCGAGAACGGCTCGTTGTAGGCCCAGCTGGCGCCGCGCAGATCGGCGAAGGAGCGGTGCGGGCTGGACGACGCCACGATGACGTCGGAGAAATAGATCGGGCGTCCGCCGTATCGGTCTCCGCGGAGGACAGGCGCGGCGACGACCTCCATGTCGATGCGGCCGGCATCGGCGAAAAGGAGGTAGGGGATGCTGCACACGAAGCACACGTCGTCGACGTCCTTGGCGCACCGCTCGTACGACTCGGCGACGGTGAATTCTGGCCGGCGCCCGATACGCTCCGCCATCCGCGACGCGAGGTAGGCGTAGAGGGACTCCACCTCGGGTGCGAGGTGGCTGGCGACGCGTAGCGGCTGTGCGGAGCCGGCTCGAGAAGGCATCGCGCGGCGAGTATGCACCCGTACGATATGCGCCATGCCTGAACCGATGGACGTCGACAAGCTCGCCGCGTTCGACGCGCTGGTGGATGAGCGCTTCGATGACTGGGTGGAGGAGCTGCGCGACTTCTGCAGCATTCCCTGCGAGACCGATGCGTTCGAGGAGCTGGAGCACGGCGCGCAGTGGATCAAGCAGCGGCTGCGTGCCGCCGGTGCCGAGGTCACAGTCCTGCGCGAGGACGGCGTCCCGCCGCTGGTCGTGGGGGAGATGGGAGATGGGCCGCGCACGCTGGTGGCGGTCCAGCACTACGACGTGCAGCCGGCCGCGCCACTTGACCTGTGGGACACGCCGCCCTATGACCCGCAGATCCGCGAAGGCCGTCTCTACGCCCGGGGCGTGTGCGACAACAAGGGCGAGCTCCTGCATCGGATCCAGGCGGCGGAAGCTTGGCGCGATGCCACCGGAGAGCTGCCGTGCCGCATCCGCTTCATCGTGGAGGGCGAGGAGGAGTCGGACTCAGAACACCTTGCGCCGCTGCTCCAGCAACGTCCGGAGTTCTTCGAGGGCCATGGCGCGCTGATCGAGGGCGGCGGCGTGGACGAGAAGGGCCGCCCCATGCTGGCCTGCGGGGTGCGCGGCATGGTGTACGCCGAGCTATCGGTCCGAACCCTGGCGTTCGACGCGCACTCCGGTGGCGCCCAGCTGTTCCCGAACGCGGCATGGCGCCTGATGCAGGCGCTCTCCACGCTGCGCAGCCCGGACGGCAAGATCCTGATCGACGGCTTCATGGAAGACGTCGCGCAGCCCACCGCAGCGCAGCTCGCCCATCTCAGGACGCTCCCCTTCGAGGAGGAGGAGATCAAGCGCATCTACGACGTCAAGGAGTTCGTGGGCGGTGCCACGGGGTTCGATGCGCAGGTGGCCGACATGTTCCATCCGACCTGCAACATCTCCGGGATCATTTCCGGCTGGACGGACCCCGGGGTGAAGACGATCACGCCGGCGCAGGCATCGGCCAAGGTGGACATGCGGCTGATCCCGAACCAGGATCCGGACGTGATCGAGCAGCGCGTGCGGGCCCACCTCGTCAAGCGCGGCTTCGACGACATCGAGGTGGTCATCCATCGGGGCGAATTTCCCTACTGGACCGATATCAACGACCCGCTCGTCGACGCCGCCGATCGCGCGCACGAGGGGGTCTTCGACGAGCCGCGGCTGCGCTGGTTCAGCATGGGTGGGACGGCGCCGATGCACCAGGTCTGCGCGCCGCACTCCCTGCCCATGGTGACCCTGGGTGCCGGCGATGCCGAAAACCGCAACCATGCGCCGAACGAGTCCTATGACCTGGACCTCATGCGCAAGGCGATCAGGGTGACCGGCCGCTTCTATCGCGAGTTTGCCGCTATCGGGGAATGAGCAGCCCGCTCCAGCTCTCGCGCGAGCAGATCCTGGCCTTTCGCCGCGCAACGCAGGCGCTGGACCAGCGCCTTCCGGCTGGCGGCCGCTCGCTGAAGCAGGCTGCCTGGGCTGGGCTGCAGGACAGCGTCCCGCGTTCCGGGCTGCACTCCCTACATGCGCGTGTGGAAGGCGTGAGGCCTGACACCTGGGAGGACCCCGCGCTTGCCCAGGTCTGGGGTCCGCGCTACGCCGCCTACGTGGTCCCTGCCGATGCACACGCCGCCTTCACACTGGCCCGCATGCCAGAGCGGGGGGCGCTCCCCGCGCGGGCAGAGGATCTGGCCTCACGCCTGAAGCAGCACCTCGCCGGTCGAAAGATGGGGTATGGCGACGTGGGGATGGCCATGGGGATGAATCCCAACAACCTTCGTTACGCCTCGCTCACAGGAACGGTATGCATCCGATGGGAAGGCGCACGGCAGGCAGCGGTCTGGGCAGTGCCACGTCCACACGAGAGCGCCGCGGAGGCGCTGGAGGAGATGGTGCGCCGCTACCTCCACGTCTTCGGCCCCAGCACGGCAGATTCGCTCGCGAGATGGGCCGGCGTTGACGCGCCGCGAGCTGGCGCCGCGTTCGAGAGTCTCGCTCCGGAGCTGATCGCCGTCCGCACGCCGCTCGGCGACGCCTGGCTGCTGGCCGCGGATGAGCAGCTCGCGCGAGCCGCTGCCAGGCGCACGGACGCTGCGCGGCTGCTGCCGAGCGGCGATCCCTATTTCCTCCTGTGGCACGCGGATCGCGATCTGCTCGTGCCGGACCCAAAGCGCCGCGACATGCTTTGGACCACCCGGGTCTGGCCAGGCGCGTTGCTCCTCGGTGGCGAGATCGCCGGGACATGGCGTCGCTCCAAGGCGCTCGTGACCGTCACGCCCTGGCGCCGTCTCTCAGCGGCTGAGCGTCGGCGCGTCGAGGAAGAGACCGCCACATTGCCGCTGCCCGACGTCGCGGTCCCGGCCAGCGTCCAGTGGGATGCCGCCTAGTCGGGCATGACCAGGCTGGATCTCGTGAGGGCTGTCCCGAAATAGCGCGTGGCAGGGTCCACCACCACCGTCTTGCCGCTGTCTCCCTTGCGCGCCAGGACGTCCCGGGCAAGCTGCTCGAACGTGATTTTCTGCGGCCCACCCACGTTCACGTACCCATTGATCGGCTGCGTCACGGCTGCCTGCGCAACCGCAGCCGCGACCTGGTCGGAAGGGATGGGCTGGATCAACGCATCGGGCACGCGGATCTCCTCACCGCTGGTCATGGAATCTACGATCGCCTCGCTGAACTCCGTGAACTGCGTGGCGCGCACGATCGAGTACGGGAGCCCAGATTCGCGAATCAGCGTCTCCTGGGTGACCTTGGCGCGCATGTATTTGCTGTCCGGCAACGCGTCGCTGCCCACGATGGAGAGCGCTACGTAATGGTCGACACCCGCCTCGCCTGCCGCCGCAAGCAAGTGCGGGGTGGACGTGCTGAAGAACTCCATTGCCGGGCCGCCCGCCCGGTTGGGCGAGTTCGAGACGTCAACGAGCACATCGGCTCCTGCCAGCGCATCGGCCAGGCCTGCTCCCGTCAGGACGTCCACACCGGAGGACCGCGATGCAGCCACGACCTCATGACCCTGCTCTCGAAGCAGTGCGACGACCTTTGTGCCGATGAGCCCGCTGGCTCCAATCACCGTGATCTTCATACGACGAGCCTAGCCCTTATCGATGACGCAGAAGCGATTGCCCTCAGGATCGGCCAGGATCACGAAGTCGGCATCTTCCGGCATCCGCTTCCATTCCACGCGCGTGGCACCCAGGCTGAGCAGCCGTTCGACCTCGGCAGCCTGGTCATCGGCGTAAAGGTCGAGATGGATCTTCGGCGGAACCTGGACCGGGGCAAACCATCGGTCGAGCGAAACATTTGGCCCAACGCCATCCGGCGGGCGCAGCAGGACCATGTCCGGGTCATCCCGGTCGCGCGGCACGTAGCCGAGCGCCTGTGACCAGAACTCGACCTGTCGATCCAGGTTGTCGACGCGGATGACGACTGATCCAATTCGAATCATCAGGCTCCAACCTTATCGCGCGGGCCACGCCAGAATGGTCGAATGACCAAGGTCCGAACCGATATCTCCATCTCGCTGGACGGCTATGTCGCCGGTCCCAATCAGACGCAGGAGGAACCGCTGGGCCAGGGCGGCGAGCACCTGCACGATTGGTTGGTGGCGCTGAAGGCGTGGCGCGAGGCGAGCGGCATGCAGGGTGGCGAGGAGAACGCCAATACCGCGATCTTCGAGGAGGCGATTGCGAACGTCGGCGCCGAGATCATGGGCCGCGGCAAATTCGGACCGG
Organism: Candidatus Limnocylindria bacterium; assembly: GCA_036265975.1. Lineage (GTDB taxonomy): Bacteria > Chloroflexota > Limnocylindria > QHBO01 > QHBO01 > DASSCW01. Next base: position 4,733 of record DATAOD010000062.1, read on the forward strand.
CGGCCCGCGGACCATGGGGTGACGACCCGTGGAACGGCTGGTGGGGCGACCAGCCGCCGTTCCACAAGCCCGTCTTCGTGCTGACGCATCACGAACGCGAGCCCCTGACGCTCTCGGACACGACCTTCACCTTCGTGACCGATGGCATCCAGTCAGCGATGGACCAGGCGCGCGCTGCCGCAGGCGACGGGCACGTATTCATCGGCGGTGGGGCGGAGACCATCAACCAATACCTGGCCGCCGGCATGGTTGACGAGCTGGAGCTCCACGTCAGCCCCATCCTCTTGGGCGGCGGAGAGCGCCTCTTCGATGGAGTCGGGCCGGAGGTGAAGCTGGAACTGCTGCGGGTGATGGACGGGCAGGGCGTCACCCACCTGAAATACCGCGTCGTGAAATGAGAGGGGAACTCCCATGAGCGAGCAGGGCTGGCGCGACTTCCTTTCTGCCGATGGACTTGACGACTGGGCCGTCCTGCACGGCGGTCCGACGGCAGTCTTCAAGGTGGGATCGCTGCTGCACGCGGCGCAGCTGGCGGAGGCCGTCGCTGCAGTGCCCGGGCTGGAGGAGCGAACGGTCATGAGCGTCGCGCGCGGCCACCTGACCGTGCGGCTGACCCGGGAGCTTTGGGCCACCGAGGCGCGGCATATCGAGGTTGCGCGCGAGATCTCCAGGGTTGCCCGCGAGCATGGCGCCACCGGCGATCGCGCCGCGATCCAGGAGGTGCAGCTGGCCGTTGCCGCCAAGCCCGACGCCATCGACCTGCCGTTCTGGCGCGCCGTCCTTGGCTACACGCCGATGCACGGGGACAACGCCATCGATCCACTGGGCCACGGCTCGACGGTCTGGATGCAGGATCTCGACCCGGAGAAGAGCCTCCGCCACGCCATGCACGTGGATGTCTCCGTCGCGCGCGATGTCGCCGAGGAGCGCCTGGCCGCGGCACTGGCTGCCGGTGGGCGCATCGTGGATGAGTCCGAGGCGCCCGGCACCTGGATCCTGGCTGACCGCTCCGGTAATAAGGTCTGCATCAGCGCCTGGCCCGATGGCGCCGCTGAACCCGAACGCCCGGCAGATCCTGAGGCCTGAGCAGTCCTGATGAAGGAGGCCGTCGAAGGCGCATGAAGATCGTGCCGAAGCCAGCGACCATGAAGGCCGCCGCGGAGCACTTCAGCGGCGACGCCTGGATCGATCGGATCACCCAGGCAGAGCCACCGTCGCGCATCCGCGTGAATGTCGTGCGCTTCGCGCCCGGCGCACGCAACGCGTGGCACTGGCATCCCGCCGGACAGACTCTCCACGTCACGGAGGGGATCGGGCGCGTGCAGTCGCGCGGCGCAAAGGTCTTGGAGATCCGCGCTGGCGACACCGTGGTCACGCCCGCCGGGGAGTGGCACTGGCATGGCGCGGCCCCCGACCACTTCATGACCCATCTCGCGATCTGGGAAGCGACGGAGGGCGGTGCGGACCCCGAATGGGGAGCGCTCGTCGCCGACGCGGAGTACAACGCGCTCATGCAGGACGGAGGAGAGGAATGACCTGGGAGCAGGCCGAGGAAACCGCGAAGCGGGTCCTGAAATGCCCGCTATGCCAGCGCTGCGGCTTCGTCCTGCAGTTCTCGGCAGGCCGCGGGATCTGGGACTTGGACTGAAGGGTGGCCGACCAGGGAGCCGATGCGGAGGCACGCGTCCGCGACAGCTTTGCGCGGCAAGGCCTGATGGGGACGCTTGGCGCAACGCTGGTCTCCGTCGCGCCGGGTGCCGTGGAAATCACCCTGCGACCGCATGACGCCATCAGCCAGCAGCACGGCTTCGTGCACGCCGGTGCAGTGACGGCCATCGCCGATTCCGCGGCCGGCTACGCCGCGCTCACCCTCATGCCGCCCGGCTCCGGCGTGCTCAGCACCGAGTTCAAGATCAACCTCCTCGCCCCGGCGGCGGGGGATCGGATCGTGGCGCGCGGGAGGGTCGTGAAGGCGGGCCGCACCCTGACCGTGGCCCAGACCGAAGTCTTCGCCGAGAGCGCGGGCGATGAGAAGCTGATCGCCCTGCTGACGGCCACGATGATGGCGGTCGAGGACCGCGGCGGCATCAGCGACTGAGGGCTATCTGGGAATCCGATACGCGAGCAGCAGGCTGCCGCTTGGTGTCGCCCTGGCGCTGATCAGCTCGAGGCGCCGGACGTCATCGACCTTTTCGAACAGCCGTCGACCACCAAAGCCAAATGCCGGCCCGATGACCAGCTGCAGCTCATCCACCAGCGATTCCGCCAGCAGAGACTGCGCGAGCTGGATGCTGCCGTGCACGCCGATGTCTCGGCCCTGCTGCGCCTTCAGGTCGCCCACCACACCCGCAATGGGCGCATGGACTGCCTCCGAATTGTTCCAGTCGTTTGCGAGCGGCGTGGAGGTCACGACGTACTTCTTGACGTTGTTGATGAAGGTCGCGAACTGCTCATCCGGCACGGTTGGCCAGAACTGGGACCATTCGTCATACATGTGTCGGCCAAGCAGGACGGCGTCGGTCGCGCCGGTGATCCGCGCTTCGTTGGCCTCCATGACCTCGTCGAACTCTGGCGGGCCTCCGCTCCGGCCCTGGGCGAAATAGTCCCTGGGATAGTCCACCGCGCCATCCAGCGACATGAGCGTGTAGAGCACCAGCTTCCGCATGTCAGAACCGCCAGCGAGTCTGGCTGAACGTGCTTCCCTTGGTGAAGCCGAAGGCCCTGTCAGCCCGGACGTCGTAGACCAGGATCGAACCGACGCCTCCGTCCGCCGCGAATCGGCCGTCGTTCAATCGGAAGCTGAACCAGTCGTCGTACTTGGTCTTGAAGGCATCAACCAGGGCACTGAGGCGAATCGCATCGGTCGCGTCCACCGCTTTGCCCTCCAGGATCACGTCCATGCCGTCCCAGCCTGAGTTTCCAGCCGTCACGATGACGTTGTGATTGCCAGCCTCCAGGTTCCGGGCCTTTTGCTCGCCGCTGCTGGTGGTGAACGAGAAGACGTCGTCGACCCAGACGCCGGCGATGGTCGTCTGGTGGGGCCGGCCGTCCGCTCGCACGGTGGTCAGCTGGTAGCTCATGGCATCGCGCAGCTGGTCGCGCGCCACCGACCATTCGACGGGTGCGGCGCCCTCGGTGCTGAATCGCGGGTCGAGCATCGTTTCCGGAGTCGCGTTCGGCATTCATGGGTCCTCAGGAGAGTGCGTTCACCGTAAACCAGGCACCCACCATGCCGACTACCATCGCCGCGTGACCCTGAGGCCCCAGATCCAGCCCGCGGACGACTTCGCCCACCTCCACGTCCACTCTGAATTCAGCCTGCTGGACGGCCTCTCGCGGACGAAGGAGATGACCCAGCGGGCCGCTGAGCTGGGCATGAAGGCCCTGGCCGTCACCGACCACGGCGCGATGTACGGGACCATCGAGTTCTACTCCGCGGCCAAGGCGGCGGGCATCAAGCCGATCATCGGCATCGAGCAGTACGTGGCCCCCCGCGGGATGACCAGCAAAGAGGGCAAGGCGGACGCCGATTACTACCACATGGTCCTGCTGGCCAGGAACGAGGTCGGCTACCGCAACCTGCTGGCGCTGACCACCGCCGCGCACCTGGACGGCTACTACTACAAGCCCCGCATCGACAAGGGGCTGCTGGCGAAGCACGCCGAAGGCCTCATCGGCACATCAGCCTGCCTGGGCGGGGAAGTGCTGCGGCGCCTCGCCGAAGGCGACGAACGGGCGGCCAAGCAAGCGGCGGACGACTATCGGTCCATCCTGGGTCCGGAGAACTTCTACATCGAGGTCCAGGACCACGGGGTGCCGGAGCAGAACCGCCTGCACCCGCAGCTGGTGGAGCTGGCGCGCGGCATGAACATCCCGCTGCTGGCCACCAACGACACCCACTACACGCAGCCGATCCAGCACGATGCGCACGACCTGCTGCTGTGCATCGGGACCGGCAGCAATCTGGACACGCCCGGTCGGCTGCGCTTCGAGACGAACGAGTTCTACCTGAAGTCCCCAGATGAGATGCGCCGGCTCTTCCGCGGCGAGCTGCCGGACGCCATGGACAACACCTTGCGCGTTGCCGAGCAGGTGGACCTGAACCTGGACTTCGGGACCCTGCGCCTCCCGCATTTCCCGGTGCCCGACGGTGAGGACGCGGCTTCCTGGCTGCGCAAGGAGTGCGAGCGCGGTCTGGTGGACCGATACGGATCGCGGCTGAATTCGGACGTCCAGCGCAGGCTGGATTACGAGCTCGGGATCATCGATCGAATGGGGTACAGCAGCTACTTCCTGATCGTTGCCGACTTCACGCGATTCGCGCGGGAGCAGGGGATTTTCACCACCTGCCGGGGAAGTGCGCCGGGCTCGATCGTGACCTACTCGCTGGGCATCACCCCGGTCGACCCGCTGGAGTACGGGCTGCCGTTCGAGCGCTTCCTGAATCCGGATCGGGTGACGATGCCGGACATCGACATCGACTTCCAGGACAGCCGCCGGGACGAGGTGATCGAGTACGTCACGCGAAAGTACGGCGACGACCGGGTGGCGCAGATCATCACCTTCGGGACGCTGGGCGCGAAGGCCGCGATCCGGGATGTCGGCCGGGCCATGGGCCTGACCTACGCCGAGGCCGATCGCGTGGCCAAGGCGGTGCCGAACGAGCTGAACATCTCCCTGGAGCGCGCGGTCGAGACCTCGCCCACCCTGCGCGAGCTGATGACCGCGGACGAGCGGGTGGACAAGCTAATCGGCATTGCCAAGCAGCTGGAGGGCGTGGCGCGCCATGCCTCGACGCACGCCGCCGGGATCGTGATCTCCCGCGAGCCGCTCACCGAGATCATGCCACTCCAGCGTGCAACCGACGGCCGCACGACCATGACCCAGTTCGAGATGCACGCCTGCGAAGCGCTGGGCCTGCTTAAGTTCGACTTCCTGGGCCTGATCAACCTCACCATCCTGGCGGACGCGGTCGACCTGATCCGGCGACATCGGGGCGTGGAGATCGACGTCGACAACCTGCCGCTGGACGACATGAAGACCTTCGACCTGCTGTCCACCGGCGAGACCACGGGCATCTTCCAGCTGGAAGGCGGCGGGATGCGCCGCTACGTCAAAGAGCTGCGCCCCACCGAGGTCCGCGATTTGGCGGCAATGGTCGCGCTCTTCCGCCCCGGCCCTATGGCCAACATCCCGTCCTACATCCGCCGCAAGCACGGCGAGGAGGAGGTCACGTTCCTCCACCCGTCGCTGGAGCCGGCCCTCCGCGACACCTACGGGATCTTCGTCTACCAGGAAGACATCATGACCGCCGCCATCGCCATGGCCGATTACACCGGCCCGGAGGCGGACAACCTCTGCTACGCCATCCGCAAGAAGAAGGAATCGGTCCTTCGCGAGCACGAGGCGAAGTTCAAGGCCGGCGCCAAGAAGAAGGGCATTCCGCCCGGGGTGGTGGACCAGGTGTTCGCCGCCTTCGAGCCCTTTGCCCGCTATGGCTTCAACAAGGCGCACGCCACCTGCTACGGGCTGATCGCCTACCAGACCGCGTACCTCAAGGCGAACTACACCGTCGAGTACATGACGTCGGTTCTGACCGCGGTCCGCGATACGGCCGACAAGGTCGCCGCCGCCATCGCCGAGTGCCGCCGCCTCGGCATCGCGGTTCTCCCGCCCGACGTGCACCTGAGCAACCTCGACTTCAGCGTCGAAGGGGACTCGATCCGGTTCGGCATGCTCGCGATCAAGAACGTCGGCCATGGCGATGGCGGCGGTCATGATGTCTTCCTGGTAGACGAAGATTCCGTACGTGTCGCGCAGCGCCGGCTCCAGCGAGGGGTGGAGGTACGTCACCGGCTCCTCGCCGTGCTTGCGGCGGATGTAGGACGGGATGTTGGCCATCGGGCCTGGGCGGAAGAGGGCGACCATGGCCGCCAGGTCGCGGACCTCGGTCGGCCGCAGCTCTTTGACGTAGCGGCGCATCCCGCCGCCCTCCAGCTGGAAGATGCCCGTCGTCTCGCCGGTGGAGAGCAGCTCGAATGTGCGCTTGTCGTCCAGCGGGAGGTTGTCGACGTCGATCTCAACGCCCCGATGGCGGCGGATCAGCCCGACGGCATCCGCGAGGATCGTCAGGTTGATCAACCCCAGGAAGTCGAACTTCAGCAGGCCCAGCGCCTCGCAGGCATGCATCTCGAACTGGGTCATGGTCG
>DATAOD010000063.1:0-1708 GCA_036265975.1 Candidatus Limnocylindria bacterium
GATCACGGTCATGCTCGGGGTCAGCTCCTCGGACCGGCGGGTGGCGTCGGCGGCGTCCAACGCCGCGGCGACCTCGTAGCCCTCGGTGCGCAGGAAGTACTCCGACAGCTCGGCGGCGTGGGGGTCACGCTCGGCCAGCAGGATCAGCAGCCGAGTCTTGCCCGGTTCGGGATTGCCGAACGACAACGAGCCGGCGGCCAGCCGCTCGGCCAGCAGCCGATGGGCGTCGGCGGGGGCCATGCCCTGGGCGAGTTGGGCCTTGACGAAGCGGAGTTGGTCGACCTGGTCGCGGGAGTACAGGCGGTGGCCGCCCGGGCTGCGTTCTGGGACCGGCAGCCCGTAGCGTTCCTCCCAGGTCCGTAGCGTCGCGGGCGGGATGTCGAGCATCCGCGCCACCGCGCCGATGCTGTAGACGGGTCGGCTGGTCACGGTCGGACCATAGCCGGCCCGATCATCCTGGCACAAGCCTGAGTACATCCGTGGCCGGCGGATCTCTTCAGCATGCACGCATAGGCTCTCTGATGGTCTTGAAAGTCCTTCATCCTCGGCGTAGACTCCCCACACACTTTACTCATCTTCTCCTCAGAGGGTAGCGGAGTGCGGCCGGAGGTTCGGCATGGTGGAGCCCGCGATGAACAATAAAACCCTCGTTCGCGACCTGGCCCAGGTGCAGTCCCAGGCGGACACGCTGCGCGAGCAGGCGATCGGTGGCGCGCCGATCGACCCGGCGGCGGTCCCGCTGATGAGCGGGATCGGCGACCACGCCGACGCGCTGCGCCAAGCCGTCGAGACGATCGCCAGGCTCCTAGGCGCTGACGGCGGCGCGCTGACGGCGGTTGACCAGGCTGACGCGGCGCAATGGGCAATCGCGACCAGCCAGCCCGCCTATCTCCTCACCCAGATCGAACAAGACTTCGAAGAGGGACCCGGGGTGGACGCCCGCGCCACCGGGCAGCCGGTGGCCATCCCGGACCTGCGCCTGGGGCAGCGCTGGCTATGGCTGGGTCCGGTCGCGGCCAGCCACAGCGTGCGCGCCGCCCTGGCCGCCCCCGTCCGGGCAGAGGGCCGGACCCTGGGGGCGCTCACGGTCATCATGGCAACGCCGCGGCTGTGGTCACAAGCCGAGGCACAGGCGATCAGCGGCCACGCCAGCATCCTCGGGCGGCTGCTTGTGACCGCGGCTGACGCTGCCCAGCAGCGCCGGCTCGCCGGCCAGCTCCAAACTGCCCTGGACCGCCGGATCCTCATTGAGCAGGCCAAGGGTGTGCTGATGGAGCGCAAAGGGCTGCCCTCCTTGCAGGCATTCCAGGTCCTGCGCCACATGGCCCGCTCCTCATCACGCAAGCTCATCGACGTGGCCGCAGAGATCATCGCCACCCCGCACGTCTGAGCACAGCCTGGAACGGCACGGCCGGGAGGCGCCCGACCAACATCGAGGACGGAAGGTCTCCAGGACCGTGCGGGACCTGGTCGCCGGGTCCGACGTCATCCTGGAGGAGGTCCACGGCACGTACCTCCTCAAGGGCATCGACGGCGACTGGCAGCTCCTCGCCGTCACACGGCCCTGACCGCGATGGTGCCCGTCGGTGACTTCAGGGATCAGTCGCCAGCCGTCGTGGCGCTGCACCGGTACGCGAAGGTATGCGGTCTCCGACCGCTGTGCGGCCGAGCATGCCACCATGGTAAAGGGCAACCGGCCGGCGAACGT
>DATAOD010000064.1:0-1550 GCA_036265975.1 Candidatus Limnocylindria bacterium
CGGGCAGTTGGCCCAGCGCCAGCTTGAAGGCCGGGTCATGGCGCAGGCTGTCGGCGTCGTTGCCATCCTCGTAGCCAGCCGCGATCATCAGCATCCGGAAGCGCAGAATGTCGGCGGCCTCATGGCGGACCCGCTCAGGCAGGCGCGGGTCGTCGATGCAGCCGGCCAGGCGCTCGGCAATACCGAGCCGTTGCTCGACCTCGCGCAGCAACAGCACGCCGGCGTCGGAGGAGAGCTGCCCGCCGTCGAAGCGGGCGAGGATGGCTTTGCCGGCGACCGGTGACAGACTGGCCAGCGATGGCGTAGGTTCAACCTTGACGGGCATGGGCTCCGGGAACGGCTGGAGTTGTGTGTCGCAGCCAAATCCTATTGCCGGCTAACGGTTTGCACCATGCCCGTCAGCTCTCATGCATAATCCAGGCTAAGTAGGTAGCCAGAAGTTTTTGACCAGTCTGATTCGGCTGCCACACTGGCTGGCATGCGTGGACATACGAAGTCTGCAGTGCAGCGGTTTTCCCCGACCAATCGGCGTCGTCTTGAGCGTGCGCTATCGGTGGCCCGGGAAGCGCGGTTATATCGCCGGATCGAGGCGGTGCTGCTGGTCGCTGAAGGACAGCCGATCAGTGAGGCGGCCCGGCGCGTACGCGCCACGCGGTTCAGTGTTCGCGGGTGGACCGAACGCTACCTGGCGGCGCATGATGCCGCCGCCCTGGCGGACCGACCGCGCCGCGGACGACCACACTCGGCGCCGCAGCTTACCCCTCGTCGCCTGACGGCAGCCCTGGCACGCGACCCGCGCGGCTGCGGCTATCAGGCCACGAGTTGGACGGTGCCACTGCTCAGGCATTATCTGCAGCAACGCCATGGTATCACGGTCAGCGCCCGCACACTGCGCCGCCGCCTGCATGAGGTGGACTACCGCTGGAAGCGGCCCCGCTATGTCTATGCCACACGGGCAGCACATCTGGCCCAGAAAAAGGGGCAATAATCCGGCGCCTGCGCGCTGGTTGGCGCGCCGGCGACGTGCTGCTGTGCTGCGACTGGACATTGCTGCGGTTGTTGCCTCCACTGCGCGCGGCCTGGGCCCGCAAGGGCACACAGGCCACGGTGCCGATCACTGGTGCGAATGCCAAGCGGGTGCTGTTCGGCGCGATCAACCTGCGGACCGCGCACCGGGTCGTGCTCATCCGTCCGCGGGCCGGCGCTGCCGAGGCCCAGGCATTCTTGCGCGAGCTACGCCGCCGCTACCGCACCGCCGGCACGATCTGGCTGCTCGCCGACCGGGCCAGCGCACATACCGCCGCGCGCACCCAGATGCTGGCCGCGGCGCTCGGCATCCGGTTTCTTCGGCTACCCAAGCAGGCTCCGGAACTGAACGCCATGGACCAACTCTGGCGCGAACTGAAGCGGCTCATCGCCGCCAATCGACAGGCCGCCTCGGCGGATGCTCTGGCCAGCAATGCCGCGGGCTGGGTGCTGGGACTGACACCCCAGCAGGCGCGCCGCAAGGCCGGGATGACATCGCCGCACTTCTGGCTCAGGAACCTGGT
>DATAOD010000065.1:0-2336 GCA_036265975.1 Candidatus Limnocylindria bacterium
CGAGGTAGCCCTGCACGATGGCTCGATGGTCCGCGAGCATCTCGGCGAAGGGGGTAGCGGAACGGACGGTCTCGACACGCCGAACGACGGACAGCTGCGGGCGGCTCATCTTCAACCTTCCGGCCAAGCGGAACCCCGGTAACACAAGGGAAACTTACGTTAATCCTGCCTAGCTTGCAAGAGATGCTTCGCACTCTTTGTTCGCCAAGGTATCACCGACGTATCTCAAGTTTTGCTTGACCCAGGAAAACCGTGGATTCTGCCAGTACCTTCCGCGAGGACGTCACGCAGGCGATCACGCGGACCTTCTCGGGCTTGGAGGTCGAGGTCGAGCACGACGCCGCGGTTGTACCCGGTCAGAAAGGCCGGGCGACGGATGCAGCGCGGTGACGCGGGGGACTTCCTTCGGCGCCGCGGGCGTGATCCGCTGGACGCATGTCGTCACCCCTTCCCGATCTGGACGCCCTGTCACCTGACGGCCTGAAGCGACTGGTCGCCCAGCTGCTGGGGCGCGTGGTCGCGCTGGAGGAGGAGAACCGACAGCTGCGTGACGAGAACGCCCGGCTGAAGGCCCTGCCCAAGCGGCCCAAGCTGGCGCCGGGCGGCATGGACCAGGCGACCGGGCCGGACAAGGCCAAGGCGACGCGTCGGCAGCGGCGCAAAGGTCGCGGCGGCAGGTGTACGCCACCCATCACCGAGGAGCGCACCCTCACGGTTGCGGCGCCGCCGGGCTCACGGCGCAAGGGCTACGAGCGCTACACCGTCCAGGACCTGATGCTCTCGGCGCAGGTCATCCGCTACCGGCGGGAGCGCTGGCTGGCACCGGACGGGCGCGAGATCGTCGCCCCGCTGCCGCAGGAGGTGACCGGCCATTTCGGCCCTGGCATCGTGCGCTACATCCTGATGCAGCACGTTCAGGGGCAGGTGACGATCGAGCGCCTGCTGGCTCAGCTGGCCGCCTTGCGCATTCGTATCTCGAAGGGCCAGATCATCGCCCTGCTCACCCGGCACCAGGACAGCTTCCACGCCGAGAAGGACGCCCTGCTCGAGGCCGGGCTGGCGACCGCGCCCTGGGTGACGGTCGACGACACCGGCGCCCGTCATGCCGGGCGCAACGCGTACACCACGCACATCGGCGACGACCGCTTCGCCTGGTTCGCCACCCGCCTCTCCAAGAGCCGGCTCAACTTCCTCGACCTGCTGCGCGCCGGGCATCCCGACTTCGTCATCAACGCCGCCGCGGTGGCCTACCTGGTCGAGCATGGCGTGCCTGAGGCGAGCATCGCCACCCTGCTCGCCCACGAGCGCCAGAGCTTTGCCGACGAGGCCGCGTGGTGCGCGCACCTGGCGAGCTTTGGCTTCGGCGCCGGCCACCGGCGGCTGATGACCGAGGCCGCCCTCGTCGGCTCGATCGTCGCGCGTGGCCTGCTCACCGACACCGTCATCGTCTCGGACGACGCAGGCCAGTTCGACGTCTTCACCCACGCCCTATGCTGGGTGCACGCCGAGCGCCACCTTCGGCGGCTGATCTGCGTTACCGCGGAGCAGCAACGGCTGGTCGACCTGCAGCGCCAGCTGGTCTGGTGGCTCTATCAGGACCTGAAGCTTTACCAGGACGAGCCGACGCCGGCCCGGCGGGCCGCCCTGCGCGCCCGGTTCGACCGGGTCTTCGGCCGGGTGACGGGCTTTGCCGAGCTCGATGAGGTCGTCGCCCGCTTGCGCGCCAACAAGGCCGAGCTGCTCCTGGTGCTCGACCGGCCGGAGATCCCCCTGCACAGCAACGGCGCGGAGAACGCCATCCGCTGCGTCGTCACCAAGCGCAAGATCTCCGGCGAGACCCGCTCGGAAGCCGGCAAGCAGGCGCGCGACACCTTTCTCAGCCTGCTCAAGACCTGCACCAAGCTCGCCGTGTCCTTCTGGGACTATCTTGGCGCCCGCCTCAAGATCCCTGAGGCGGAGGCCGTCCCTTGGTTGCCCGATCTCATCCGGCAACCGGCGCCGGCATAACATTCGTCATCAGGTGATGGCCGCCCGGCCTTTCTGACCAAGTACGTGCGCTTGGCGGTCCGGCAGGCGCTGCCCGGGGGGCCGCACCAGCTGTGCCAGTTCCATTATCCGCGCGAGGCGGCCCTGCCGATCTTCGAGGCCGACCGCCACGTCAAGAAGGAGCTGAAGAAGCAGCTCCGTGGCGTCCGCCCGATCGAGCGCGCGGTGGAGAGCCGCGACGACCCGGAAGCCGAGGCGGTGCGCGGCTACTGTGCCGCGGTGCGCAGCGCGATCACCGACGACGGTCGGCCGCCCCTGGCCGCCTCGGGTCTCAAGCTCCAAGACCGGCT
>DATAOD010000066.1:0-3116 GCA_036265975.1 Candidatus Limnocylindria bacterium
TAGACCAGTGCGCCCGCCAGCGCCTGCACATCCGCCTTGTTACCCCTGTCGCAGAGATCCGGCTTGGTCCATGCGCCGGCGGCGACCGACTTCACGCCCTCCCAGGCCGACCCGCTCATGGGAAGTCCCGCGACGGCGGGGCCGAGATAGCCGGCGGCCGCCGTCACGCGTTTCGTGAGACCCTCGGCGGAGATGTCGGTGACGCCTTCGTCCTTGCAGCCCAGGCTCAGTGCCAGGACCGTCAGGGCCGCGCATCCGCGCAGCGCCGATGCGTTCCAGCAGTGTAGTGCGTGGCTCATACGTGCGTTCCCCTCCCCGGCTGGGGAGCCAAGAAATGGTTGGAGCTGACTCGTGGCAGGGAAGGGCCAGCACGCGGCACGGCCGCGACGATGGCTCGTCGAGAGGGTCACTGACACGAGAGGGCCGGATGGCCCCGACTATGATCGTTGGGGGTGTTCTGCGGCCAGATTGCCGGCCCGCAGCGCGCGATGGAATGGTCGCCGGGACGGGCGCCATCTCGCTGTCCAAGGCTCGCGCCGGGAGAGAACGTCATCGTCGGTACCACCGCTGTCAAGCTGCCGGCCGGGTGGTCCGTGACCGCTTCGGCCGCACCCGGCCGGAGCGAAGGCACTCACTCTGGATGTCAACAAACCTGACGGAATTCTGTTACACGACGCGAGGCCGCCCGTTCCGAACGATTGTGCTGCGAAGATCTTAGTGACCCACACCCGATGTAGCGTCAAGGACCGTGTCGAACTTATGAAGATTGCGACCCCCTGCGCGCTCCCTAAGTTGGGCCGCGGGTGCAAGGGGGGAGCAGGGGACGGGTATGGTTGTGCCCACTACCTGAAGGGAAGGAGGGCGCACATGCCCGTCCGCAGGACTTCTCCGGGTTCCACGCTCCGCGTCGCCACGCTGGCCGCACTCCTCGCCGAAGCCCTCCTGCTGGGCTGCCAGAACGAGCTCAACCCGACGGAGATCGACGCTGCGCCAGGGGCCGCCACCGCGTCCGCCGTCGCATCCGCCTCCATTGCGTTCGAGCCGGTCACCTTCGTCGGCGCCGGCGACATCGCCAGTTGTTCCGCGACCGAGGACGAGGCGACTGCCAAGTTGCTCGACGGCATCGCCGGGACGGTGTTCACGCTCGGCGACAACGCGTACTCCGACGGCTCCGCGAGCCAGTACGCAAGCTGCTATGGCCCGACGTGGGGCCGTCACAAGGCGCGTACCCGGCCGTCACCGGGCAACCACGAGTACCACACGTCCGGCGCGGCGGGCTACTTCGACTACTTCGGGTCGGCCGCGGGTGAGGCGGGGAAGGGCTACTACAGCTTCGACGCGGGCGCCTGGCACATCGTATCGCTCAACAGCAACATCAGCATGGGCGCGGGATCGGCGCAGGAGCAGTGGCTTCGCGCCGATCTGGCGGCGAGCTCGAAGCGCTGCACCATCGCATACTGGCACCACCCGCGCTTCAGCTCCGGCACCAAGCACGGCAGCTTCAGCGGCGCGCAGCCGGTCTGGCAGGCGCTGTACGACTACGGTGCCGAACTGGTGCTTTCGGGTCACGAGCACAACTACGAGCGCTTCGCGCCGCAGACCCCCGTGGGCGCCCGTGACGACGCGAGCGGCATTCGCGAGTTCGTCGTGGGAACCGGCGGCGTGGGGCACTATGCGGGCAACAGCAGAATCGCCAACAGCGAGGTCTTCAACGGTACGGCCTCGGGCGTGTTGAAGCTGACACTGGGCGATGGCACCTACGCCTGGCAGTTCGTTCCCATCGCGGGCCAGAGCTTCACGGACCGCGGCACCGGTGAGTGTCACGGCGCGCCCGGCTCTCCGCCGCCTCCACCGCCGGCCGACACCACGGCACCGCCAGACACCACCACGGCACCGCCGGACACCACCACGGCGCCGCCGGACACGACTACGCCGCCGCCGTCGGATGGCGTCGCCCCAGGCCGCGCCACGCGTCTGATCCTGGCGCCGGCGGACACGGCGCTCATCCGGCCGGACGGCGGGACGGCGACGTTCCTCGGCAGGGCGTTCAACGGCACGACCGAGGTGGCCACTCCGATCAAGTGGTGGATCGGCTCCTCCGGCTCGATCGCCACGATGAGCTCGACCCTGTGCACGTCGCCCTGCTCCATCACGGTGACCGGCAAGGCGCTCGGCACGACCAAACTGGTGATCCACGAATACGTGAACGGCTCGACCGCGACCTGGGATACGTCGTGGGTGAAGGTCACGAGCACGGCGCCGAGCGATTCGACCCCGCTCCCTCCGCCGACGTTGTCGCAGGTGATCGTCGTTCCCGCGTCGGTCACGCTGGAGGGGGGACAGGTGAAGCAGTTCGCCGCGTACGGCAGGATGTCGAATGGCGACAGCGTGGCGGTGAACGCAACCTGGTCCGTCACGGGTGGCACAATCACGGCGAGCGGCGCCTACACGGCAGGCTCCGCCGCGGGAGTCTATCGCGTGGTCGGCGGATCGGTCGGCATGGCCGATACTTCCCTGGTGACGGTGACCTCGCTGGTGCCGCCGCCGGACACGACTCCATTGCCGCCGCCACCTCCGCCTCCACCACCGCCACCGCCGCCGCCGCCGCCCGCAGGGTCATCCCTCGGCCCTGACGTGGCGACCCAGGCCATGACGGGATCGGCATGGGACGCGGTGCTGGCCACGGCGAACGGCACCTGGACGGCCGCCGACCTGTGTAACCGCGACAACAAGGCGGATGTGCAGGCGCTGGCGGGAGCGCTGGTCTACGCCCGCACCGGCCAGGCGAGCTACAAGGCCAAGGTGGTCGCGGCCCTCCAGGCCGCCATGGCCACCCAGCGCGACGGCTGCAGCAGCGCCGTGCTCGCCTTGGGCCGCCAGCTCGGCGGCTGGGTGCTGGCCGCCGACTACGTCGGCTACCGGGATGCGGCCTTCGTCGGCTGGCTGCGCCAGCTCCGCACCCGCGAGATCGGCGGCCACAGCCGCTGGCACCAGCTCCGCTTCACGGCCGGCAACAGCGCGAACAACTGGGGCATCTGGGCCCTGGCCTCGGTCATCGCGGCCGACCGCTACCTCGGCGACGCCTCGGCCCTCGCCCAGGACTGGGCCATCTTCAA
>DATAOD010000067.1:0-2943 GCA_036265975.1 Candidatus Limnocylindria bacterium
GAGATGCTGCAGGAGGCGGCGCGCGATGACGAGCACCTGCAGCTCCTCAGACAGGTGGACCTTGCCGAGGTGCTGATCGTGCCGCTGGTCGGCCGCGGCAAGGTGCTGGGCGCGCTGTCGGTCGCGAACGGAAGGGCGGCCCTGCCATTCACGCAGGAGGAGATGACTCTGGTCGAGGAAGTTGGGCGGCGGGCCGGCAGCGCCATCGACGCGGCCAGGCTCATGTCGGAGGCCAATGAGGCACTTCGCCAGCGCGACGAGTTCCTGGCGATCGCCTCCCACGACATGCGGACCCCGCTGGCGGCCGTGCGCGGCTACGCGCAGCTGGCGCTGCGGCACCTCAACCGCGACCCTGCCGACGGCGCGCCATTGGAGCGCTGGCTGATGGACATCGACGAGAGCGCGGAACGGCTGACCGGCCTCGTTTCGGAGCTGATGGACGTCAGCCTGCTGCGCGGCGGCCGCACGGTGCCGCTCCAGCTCGAGCCCACCGACCTGGTCGCCCTGATCAACGAGCGGGTGCGTGAGCACGCCAGCTCGGCGGACGAGCGGCATGCCTTCAAGGTCACGGCGCAATCATCGGGAGTCATCGGCAACTGGGATCGCTCGCGCCTGGGGCGCGTGCTCGACAACCTGCTCAGCAACGCGGTGAAGTACAGCCCGGACGGCGGCTCCATCGACGTCAAGGTCATGTCCGAAAAGGGCTTCGGCGTGGTGGCGGTGACGGATCACGGCATCGGCATCGCGCCCAGGGAGATGGCCCGCATCTTCACGCCCATGTTCCGAGGCACCAACACTGGAAGCGTCGCGGGCACCGGCCTCGGCCTGTCTGGCTCGCGCACGCTGGTAGAGCTCATGGGTGGCCGGATCCAGGTCCAGAGCCGGCTCGGCCAGGGATCGACCTTCACCATCTGGCTGCCACTGGAGGCGGACGCGTCCGCCAAGGCAGGTTGACCTAGTCGGTCAGTCCCCAGAGGTCGCCCAGGGTGAAGCCGTCCTGGAACGGATCGGCCTCATCCACGACGTAGTCCGTGCGTCCGGTGATCCAGGCCGATCCCGTCAGCTGCGGAATCACCGCCCGGACGCCGCCGATGGTCGTCTCGCGCAGCAGGCGGCCGGTCCAGGTGGTGCCCAGGATTCCCTCGTGCACGAAGTCCTCGCCGATGGCCAGCTCCCCGCGGGCGTGCATCACAGCCATCCGCGCGCACGTGCCGGTGCCGCACGGTGAGCGATCCAGGACGCCGGTGAAGGACTCGGGTCGGGACCAGTCCAGCGTCCCCGACGAGATGGCCACCGTGTTCTTGCCGTGCGCGCCAGGCACCGACGGCGGGCCCGTGAACTCCAGGATCGAAATGCCGGACAGCTCGGGCGTCACCGGGTGCGAGACGGGGATCTGCTCGCGCGCGGCGGCCTTGACCATCTCGCCCACCCGGACCAGGTCGCGGCCCTCGTCCGGCGTGAGGCGGAAGCCGAGCGCGCCAGCATCGGCCAACGCGAAGAACATCCCGCCCCACGCAACATCCACGACCACCGTGCCGATCGTCGGCACCTCGACCGGAACGTCCAGGCGATGCGCGAAGGCGGGCACGTTCTCGAAGGTGATGGCCGTGGCCTTGCCGGCGTGCACATCGGCCCTGACGGGGATGGCCCCTGCGGGTGCCTCGAGCAGCAGCTGGGTGATCGGTTCGTGCACCTCGACCAGGCGCTCGTTGATGAGCACGGTGGCGACGCACATGGTGTTGGAGCCGGACATGGCCGGGTATTCGGACTGCTCCATGATCACGTAGCCGGCATCCGCTTCTGGAAGCGTCGGCGGCAGGATGACGTTGGCGCACAGGGCCGGGTAGCCGCGAGGCTCGCGGAGCATGAGGCGACGGAGCCGATCCCCGTGCTGCGCCAGGTGATTGCGCTTCTCGAGCATCGTGGCGCCAGGCACGTCATGGACACCGCCCACCACCACGCGCCCCGGCTCGCCGCCGGCGTGCACCTCGACCGCCTTGATCACCGGATCCAGCCGCATTGGGCACATGGTGCCACCCGGCCAGGGCGGCGATCACGCCTCGGCCGTGACGGCCGGGCGCTACATTGGGGTCCCATGACGCAAGCAGCGCCGATCGTCGTTGACGGCCTGGTCAAGCACTATGGTGCGGTCCAGGCGGTGCGCGGCATCAACCTGGAGGTCCAGGCGGGGGAGGTGTTCGGCTTCGTCGGACCGAACGGCGCCGGCAAGTCCACCACCATCCGCTGCATCCTCGACCTGCTGCGACCAACCGCCGGTCGGATCACGCTCTTCGGCGCGGATCCACGCTCGCGCGGACCCGAGATTCGCGAGCGAGTCGCCTACGTCCCCGGGGAGCTGCGGCTGCCAGAGCGCATCACCCCGCGCCACTTCCTGACGTCCATCGGACGGATGCGCAAGCGGTTTGCGCAGTCCCGGGTGGACGAGCTGGCCGAGCGCTTCAAGCTGGACCTCGACCGCGGCATCCGCGACCTGTCCAGCGGCAACCGCCGCAAGGTGTCACTGCTGGCCGCCTTCCTGACCGATGCGGACCTGCTGATCCTGGACGAGCCGACCTCGGGTCTGGATCCGCTGATGCAGCACGAGTTCCTTGGCCTGGTCCGGGAGCGGCAGGAGACAGGAGCCTCCGTGCTCCTGTCGTCGCACATCCTGTCGGAGGTGCAGAGCGTCGCCGGCCGGCTGGCCGTGCTGCGGGCGGGCCAGATCGTGGCCGAAGGAACGGTGAACGACATCCGCAACCTGGCCCGGCAGCGGGTCGAGATCTGGTTCGACGCCGAGGTGCCGGCCGACCTTGCCTCGGTGCCCGGCATCGCTGAGCCGCGGGTCGATGGTCGTCGCTTCGGCGCTGTGCTGACCGGATCTGCTCGCCCGCTGATCGACGCGCTCTACGGCCAGCGGATCGCATCCATCCTGATCGAGGAGCC
>DATAOD010000068.1:0-14855 GCA_036265975.1 Candidatus Limnocylindria bacterium
GGCCTTGCCGGGCTCCAGCGCCAGGCAGCGCTCGAGGAGCGTTGCCGCGGCGCCAGGGTGATGCTGCTCGAGCAGCCGCGAGCCCCGCTGAAAGAGCTGGTACGCCGATTCGCGCTCGTCGGGATCCATCGGTCCAGGCCAGGTCAGGCGTGCAGGTCGACCCGCTCCAGGCGGGGGTTCTCGGTACGGCCGGGGATCCTCCCGCGCTTGGCAACGGGGCGGCCCTGGATCTCCTTGAGGTCTCCGGTGAAGTCGATGGGGCTCGCGTCGCTGATGGCCGACCCCACGGCAAAGGAGTCCACCGGAGCCTGCGCCTCCTTGAAGTAGCCGATGCGCTCCTCGTCCAGCCCGCCGGAAACGACGATCTTGACGTGGGGGTGGCCTGCGCCGTCGAGGCGCGCGCGCACCTCTTTGACCAGGTCGGCGGTGACGCGACCGCGCTCGCTGGGCGTGTCCAGCCGGACGCCCCACAGCCGCTCGCCGAGCGCATCGGCCACGCGCACCGACTCCTCCGCCTCGTCCTTGAATGTGTCGACCAGCGCGATCCTGGGTATCTCCGGCTCCACGTGACGGTCGAAGGCCTCCACCGCCCGCACCGTGTCACCGAAGATGAGGATCAGCGCGTGGGCCATGGTCCCCGTCGGCGACAGGCCTGCCATCCTCGCGCCGGCCGGGGTGGATACACCGATGCAGCCGCCCACCACGCTGGCGTAGTCCATCTGGTCAGCCACGCTGGGGTGGACGTGGCGCGCCCCGAAGCCGATGACCGGGATGGGCGCGGCGACATCCACGATGCGTCGCGCGGCGGTCGCCCAGCCGGTCCCCTGCGAGAGGATGCCCAGCAGCGCCGTCTCGTACAGGCCGAACGCCGAGTAGCGAGCGGTGATCCGCATCACCACCTCCTTCGGCGAGATCCTGTCGCCGTCCTGCAGGGACTCGACGATCGGGTCGGGGTCGATCTGCTTGCCGTTGCCAAGGATCTCGCGCAGGTAGGCCAGCGACTCCTCCGCGCCGCACAGCACCGCGTGCTCGCGCGCGAAGATCTCCATGCTCACCACGGGGTCCAGCCGCTCGGCGGCCAGGATGCGCTGCGCGCGGTCGAAGTAGATGTCGGCCGTCTCGCCGGACAGCACGTCGGCGGCCGGTTGGAAGCGCGGTCGCGACGCCTGCGTGCGGGTCATGGGCCTGCAGTGTAACCGCCGACCCGGCGCTGTCGACGGCGACGAACCAGCCACACCAAGCTGATGAGGACCGTGACCAGCACCGCTCCCGCCGACGCAAGGCGCACCAGGCCGTCACGCCCCGCGTCCCGCAAGCGGTCCAGCGCGTCGCTCGCAGCCTTCGAGGCCCCGACCAGGTCTCCCTCGGTGAAGGCTGAGCGCGCCTCGTTCAGCATGGCTCCGGGGTCCTGGCCCCCCAGCAGCCCGGCCTGCTCCACTGCAGAGCGTGACTGCTGCAGGCGGGAGCTGGCCTGCGCGAAGTCGCTGACCACCGCCGCCTCCGACTCCAGCTCAGCGCGGGCCGCGCTGGTGCCACCGCCGGTCACGTACTCGTCTCGGAGCCGCCGCGGCAGCGTGAGTCCGGCGGCCGCTGCATCGCCCTCGAGCCGATCACGATCCTGCAGCCAGTCGCGTGCCTCGGAAATCGCCGCCTCCGCATCCTCGAAGCGCCACCCGGCCATGGCCAGGCGAACCGGATTCGGGACGCCCCAGTCGGAGGCGTCTGCCAGCAGCCGGTAGTGCTGGCGCGCGCTCGCGCGAGCGGTCAGCAGCTGCCTGGTGGCTGAATCGAACACCGAATCAGAGAAGGTTTTTGCCAACTCGTCCGCATCGCGTGGGCTCACGGCCTCGAGCTGGTCGAGCAGCGAGCGGGAATCGAGGGGGCGGGCGGCGGCGCCGGCAACCGGCTGCGTGTCCAGGGGCTCGTAGGCATTCAGACCGCCCGCCGATCGTCGCCAGGCCAGGCTCAGTGCCTCGGGACCCACCAGGCGCGCCAGCTGGCCAGCCACCGACCACGAGGCGGCGTAGGCATAGCGGTCCTGGGCCGCGCTCGAGTCGCCAGCCCCCCAGCTGATGAGCGGGAGGGTGTCACGTCGGCGATCCCGCGCCTGCGCGCCCGGCTGGTACGGCGCGCGCACGTTCAGCTGACGCGCGACCGTGGCGGCGGCACGGGACGCGAAGCCCTCGCGGATCCAGCGGTCGCCGGCCAGCTGTGGAGTGAACCATGCGTGCGCCAGCTGGTGAAGCATGGTGAAGCTCGAGTCGTCGAATCCGACGGCCACGTCCGCACCACTGGATCCCGGCTCGCTCAGCGCTCCGCCCGCGGCCGGCAGCGATTCCACGATCACCAGCGGCGCCTGCCGCGAAAGCTCGAACCCGGAGGCACGCTCCAATCTCGGCAGCGCGCGGGCTGCCAGGTCCAGGGTGTCGCGTCCCCACCGGCGATCGTCGGACCAGGCGCGAACCTGGACCTGTAGGGCACCGTTGGCCAGCTGAACTGATCGCTCGAAGCTCGCGAACGTGGACGGCAGCGTGGCGGTGAGCAGCGACAGCCAGTGAGAGGGGTCCGGGACGTGGCCGCTGGTCAGCCGCCAGGAGCCGCCGGAGCGCTCGGCGTGGAGCCCGTCACCGTCCACCAGGACCTGGTAGTCGACGGGGAGGCGCACTTCCACGCTGCCATCGGTGCCGAAGCTCCACACCGGAAACGTGACGACCGACGGCCGGATGCGGACATCGCGGCTGGCGGCGTCGGGCAGCGTGTAGCGCAGCGTGAAGTGAGATGTGGCGCCAAAGCGGACGCCACGCCGGGGGCGGACGCTGGCCACCGTCACCCCCTTGCGCCGGCTGACGCTCACCTTCACCTTCCCGCGATGGTCCGCGGCGCGCACGTCGCGCGCGCCCGTGTGCACGGCAAGGTCGATGACCTCGAACACGCTGAAGCGCCCCGGCGGATCCGGCGTGGTGTTGCGAAAGCTCACCGTCACGGTGACCGCGACCTCGCGGTCGTCGGGGTGAACCGCATAGGTGGCTTCGGTGCTGAGCCGATAGTCCGCGGCGCGGACCGGTGCCACCCCCGTCGGGGCGCCAGATAGCAACGCGCCGGCCGCCCCCACCGCGACGACCAGCGCCGCGACCCAGCGCCGGAAGCTCACCGGCGCTCGCCCGCGAGGCGGCTCAGCAGCCCGCGCCGGGGCTTCCGTGGCTCCGGCGGCTCCCAGGCCGGCATCAGCGCCCGCACCTCCGGACCATAGGCTGAAAGGAGCTCCGGGTTCCGTCCGACACGGTCGGACCAGTCGGGCAGCTGCCCGCGATCCGCGACTGCCGGCGCGGTCTCTTCCAGGAGCCGATCGGCGACGATCGCCAGCCGCGCCAGGGCCCGACCCAGCTCGTGAGGGTTGGTGGCCTCAGCGGGCAGCTCGGTCATCAGCATCGGGCGCTCGTCGTCGGTCATCGCAAACTTGACCATGGGCTGCTCGAAGTTGGCGCGCAGCATGGCATGCAGCACTCGCCTGGGGATCTCCATGGCCTCCTGGCCGTAGTACGCCCACAGAGAAAGGCCGACGCCGTCGAGCCACGCCACCGTCACGCGCAGGTCGAAGCGCCGCTCTCCGTCCAGCAGGATGTCCCGGGTGATGGCCGGCTCGCCGGCGGCTCCAGACCCCGCCACAACGTCCACGCCGAGCTCTGCCAGCCAGGCATCGAGCGGCGGCTGGACTGGCGGCGCGGAAGGGCCTCGTGGCTCAGCCAGCGGACCGCACCGTCTCGCCGGACCGAATCACGCGGCGCCGGCCGAAGTCCCGGGCCCCCGCGCCGGGATCTATCCGGCAGTTGCGCCCGATCCGCACGCGCGGCGGCACGACGGCGCGCTTGCCGACCAGGGTGATGCCGGCGTACAGGCGTTCTGGCTCCTCGCGGTTCGGCCGGAGGTCGTCTCCATCGCCGATGCGGGCACCCGCGCCGATCACGCAGTCCTTGTCGACGATCGCGCGGTCCAGGACGGCGCCCTCGCCGATCTCGGTGTCGAACATCACGATCGAGTTGCGCACGATCGCATCGGCTCGCACGCGAACGCCCGGGGAGAGGATGCTGTGCTCGACCGTGCCGTTCACCTCGCACCCGTGGCTAACCATGCTGCGCACCACGTTTGCTGCCGGACCCAGGCGCGCCGGAGGCCGCTCCTCGCTCCTGGTGTAGATCAGCCAGCCGAGATCGTTGAGCTGGATCCCGGGATCATCCGACAGCAGGTCCAGGCTGGTGCGCCAGTAGCTTTCCACCGTCCCCACGTCCTGCCAGTAGCCCCTGAACTCGTACGAGTACACGCGGCGACCGTGGTCGACCATCCAGGGCAGCACGTCCCGCCCGAAGTCGACGCGGTCGCTGTCCAGCACGTCCCGCAGCAGCGGCCAGCCGAACACGTACACGCCCATGCTGACCAGGTTGCTGGTCGGGTTCGGCGGCTTCTCGACGAATGCGGTCACGCGCCCGTCCGCATCGGTGTCCAGGATGCCAAACCGATGCGCCTCTTCGAGCGGCACGGTGCGCACGGCGCAGGTGACCTCCGCCTGCTTGGCCCGGTGGGTCTCGATGAACGGCCGATAGTCCATCTTGTAGACGTGGTCGCCGGCCAGCACCAGCACCAGCTCCGGCTCGCGGTCGGCGATGAACTCGAGGTTCTGCAGCACGGCGTCCGCCGTGCCGCGATACCAGTCGCGCGTGCGGCCGCGCCCGATGTACGGCTGCAGGAGCGCCACGCCGCCACGGCTGCGGTCCAGGTCCCACGGACGCCCCACGCCGATATGGTCGATGAGCGAGCGCGGCGCGTACTGGGTCAGCACCGCGACGTCGGTGAGGCCGGAGTTGACCACGTTCGACAGCGCGAAATCGATGATCCGGTACTTTCCGCCGAACGGCACGCCCGGCTTCGCGCGCACCTGGGAGAGCACCGACAGCCGCTCACCCTCGCCGCCCGCCAGGATCAGGGTCAGGACCGGTGCGACCACGCCGCCGATTCTCGCACGCGCTCAGCGCGTGGCTCAGCGCCGTCGACGACGACGGCGAAGCCGCCCGGCGAGCGGCAGCAGCCAGGCTCCGGCACTGATGGCCATCACCGGCAGCAGCACGACTGCGCTGGGTGCAACGGCAGCGCCCGCGCCAGCCTCTCCCTGGCGGATCGACGGGAGCGGCGAGCACTTGTTCGGATTGCCGTGGCAGTCCCCGCCTCCGCCGCTCGGACTGGGCTTCTGCGAGCCACCGCCATGGGACGGCGCCGGCTTCGGCGTGCGGAGGACGTGGCCGCAGATCGGTTGCCCGTACGACGTGTTGCCGAGCACCGGCGCAATGGCCAGGCGGTAGTTCGCATGCTCCTTCAGCTCCGTCGGATCGCCCACCGAGCCCAGCTGCCCGTTCACCTGCCGATCGGCCCATTCCTGGGCCGAGTCAATCCACTGCTGCGGGCGTCGATCGTCGTCCCGGATGGCCTGCACGATGTCGAAGCAGCCCTTGCTGTGCAGGTTGTCCGGCTTCGGCTCCGTGCCTTCAATGAACGGGATCTCGCGCGTCTGCCCGCAGTTCGAGGTGGCCTCCATGCCGCTGAACTTGCAGACGCGGTCCATCTTCACGCCCTGTGGCATGGGGAAATCGGTCTGCGGCACCGGCTTGCGGCCGTTCCAGTCCCAACGATGGTTCAGCGCGGTCTCCATGAAGTCATGCCAGAGGTAGAGCGGACCATCGGCGCTGAAGAGGCCAACGCCCAGCGCATTCGACAGCGGCTCCTGGTTGTTGTTGCCCATCCATACGCCGGTCACCAGGCTGTCGGGCACGTAGCCGAAGCCCGACACGTCGCGGAAGTCGTTGGTGGTGCCCGTCTTGAAGCCTGCGTGCCGGCGCTGCCCGTCGGGGGTATTCAGCTGGGCGCGTGAGCCCCACAGCACGTTCGTATCCGGATTCGTGTTGCCCTCCAGCATCCAGTGCGTCAGGAAGGCCTCCGGCTTAGTCATCGGATGGGTGGGCTTTGGGCCGTCATCCTTCAGCGAGTAGATGATGCGGCCGTCGCGGTCCCGGATCTCCGCGATCGTGGTCGGCTGGTGCAGCGTGCCCTGCTGGGCGAAGACGCTGTACGCCCCGGTCATGTTGGTGAGATTGACAGGGACCGAGCCCAGGCCAAGGGAGAGGCCGGGATCTTGATCCATGATGTATTTCTTGCTGGCAACGCCCATGGATTGGGCGAACTTAGCAGTCTCGTTCGGGCCGACCAGGTACTGCATCATCACCGACGGGACGTTGAGCGAGTAGCGCAGCGCGTCGACCGCCAGCAGCGGGCCGTGGTCTTTGATGTCGGCGTTGGTCGGCAGGTAGCTGGTCGCGCGATCCGCACCGAACTGGGTGACGTTGTCCACGAAGAAGGTGGCGGGGGTCGCGGCCCGCGCGCGAAACGCCGATGAGTAAACGATGGGCTTGAAGGCCGATCCCGGCTGCCGCCGGCCCAGGCCGGCGACGTCGAACTGGCCCTGCACGCGCGGATCCTTGCGATCGTAATAGTCGACGCTGCCGATGTAGGCAACGATGGCGCCGGTCCGCGAGTCGATGGCCACCAGCGCCCCGTTATGCACATTCTTGTCGCCCAGGGCGTGGACCCACTGGGTGACCAGCTGGTGGGCCTTCTGCTGGAGCTTGTAGTCGAGCGTGGTGGTGATACGGTACCCACCGGTGCGCACCGCCTCGGCCGGGTTGGGGACGCCCTGCGCGGCGAGGATCGACTCGGCCTCGCGCGCCACCCGGAAGCTGAAATGGGGCTCGCGCAGGATGGAGGTGATCCGGCTGGGCTTCATGTCCTGCCAGGTGGTCTTCAGCGCCTTGTTCATCTGCGCGTCGGTGATGTAGTCGTCGCGGCGCATGGCACGCAGCACGGCATCGCGTCGCGCCATGCCGCGCTTTGGCCCCTGGTCGTTGTAGTACGGGTCGTACTCCGAGGGCAGCTGCGGCAGACCGGCCAGGAATGCCGACTGCGACAGCGACAGGTCGCCCAGGTTCTCGATGCCGAAGTAGTTGGCGGCCGCAGCCTTGATGCCGTACGAGCCGTTCCCGTAGAAGATCAGGTTCAGATAGGTCTCCATGATCTTCTGCTTGGCGCCCTCCAGGCCGAGTTCCTCCTGGTAGGCGGAGGTCACCTTCTTGGCCATGACCGCTTCCTGGATCTTGTCCCAGAACTTGCGGTCGGACTCCAGGAAGGTGAGGCGCGGCGGCTGGCAGATGTCCGGGTTCTTGTCCGCGTCCTTCGCGTTCGGATCAAGATCGGCGGAGGGGGCGGCCGAGCCCGATGGGTTCGCGGCGGCTTCGTCCGCGATCTTGATCGAGCCGGCGTACTTGATCACCTGCTGCGTGATCGTCGACGCGCCCTGCACCACGTGGCCCGCCTCGTAGTTGGCCAGGGCGGCCCGTACGATGGCGGGGTAATCCACCCCGTCATTGGTCCAGAAGGTGCGGTCCTCGGCGGAAACCGTGGCGTTGACCACGTTGTCGGGTACCTGGTCGAAGCTCACCTGCTCGCGGTTCTGGCACTCGAAGCGGGCAAGCAGCACCTTGCCGCTGCTGTCGTACACGTAGGTGGAGGCCGGCAGCTGGATGTCATCCAGCAGTCGCCCATCGGGCAGGCTCGCGGAAATCGCGTTGTAGGCGAGCAGCCCACCGCCGGCGGTCCCGCCCAACGTGGCCACCACGGACAGCCCGAACAGGCCGACGAGGACGACGAAGGCAGTAGCCATTCCGCGCCGCGGGGCGCGGCGACGGGTGGTGCGGTGCGCCATCAGCCGATGGCGGCGCCGCTGCATGGCGGGATGCATCGGGCGCTACGGTACCCGAAGCGGGCTGCCCGGTCGAATCAGGGCAGGTAGTTGCGGGGGTTGACCGGGGTGTCGTCCAGCATGACCTGGAAGTGCAGGTGGCAGCCGGTCGCGATGCCGGTGGCGCCTTCGTAGCCGATGACGTCGCCGGTGTGGATCTTCTCTCCGACGCTCACGATCTCGCGCGAGAGATGCCAGTACCAGCTCTGGAGACGCTGGCTGTGGCCGATGATGACGCCCATGGCCGTGTCGTACGGCATGTTCGGATGGCCGTCGGCCAGCACCACGCCGTCGCCGGCGGCGTAGATCGGTCCACCGCAGCCGCTTCGGTAGGCCATGTCGATGCCGGTGTGGTGATGATCGAAGTTCGTCCAGCCGAACTCCTGGGTCACCAGGAAGGCGCCCTTCTCCGGCCAGGCGAATCGGCCGCGATAGGCGAGGTCGAGGCGGTTCGCCCGCGCCTTGAGACGGTCGACCAGGTCCTTCTGGTTCGCGAGTTCGCCGCGCTCGGCGTCCATGACGGCGCGCGTACGGCGCTCCGTGCGAACCGACTTGGCATACTGCGCCGCCTGTCGCGCCCGCAGCTCGGAGAGCTGACGCTCATACGCCTTGAGCTGTGCGCGCGCGGCCTCGACCTGGCGCTGCTGCTGCGCCAGCGACCGGCTGCGCTCCTTCTCGGCATCACGCAGCGCGGTGAGCGTCTCGCGACCATCGGTCAGGGTCTGCTGCCGGACTGCCAGCCTCTCGCGGGTCTCGCGGATCTCATCGGCGAGGCGCCTGTCCTCGTCAGACAGCGTCAGCATGGAGGTCAGCTGGTTTGATGCCTCGCCGAAGCTCTCCGTGGAGAGAATCACCTCCAGCAGCGACGTCTGCGACTGCTCGTACGCGACCCGAATGTGGTCCTGCAGCAGCGCTTCACGCGTGGACAGCTCGTGGCGCGTGGTGACGAGCTCAGCGGCGACGGCCTCGAGATTGGATTGCAGGTCTCGAATCTGCTCGCGGTAGGAATCGAGGTCTCGGCGAGACTGCTGGAGCCTGTCCGTGACCTCGCTCAGCTGCCGCTTGGCCGCGGCCAGCTCGAGTCCCGCCTTGCTGAGATCCGTTGAGAGCTGCGCCAGGCTGGCGGTCAGATCCGACTGCTGGCGCCGGAGGTCGGCGAGCTGCTGACGCTGCCGGGCAAGCTCGGCCTCCATGCGCTGCTGCTCTGCAATGGCGTCGTCCACGGAGCCACCTGCCAGCGCCGAGTGGCGGACGCCTCCCGGGGCAAGCGCGAGCACGAGGGCCACAAGGCCCACGGCGAGGACGGCTCGGCGACGAACGATCGACATCGGCTCCGTGATTGCTCGTGAAGGTCAGTCCGCGAATGCCGGCGCTCGGATCGCCTGGGCGAATGACGGCGGCCACCGACCTTGTGCATCCCGGGCACGGGACGACGGGCCGAAGAATACCCGATCGCGCAAGGCGATACCAGAGGGTGGCCCTGGGACGCCTGGGCTACTGCGACCCGGACATCAGGCCCATGGCAGGCCGTGCGCAATCCAGGCCGCTGCCTGGGACATCGGGCCCAGCAGGTGCTCGTCCCGGACCAGCGCCAGCACCGCGCCAGCGACCAGGAACGGCCCGAAGGGAATGTAGGTCTTGAGCCCAACGCGCCGCGTCGCCAGCAGCGCGAGGCTCGTGACCGATGAAAGTAGCGCCGCCAGGAACACCGCCACGAAGATCGTCGGCCAGCCCAGCATCAATCCCAACGGAGCCACCAGGTACAGATCGCCCATGGCCACGCCGGCCCGGATGATCAGGCCCAGCAGGCCCAGGAAGCCGATCGCCGTTCCTGCGCCGATGAGCGCGTTCAGCGGCTGCACGGCAGGGTTGACGATCACGAACGCGGCGGCCGCCACGATCAGCGGGTCAAGCACCAGGTGGGGCAGGCGGCGCTGCTCGAGGTCGGTCGCCGAAAGGACCACCAGTGGGACCAGCAGCAGCAGGTACACGCCCGTGGCCCAGGGCGGCAGCGTAGAACGTGCGGCGATGGACCAGCCCGCGAGCGCCGCCGCCAGCGCAACTGCCAGCGTCCGCCAGCCGGCACTGCGGCGCGACGCCTCGTCGGGTGGCCAGACGGACGCCAGGCGCTCGGAAAGCGCGCCGACGACGGCAAATGCCACGCCGATGCCCAGCGCAAGCGGTGTCATCGGCGGCATCTTAGGCGGCTATTCACCCACGGCTGGCACGCATCCTGCCCTCCGTGCTGAGCTACTGCCGGCTGGTAGCTGCGCCGGCGGGCGAACATTTCGGGAGGAACGAGATGGACAGCGATCGGATCGAGGGCTCCGTCAAGGAAGGAGCCGGCAAGGTCAAGGAAGAGTGGGGCGACGCGACAGACAACCCCTCGACCGAGGCCGAGGGCCAGCGTGACCAGGCGGAGGGCAAGCTCCAGGAGAGCTGGGGCGAGGCCAAGGATGCCGTCCGCGACGCAACGGACGACGACTGAGGCCGTTGATACGCCTTGAGTATCAAAGATCGAAGGAGCGGCAGCTCGTTCAACTACTGATACCCAGGGACGCAGAAATGACGAAGGAGCGGGTCGCATGGCCCGCTCCTTCGTCTGTAGATACCGTGGCGATATCAGCCGCCATGCCACGCGCTACGCCCCCGTCGCGCTCGCGTAATCGAGCGCGAGGCGCACCAGCGTGGTCACCGCCGTTCCAAGGGCTCCCTTGGGATTCACCGCCTTGTCCGACGTCAGGTAGGCGCTGCCCGCGATGTCGACGTGCACCCAGGGCACCGTCACGAAATCGTGCAGGAAGACGGCGCTCTTGATGAGGGACCCGTCGCGAGTGCCGGAGTTCACGATGTCAGCATGCGCCGAGTCGTAGGCGGGCCGGTACTCGGTTGCCAGCGGCATCTCCCAGAACCATTCCCCTGTCGCGTCGGCCGCGGCCTGGACCTCGGCGCCCCAGTCGCGCGGCTTGGCGAAGTACGCGCTTATCAGCTCACCAAAGGCCACCGACGCGGCCCCGGTAAGCGTCGCGACGTCCACGAGGTGGGTGGCGCCCTGGGTCTCCGCCCAATGCAGCGCATCGGCCAGGATCAGGCGTCCCTCGGCATCGGTATTAGTCACCTCGATGGTCTTGCCATTCATAGCCTTCACGACGTCGCCAGGACGCTGGGCGTTGCCACCGGGCAGGTTCTCGACCATGGGTGCCACGGCCATGACCGGCACGTCCGGGGCAATTCGCGCAAGCGTGCGGGCCGCGGCAATCACCGCGGCCGCCCCGGACTTGTCGTGCTTCATCTCCTCCATCTTCTCGGCCGGCTTGATGCTGATTCCGCCCGAGTCGAAGCAGACGCCCTTGCCCACGATGGCCAGCCGTCGATCCGCCGACGCCTTCTCCCAGCCCGGCAGCCGAATCGCGATCAGGCGTGGCTCGTGCGCGGCGCCCTGGCCGACGCCCAGCAGCGCGCCCATGCCCAGCTTCTGCATGGCCGGCACGTCCAGGATCTCGACGCTGCAGCCATCGCCCTCGAGCTCCTTGGCGATCTCGGCCATCTTCTCCGGGTAGAGGTCGTTGGACGCTCGGTTGGCGAGCGTCCTGCCGAACTCGACGCCCTCGGCCAGCACCAGGGCGCGGTCGATGGCCTCCTGCGAGGGCACGTCCTGGCCGATGAGCACCACTTCCTCGACGCTGCGCAGCATGGCGGGCGTGTCACGCACGCGGCCGTAATAGGCGTGCGGCCGGTAGGTGCCCTGCAGCGCACCGACGGCGGCGGCCGCGTAGCCATCCTCATCCTCGCCGTCGCGCAGCCAGAGAGCCATGCGCTTCACCTCCCGGCCCTGCAGCCGGCGCGTGGCGGCTGACGCGATGCGGCGCGCCCGCCACGGACCGCGTCCGCGCCGAATGCCGTTCACGAGCAGGATCCGGTCGGCAACAATCGGCCCCGCGTCGATCAGCGCGGTGTAGTGCTCCAGGATGTTGAACTCGCCCCACTCGATCGCCTCGCTGATCTTCCCGCCCGTGGCGGCGTCGAGCGCCGCCAGATCCCCGGTGATCTCCTTGTCCTCCCGGTAGATCGGCACCGCCAGCACGTCCGCGGCAATGGCGGCCGGGTCGGTCGATTCAGCGCGAATGCGCATGCGGTCTCTCCTTGTCTGGTACAGCCGTATGTGACCGGCACGAATGTGACCGGCATGCTACCGGGTCCGATAGGCGTACATGACGAAGCGAGCTCCCTCCTCGACCGATGTCCCCGCTCGCGGCGACTGGTCGTACACGCGGGCAGGCTTTGACGGGTCGACCTGCCATTCGAGCCGCCAGGTCAGCCCCGCCGATCGCGCGGCAGCCTCCGCCTGCGCCTCGCTCATGCCGATCGTGTTCGGCACCTTCACCGTGCCGGCGGCCTGGGTCGGGCTCGGCCGATGGCTGTGGGTCTCGGTGGCGGCATCCACGGGCTGCCGCGGTCCATTGCCGCCGTTCAGCGCCAGCACGACCATCAGCGTGGCCGCCGCCGCCAGCGACACCAGGGCGAGCACCACCGCGCCACGCGATCCAGTGCGACCCCTCGCCTGGCTGGATTCGCCGCTGCGTCCCGCGGCCGCGTCGGCGCTTGCAGGCGATGCAACGCGAACGAATGTGGTCGTGTCGTCATCGGGCTCCACCTGCGGCACGGCCGTCGCCAGGCTGGCAGCCGCCGCGCCCAGGGCGGTGGTCATCGCCTCGGCCGATGCGAAGCGACGGCCTGGATCGGGCTCGAGCGCCTCGCGCACCACCGCGTCCAGCAGCGGCGGGATGTCGGCCACGAGGTCTGACGGTCCGGCGGAGAGGCCTTTCGCCTGCTGGGCTGCCACGGCGGCGGGTGTTTCGCCCGGAAACGGCACGCGGCCGGTCAGGGATTGATACAGGACGACGCCCACCGCAAACGTGTCGCTGGCAGCGGTGAGCAGCTCGCCGCGCAGCTGTTCTGGCGACATCGAGTGGAGCGAGCCCACCGAGGTCGGCCCGTCGTTGAGCTGCTGCAGCGGCTGGGCAATGCCGAAATCGATCAGCTTGACGCTGCCGGGCGCCATCAGGATGTTGCCAGCCTTCACGTCGCAGTGGACGAGGCCGTGCGCATGAAGCGGCGCCAGCCCGGCCAGCACCGCCGTGGCCACCTCGATCGCCCTCTCCGCGGGAAGGTGGCCGCGCTCGCCCAGCTCGTCGCGCAGTGAGCGGTAGCCCTCCAGCAGCTCAAGGACGATGAACTGCGCGCCGGCCTCCTCGCCGGAGTCATACACGTGTGCCAGGTTTGGATGCGAGATGGATGCCGCGGTTCGAGCCTCGTCAAGGAAGCGGCGCACGTAGGAGGGATCGTCGGCGAATGGCTCGGCCAGCACCTTGATTGCGACGGCGCGGTCGAGCCGCTCGTCCAGTGCGCGGTACACGCGGGCCATGCCGCCGCGCGCCACCAGCTCTTCGACCACGTAACGATCCGCAAGCCGGTGGCCGGGCAGCAGTTCTCGACTCCCCTCTCCCACGGACACCAGGTGGGTCAGCTGTGCAGGACCGATGCCATGGCCGCCGCTCGGTCGGTTGCCGCCTCCAGGGCATCGGCCAGGCGTCCCAGCGGCACCGACGCCAGTGATGCGCCAGATTCGGAGATGGCGATGGCCAGCGCGGTGTCGGCTCGCTGCGCATCCTGGGCGGCCAGCCGATACGCCCGCCCGGCCCGGTGCGCCTCGGCAGCGTCGCCGGACAGCGTGGCGTCGGCGATGTCTCGGGCGGCGTCGAGCATCGCGCCGGTGGTGTCCAGCCAGAACGGCAGCACATCCGGCGGGTTGGGCCAGACGGCAACCGTGCGGCGGGCGTCGTCTGCTCGGTCGAGGGCGGTCAAGGCCGCGGCGGCGTGGTTCGCCTCGAGCCGGCGCAGGGCATCGCGGAGCGCCGTGAGGGTCCGGGCAGCCGCCAGCCTTCGCTCGATGAAGGGGCCACTGGCCGATGCGGCGGCATCCAGCTGCCCGTCCACCCCGACCAGCTCGGCGGAGCCGGGCCCGGGGGGAACATCCAGCTGCGGTTGGATGGCGGGCAGCGCCCCGTCCAGGGCGGTGTCAGCGCGGGCGCTGTCTCCAACCAGGGGCAGCGCGGCACGCGCCGCTGCCGCCGCCTGCTGCAGGTCCGGTGCGGCCGGCCGTGTCCCGTCGATCACCAGGGCCGATCCGCGGCGGCCCGCATCGACCGCTGCCTGCAGCTGCGCGATGAGCGCGGACAGTGCCCGATCGTCCGCCGCCGCCAACGCGCGCAGCACCGCACGACGTTCCGCGGCCATCGTGGGATCCGCCGCGCCGGCAGCGGCAGGGCGAAGGGTCAACAGCACGCCGAGCACGACCGTGGCGCCGATGCCCATGGCGCGGCCGCCCAGCGGGCCGGCGCCTCCTATCATTCGCCGATGCACACGTGGCCGCCGCAGGCCGCCGAGCTTCGCGAGCTGCCGAAGGCGGAGCTGCACCAGCATCTCGATGGCGCCGTGCGCCCCGAGACCGCTGTCGAGCTGGCCGCCGCGATCGGCATGCCCCTCGATAGCGAGGAGGCGCGGCAGCGCATGGTCGCCCCGGCGCATTGCCGCGACCAGGCCGAGCTGCTCACCTACTTCGACCTGCCCATCGCACTGCTGCAGACCGCGGACGCGCTGCGCCGCACCGCCGCCGAGCTGGTCGAGGATCTCGCCGCGGACGGCATCCGGTACGCGGAGGTGCGCTGGGCGCCACGGCTGCACATGGAGCGCGGCCTGTCGGTGCCTGCCGTCATCGAGGCCGTCGCCACCGGTGTTGCCGACGGCATGGGCCGCATGGCAGGCTCGGTGCTGGTGACCTTGATCGTGACGGCCATGCGCTCGCACCCGCCCGCCGCGAACGTGCTGCTTGCCCGCGAGGCTGCGGCATTCGGCAGGCCGGTGGTCGGCTTCGACCTTGCCGGCCCGGAGGCCACGTATCCGGCGCCCCCGCATGCCGCCGCCTTCCGCGCCGCCGAGGAGGGCGGATTGGCGCTGA
>DATAOD010000069.1:0-60039 GCA_036265975.1 Candidatus Limnocylindria bacterium
CCGGTGAACGACGTCAGCCTGGCGCTCGCCTTCGCGGCGGGGCTGCTGAGCTTCATCTCCCCGTGCGTGCTGGCGCTGGTGCCGGTCTACCTCGCCTTCCTCAGCGAGAACGCGGCCGTGGTGTCCGGGCCGGATCAGCGCCGGCTGGCGTGGCGCGGGCCGTTGATGGGACAGGCACTGCTTTTCATTGCCGGCTTCAGCGTGCTGTTCATCCTGCTCGGCGTGTCCGTGGGGCTGATCGGCCAGCCGTTGTTCGGCCAGGACCGGCCACTGGTCGGCCAGGTGGCCGGGGCGCTCGTCTTCGCCCTGGGCCTGGTCAGCACCGGCATCTTCGGGCCACTCCTGGAACGGCTCAGCGTACGGCCGCCGCTGGAGCTGCTGCCCGCTGCGCGCAACGCGCGCGCGGTGAGCCTGGGCGTGCTGGTAGCCATCGGCTGGACGCCCTGCATCGGCGCCGTGCTGGGCGCCATCCTGACCATGGGCCTCTCATCGCAGGACGTTGGCGCCGCCGCGCTCCTGCTGACGGCCTACTCGATGGGGTTGGCGGTGCCGTTCCTGCTGGCAGCGGTGGCCCTGCCATCCCTCAAGCCGTTGCTCGACGCGTTGCGGCGGCACCATCGGGCCGTCCAGCTCCTGTCGGGCGTATTCATCATGGCCATGGGGCTACTGATCTTCTTCAACGTGTTCGCCCGCATGGCCAGCCTGTTCACCTTCCTCTAGGCGCCGATCGCTCTAGCCCTCCGGCGTCCCGGGAGTGACGGTGGGCTCAGCCTCGCCCTCGAGTACGTAGCGGTAGATGACCGCGGCGACGATGGCGCCGATCAACGGGCCGACCCACCACACGTACCAGTTGTCCCAATGGCCGGAGGCGAGCGCCGGACCGAACCAGCGCGCCGGATTCATGGCCGCGCCCGTCAACGGGCCGCCCATCAGCACGTCAGCCGCGACCGCCAGGCCGATGGCCATGCCGCCAAGGCGCGGCGCGCGCCGATCCACGGCCGTGCCGAAGACCGCGAAGACCAGCACCAGGGTCAGCACTGCCTCGATGGCGATCCCCGCCCCGATGCTGATGGCCGGATCAAGCGTGGGCGTGCCCAGGAATGAGGCCATTGCCGCCGCCTCCGGCATGACCGCCGCCAGCAGGTAGCCCGCCGCGGCGGCTCCGATCAGCTGCGCCACCACGTACGCGGCGGCGTGCGTCCACTCGATGCGCCCCGCCAGCCGCACGGCCACCGTCACGGCCGGGTTGAAATGCCCTCCCGAGATGGCGCCGAAGGCCGACACCATGACGGCCAGGGCGAGGCCGTGGGCAAGGGCGATCCCGATGAGGCCGGGACCGTTCGCCCCAGCGTGCGCGGCGAGGATGACCGATCCCGCACCGACGAAGAAGAAGAGGAAGGTGCCGACTGCCTCGGCGATCAGGGCCGCGGAAAGCCTGTTCATAGGGGCGATTCTAGAGTGGCGCCCCCGGAGGGAATCGAACCCCCGACGCAGGCCTTAGGACGGCCTCGCTCTATCCGCTGAGCTACGGGGGCGGCGCTGCGGCAATCGTACCCGGCCTGCCTATCATCGGCGCGTGAGCAGGCTGATTCTGTACGAGCGCGAAGGTTGTCACCTGTGCGACGAGGCGCGGGCCATGCTCGACGAGCTCATCGGCGCAGATACCTATGCACGGGTCGACGTCGACGCCGATGACGACCTCGTGCTGCGCTATGGCTTCCGGCTGCCGGTGATCGCGCTCGACGGGGTGGACCGCCTGGAGGCGCCGATCACCGGGCCGGACCTGCGGGACCTGCTGGGCGAGCTCTAGCTGCTCACCACGTACAGCGTGCCGTTCATGACCTCGGGGTGAACCTGGCAGTCGAAGTAGTACTGCCCGGCATCCTGGGCGTCGACCTTGTAGTCGATTACATCGCCCTTGTTGGGGAGGATGTCGCCCTTCATGATCACGGTGCTCTTGGTGGTGTCCGTGTAGACGGCCACGTTGTGCGGCATCGCGTCGTCGTTGGTGAAGTGGATGGTGAATGCCTCACCGGCGTTGGCGACCAGGCACGGAGCGCTGAACTTCGTGTCCTTGGCAGACAGCGTGATCACGCCGCTGGCGACCTTGGCGCAGTCGGCGGGCGGCTGCCCGCCGGATGGCAGCGGGGTGATTGAAGCGCCGCCTGAGCAGGCGCTGAGCAGGATCGCCAGGACGCCGGCGGACAGTGCCAGCGGGCGGCGGAATGCAAACGGAATCAAGGGTGTCGAACCTCGTTCGGGGGCCATGTAGGGCCCCTCAATGATAGGGGCGCCGCGTGCGGCGACCAAATCGCGCCCTTGGCGTCAGGCCCCGCGGGCGCGAAAGCTCCCCTTCTCGGTAGGCTCGATCTGCACCGGCAGGTCACCCGGGTCGTGGGTGAAGTAGCACCACCAGCCCTCTTCGGCGGCGCGATGCACGAGCTCGTTGCGAACCTCGACGGCTTCGATCGGATAGTCGTCGAAGGCGCTGGTCCAGCGCACCGGGATCTGCCAGCGCGTCGGGATCAGGTCGCCCCAGAAGACGGCTCGCTCGTGCGGATCATCGGCCCGTCCGCCTGCCTCCCGTGAGCCGATGAGCAGCGCCTGCGAGCCACGCGTGTGCCCTCCCGTGCGCAGCACGCGCACACCCGGCACCATCTCCACCTCGCCCGATACCTCCGCCAGCTGTCCGGCCGCCCGCACCAGCTCCAGCTGCTGACCCTCCATCAGGCCCGCCAGGCGCAGCTCGTCGCCGTGCGCGGCCTCGGATTCCTCGCGCTGCACGAGGTAGCGCGCATTCGGAAAATTGGGGCGGCCGTTGGCGTCCACCAGTCCTCCGGCGTGGTCGTAATGCAGGTGGCTGACCACCACGAAATCGAGGCTGGCCGGGTCTTCCCCCACCGCCCGGAGGGCCTCTGCCGGGTCGCCACCCTCGACGCCCTTGATGTCGCGGTCCTTGTCACTCATCCGCACGCCGGTGCCCGTCTCGACCAGGACGCGCTTCCCGGCCGACTCGATGAGCAGCAGGTTGAGGCGCATCAGGAGGCGCCCGCGCTCATCGGTCTCCACGCCGAAGCGCTGCCACAGGGGGCGTGGCACGACGCCGAAGAAGCCCCCGGCATCGGGCCGGAACCAGCCGGCGCGGACCACGCGGACCCGCACGCCGCCAGCGAACTCTCGGGCCTGGTCCTGTGGGGTGATGTGGTAGAGGGGTTCCGGCACGCGCGAGGCTCCGGTTCGGGGCGGGACGCGGTCAGCGGCGAATGCGGCCGCGCTCGAAGTCCCGATGGTACAGGCTGGCCGTCGGGTCACGTTGGCCGCGATACTTGCTGCCGATGCGCGAATCCCCATAGCCGTACTCGACCGGCGAGGTCAGGCGCTGGAAGCTGATCTGCCCGATCTTCATGCCGTCGTACAGCGTGATCGGCAGGTTGGCCACGTTGCTGAGCTCCAGGGTGAGATTACCTTCCCATCCCGGATCCACGTACCCCGCGGTTGAGTGAATGAGCAGCCCCAGCCTGCCCAAAGAGCTTTTGCCCTCCAGGCGGGCAACCAGGTCGTTCGGCAGCTCCACGCGCTCCAGGGTGGAGCCCAGGACGAACTCGCCGGGGTGCAGGATGAAGGGATCGTCGCCGGCGATCTCGACCAGCTCCGTGAGCTCCGGCTGCTCCTCGCGCACGTCGATGTACGGGTAGCGGCTGTTACGGAAGACGCGGAACCGATGATCAAGGTGCAGGTCCACGCTCGACGGCTGCACGGCCTCCGGCACGTACGGATCGATCACGATCCGGCCGGCCTCGACCTCCGCCCGGATGTCGCGGTCTGACAGGACCACGCCTACTCCTCGCCCGGCGTGACGCGTTCGCGCATGAGCCGATCGACCTCGCGCTTGAGCGTCCCGATGTCCTCGTAGCTGTGATACACCGACGCGAAGCGGATGTAGGCCAGCTGGTCGATGTCCCTGAGCGCCTCGGTGGCCAGCCGCCCGATCTCCTTGGCGGTGACCTCCTGCTCGCCGCGCGCGCGGACCGAGCTCTCGATGTCGTCCACGGCCTGCTCGGCCCGCGCGATGGTCACCGGCCGCTTCTCCAGCGCACGCAGCAGCCCGCCGAGCAGCTTGGTGCGGTCGAAGTCCTGTCGCGAGCCGTCGCGCTTGATGACGCTCAGGCGCGCGCCCTCGGGGCGCTCGTACGTCGTGAACCGATACGAGCAGGCCTCGCACTCGCGCCGGCGCCGGATGGTGCTCCCCGATTCCAGGTCCCGCGAGTCGATGACCCGGGTTCCGTCAGTGCTGCAGCGTGGACAGCGCATAGGCGTTCTACTCCCCGGTGCGGCGTACACAAGGTGTGGTACCGGCGGCCAGCATACCACAACATCTGGTGGTCCAACTGCCTGACCAACTGTCGCCGACGCCGGGACAGACGAAGGTCAACGCGAACGCGGAGGAGCCGGCGTATCGCGGTGCAGGCGGGTAGTGACGCTGACCTCGGCGCGCTTGCCGGGCTCCCAGGCCAGCAGCACTTCAACGACCTCCTGCATCCGCATGCGGGCATTGACGATGTTGGCGTGGGCGCGCTTCCAGTAGTTGAACGGCTCCTCGTCATCGGGAGGCCGGTGCGGCAGCCGGGTGATGGCGCACCCGCGCTCGGCAGTGACGATGCCGCGCAGAGCCCGCTCGAGATTGGCCTCGTACTCCATGTGCAGCCCGTGAAGCTCCTCAGGCGCGAGCATGTCCTCCACTGATTCCGCGCGCTGGTCGAGCTCGTCCTCCTCGGCCTGCAGCAGGCTGACGGCCTCCTCAGGGTCCACGGCCCGGCGGCGGAGGGCATCAATCGTGTCAGCGGCGCTCTCCAGGCGCTCATCGATGCTGGCCGTGTTCGTCGCCAGCTGATCGCGGTACTGGCGCAGCTCCTTGCCGTGTCCAAGCGGCCGCCGGCGAGCCCCGCCGCGACCCATCAGGAACGTGGCGGGCAGCGCGAACGCCGTCAGCGCCGGGATGAGCAGAACCACCGGCAGCCGGTCGCGGATATGCATCGCTCCTATCTTCCCTTGCGACGCCTGATCTCGTCAGTGAGCTTCGGCACGATGGCGAACAGGTCGCCCACGACGAAGAGGTCGGCGAACTCGCCGATAGGCGCATCGGGGTCCTTGTTGATGGCCACCACGCTCTCCGCGGTCTGCATGCCGACCCGATGCTGGATCGCGCCCGAGATGCCGATGCCCACGTACAGCGCCGGCTTCACGATTTTGCCGGTCTGCCCGATCTGCAGCTGGTACGGCACCCAGCCGGCGTCGGCGGCGGCGCGGCTGGCGCCGACGGCGCCGCCCAGCGCATCGGCCAGGTCCTGCAGCGGCTTGAAGCCCTCCTCGCTGCCGACGCCGCGACCGCCAGCCACGATGACCGAGGCCTCCTCGAGATTCGCGACCGTCGCCTCTGCCGGATGCGACTCGACGGTCCTGGCCTTGCCGAATGCGCCGGCGTCGGCGGATGGAGCGTCGCTGACCTCGGCGGTGCCGCTCCCCCCCTCGAGTGGCGTGAACGTGTTCGCCAGCACCAGCACCACGGCCGGCGACGGAGCGCCGTCCACGGGCTCGCTGACGGTGATGACGGATCCCTGCAGCGTGGCCTGCTCGCTTCGGACCTTGCCGCCCTCGACGCTCACGGCGCGTACCGGCCCGAAGGCGGGCAGCCCCAGCAGGCCGACAAGGGCGGCCGAAAGATCGCGGCCGTTCGGCGCGGCGGGCGCCAGCACTGCCAGTGGCGCTGCGTCCTTCACGGCGGCGGCGAGGGCGGACGCAAAGGTGATGGCTGGCGCATCAGCGTCGCCCAGGACGACGGCGCGGGCCGCGCCAGCGGCCCCCAGGCCCGCCGCGCCGGTTCTTGCACCGGCACCGTACCCGAGCGCGAGGGCGGCTCCTCCGCTGGCCCTTGCCAGCTCCGCCGCGCCGGCCGCCAGCTCCAGGGCGCTGCGTGATGGCTCTCCATCCGCGAACTCGGCGAGGAAGGCGATGTCGTTGCTCATGAAGTTCCCTCCTCTCTCAGATCAGCTTGCGGGCGGCGAGCCAGTCGGCGATCTTCGTCGCCGCCTCGTCCGGTGCCACGTTTTCGATCCGCTCGGTCGGCGGCTTCTCCTCCGGTGGCCGCGCCTCGACCACGCGCGTCAGCGCGGCTCCGTGCAGCTCGCCGGCATCGAGCCCGAGGTCGGCCAGCGACCACGTCTCGAGCGGCTTGCGCTTCGCGGCCATGATGCCCTTCAGGCTGGCGTAGCGAGGCTCGCCGACCTGATCGGTCACGCTGGCCACCACGGGAAGCGGCGCCTCGACCACGTCGAATCCGGTGGCCGTCAGGCGGCGGACACGAGCCGCTCCATCGGCCAGGCTCAGCTCTGACCCGTAGGACAGCAGCGGCAGGCCGCGGATGGCGGCCACCGCGCCGGGCACCAGCGATCCGCGCGCGTCATCGGATGCCATGCCCATCAGCGCCACGTCGGGCGCCAGCTTGTCCAGGGCGGCCGCCAGGACCCGCGCCGTCGCCCACTCGTCCGCGCCGGCAAGGGCATCATCGGTCACCAGGTAGGCCTCGTCGCCACCCATTGCCAGCGCTCGGCGCAGTGCCTCCGCCGCGGACTCAGGCCCCATGGACAGGTAGGCAACCGAATCCACGGCGCCGGACTCGGCGAGCCGCAGCGCCTGCTCGATGGCGTACTCGTCCAGCGGATTGATGATGGTTTCGGCGGCAGCGCGGTCCAGCCGCAGGTCGGCGGTGTAGCGCTTCTCCGCGGTGGTGGCGGGCACCTGCTTGACGGTGACGACGATCTTCACGCTGGCTCTTGCTCTCCTCTATCGCTTGCCCGATGCGGCCACGCCCGCTCGCCTGAGCAGCTGGCGCGCCACGATCAGCCGCTGGATCTGCTGCGTGCCCTCGTAGAGCTGCGTGATCTTCGCGTCACGCATCATTCGCTCCACCGGGTACTCGGTGATGTAGCCGTAGCCGCCCAGGATCTGCACCGCGTCGGTGGTCACCCGCATGGCGGTGTCCCCGGCCACCAGCTTCGCCGATGAGGTCCAGTACGGCAGGTCCGATGTATTGGCATCCACCCGGGCCGCGGCGGCATAGGTCAGGGCACGTGCCGCCTCGGTCTGGCTGGCCATGTCGGCCAGCATGAACTGGATGCCCTCGAAGTCGATGACGCGCTGGTCGAACTGCCGGCGATCAGCGGCGTAGCTGGTCGACTGGTCGAGCGCGCCCTGCGCGATGCCCACCGCCTGCGCCGCGATGCTCAGCCGCGAGCGATCGAGCGTGCTCATGGCGATCTTGAAGCCGTCGCCCTCGTCGCCCAGCCGGTTCTCGACCGGGACGCGCACGTCGTCGAAGGTCAGCTCCGCCGTTGGTGAGCCGCGGATGCCCATCTTGTGCTCCACGCGCGGCGCCGCGAAGCCAGGCGTCTCCGTCTCCACGATGAACGCGCTCATGCCCCGTCGGCCACCGGCATCCGGGTCGGTCAGGGCGAAGACGGTCAGCACGTTGGCCACGCTGCCGTGGGTGATGAAGCGCTTGCTGCCGTTCAGCACGTAGCAGTCAGCGTCCAGGTGAGCTCGCATGCGGTTGCTGGCCACGTCGCTGCCCGCGGCCGCCTCGGTCAGGGCGAAGGCGATGAGCCACTCTCCGGAAGCGAGCCGCGGGATGTAGCGGTCCTTCTGCTCGTCGGTGCCGGCCAGCAGGATCGGCAGCGCGCCCAGCTTCTGCACGATCGGGATGAGGCTGGTCGTCGCATCGACCCGCGCCACCTCCTCGGCCAGGATGCATTGCCCGATGGTGTCCAGGTTCGTCCCGCCGTGCTTCTCCTCGAACCCCGTCCCCAGCAGGTCCTGCTGGGCGAGCAGCTCCTTGAGATCCCAGGGAAACTCCGCCTTGGCGTCAATCTCGGCCGCCCGGGGCGCAATGCGCTCCTCCGCAAGCTCGCGCACCACGGCGCGCAGCTCATCGTGCTCGGCGGTCGGAAGGTAGGTCACGCGGTCCTCATCAATGGGCATTCGGTGCGGGCGTGGCCCCCAGAGCATACCGAATCGCGTCGCGAGGCCGGCATGCGACGCCAGGCGAAGCTCGCGATGGCTCCCGGCTGAGCCCGGAGAGGCTGGTGCGGGCAAGGATAGCGAGTGGGGAGTTGCGTTCCGGGCGTGTCGCGTGTTCGATATGCGGCACACTGCCCGGATCAGCAGAATCCGGCGTCCGCTCGACCACGAGCTGAGACGGCTTCGCGAATGACCATGGAGACTGACAGGTGCCGTTGTTCCTCGACACTCACAAGTACGTTCCCGGCCTCACTGCGGAGGGCGTCGCGGCTGCTCACGCGCGTGACCTCGAAGTGCAGGGCAAGCACGGCGTGAGCTATCTGCGCTATTGGTTCGACGAGGCCACGGGCAAGGTCTACTGCCTGGCCGAGGCACCGAGCGCCGATGCCTGCACCGAAGTCCATCGCGAGGCGCATGGCCTTCTGGCCGATGAGGTAACCGAGGTCAGGGAAGGAGCCTAGCCAGGACGGCTTCCGGCGAGAGGCGTCGCCCCTCGCCGCGCGCCTCTTCGAAGCGCGCCTCGCCGAGCCCTTCCTCAACGCGGTTGCGCAGCGCCTCGTATTCCTCGCGGGCGGCGCGCGGCACCGGCGCTCGAATCAGGTCGCGAACCCGTTCGGCCGCTCCCAGAAGCACGCCGGCCGTGCGCGGGTCACGATCGATGACGACCGAGGCGAGCTTTTCCATGCCGGAGGCGATGCCCGGCAGGTCACCCAGCGCACGGCGGATCTCGAAGCTCTCGATGTAGAGCGAGCGAGCACGTTCGCTGTCGCCGGAGCGCGCCGCCGCGTCCCCCAGGTGCGCCAGCGCCCGCGCCACCCCGCGCTCGTCGCCGATGGAGCGGGAAATCGCCAACGCCTGATCATGCAGCTGGATGGCCTCTTCGGGTCCCCCTTGGCGGGCGACCATGACGCCCAGGTTGTCGAGCGCGAAGGCCTCCGCCCAGCGGTCGCCGGCCTCGCGGAACGCGGCGATGCCCTCGTCGTACAGCGTCCGCGCCGCGTCCGGCTCCCCGTCGAGCGCCACGGCCTCCGCCATGTTCACGATCGCGAAGCCCAGCACGCGCGGATCGCCGCGCTCCCTGGCCCAGCTGATGACTGTCTCGTACAGCTCCCGCGCGGTGGCGTAGTCGCCGGACAGCACGGCCGCGTTGGCCAGGTTGTTCGCGGCGAAGGCAATGCCGTCCGGGCCGCCCACTTGCCGATGCAGCTCCAGGCTGCGCTCATGGAGGGCCGATGCGCCCGCGTGGTCGCCGAGCATGAAGGCCAGAATGCCGGCGCCGGTATACGCGTCGGCCTGCAGGGCCGAGACCTCGCCGGCCGTCGCCTGCAGGAATGCCTCGAGCCAGACGCGGCCCTCGGCCAGGTGCCCGCGAATCTCCCAGAATCGCCACAGTCCGGCGGCGAGATGGAGCCCCTCCCTCGCCTGGCCGGGCTCGTCGAGGCTCCACTGCAGCGCGGCGCGCAGGTTGTCATGCTCGCGGTCGAGCCGTTCCAGCCACTCCCCCGATTCGGCGCCCTGGAAGAACTCGGGCTCGGCACGCGCGACCATGGCCAGGAACCAGGCATGGTGCCGCTTCAGCACCTCCCTGGCTTCGCCCGACTCGATCAGCCGGTCGCGGGCGTACTCGCGGATCGTCTCCAGCTGCCGGTAGCGCGCCTGCGTTCCCTCCGTCTCGGCGACCAGCAGCGACTTGTCCACCAGGCGCGAGAGGACGTCGAGCACGAAATCGGAGTCGACCGGGTCGCCGCTGCACACCGCCTCCGCCGCGTCGAGCGAGCATCCGCCGGCGAACACGGCCAGGCGGCGAA
This sequence comes from Candidatus Limnocylindria bacterium, assembly GCA_036265975.1. GTDB lineage: Bacteria > Chloroflexota > Limnocylindria > QHBO01 > QHBO01 > DASSCW01. Next base: position 9,882 of record DATAOD010000069.1, read on the forward strand.
AGACGGCGCGCTCATCGTCGGACAGGAGCTCGTGACTCCAGTCGATCGTCTGGCGCAGAGTCTGGTGGCGCGGCACCGTGATGCGGCTGGAGCCTGTGAGGAGGCGGAAGCGATCGTCCAGCCGCGCAGCGATCTGCTCGACCGGCAGGGCACGGACGCGAGCAGCCGCCAGCTCGATGGCCAGCGGCACGCCATCCAGGCGACGGCAGATCTGCGCAATCGCCGGCGCGTTGCGGTCCGTGATCTGAAATCCGGGCGCGGCCCCGATCGCCCGTTCAACGAACAGCTGGACCGCCTCGTAGCTGCTGAGCTCGCCCGAGCTGATGGCGTCCGGATCGGGCAGCGAGAGTGACGGTACGGGAAAGACGGCCTCGCCCGGGATGGCCAGCCCCTCGCGGCTGGTGGCCACCACGCGCACCAACCCACAGCCCCGCAGCAGCGTGTCGACCGACCGGGCCGTGACCTCAAGCAGGTGCTCGCAGTTGTCCAGCACCAGCAGCACTCGCCGGCCGCGCAGGTGCTCGGTGACGGTATCCAGGATCGGCTGGCCGGGGGCATGCATGACGCCAACCGCCGATGCAATGGCCGGCACGACGAACTCGGGGTCCTTCAGCGGCCCCAGATCCACAAACCAGATCCCGTCCTCGAACTCGTCGATCAGCTCGCCGGCGATCTCGATGGCCAGTCGTGTCTTGCCAACGCCGCCCGGCCCGGTGAGCGTCAGCAGGGGCACGGACGAGAGGACGCGCTTCGCCTCGCCGATGTCCGCCTGGCGGCCGACGAACGTGGTCAGCTGGCGCGGCAGGTTGTTCGGCCGGGAGTCGATGGATCGGATCGGCGGGAAGTCCTCGAGCAGCCCGGGAGCCACCACCTGGAAGAGGTGCTCGGCGGTGGGCAGGTCCTTGAGCTGGTGCGCCCCCAGGTCGAGCAGCGAGACGTCCGCGGGCAGGTCCTTGCCCGCCAGGCCATGCGTCGTCTGCGAGAGCAGGATCTGGCCACCATGCGCCGCGCTCATGATCCGGGCCGCGTGGTGAACGTCCAGGCCGACATAGCCGCCCTCGGTACTGAGCGGCTCACCGGTGTGCATGCCCATCCGCACGCGCAGCGGCAGCGGCCAGTCGTGGCCGGCCAGCGCGCGCTGGCCTTCGATCGCGGCCACCAGGGCGTTGTGCGCTCGCGGAAACGCGTAGAAAAAGCCGTCGCCGGCCGTGTCGATCTCCCTGCCCTGCTCCTCGGCGAATGCCGCCCGCAACAGGCGTCGGTGGTCGTCGAGCACCTTCTCGTACCTGTTGCCGAGCTCGCGCAGGAGCCGGGTGGAGCCCTCGATATCGGTGAAGAGCAGCGTCACCGTTCCCCCGGCGATGCCGTTCATGCGACGATGCCTTCCCTCGATCGGACATGGCCTGCACTCCGCCGGACGACGACCGAGGCCGGAGGAGACACGATGACGCTGAGGGAGGTCCAGCAGCCGATCAAGGAACGGTATCGGGCCGAACCGGATGCTGCCCGGATCACGCTGCGCGCGACGGGCAGCCAGCAGGAAGGCGCCATGAGCTGCTCGGTCGACATCGGGCGGGCATTGTATGCCGCCGAGGCGCATCCGGGAGTCGGCGGGCCTGGCGGGGCGGCGTGCTCAGGAGACCTGCTGCTCGGCGCGCTGGCGGCGTGCGCCCAGCTCACCTGCCAGATGGTCGCGGCGAACATGGGCCTGGAGGTGTCCGTGTCGGTCACGGTGGAGGGCGATCTCGACCTGCGCGGCACGCTTGGCACTCCAGACGTGGCGGTGGGATTCGAGGCCATCCGCATCCTCTTCGACGTGCGCGGCGAGGTCGATCCCGAGCGGCTGGCCAAGCTGCGGGACCGGACCGAGCGCTACTGCGTGGTGCTGCAGACCCTAGGCTCACCGCCGCCCACCAGCGCCGACTGGAACGTGCACTGAGCTAGTCCAGGGGGCCCTGGACCTCCACCTGCCCGTCGTTGATGCGCGCGCGGTAGGTGACCTGCCGCGTCGTGGCCGGGCCGTGACGCACGGCGCCGTCCGAGAGGCGGAAGGCCGAGGCGTGCCACGGGCAGACGATCGTGTCGCCCCGCAGCTCCCCCTCGGAAAGTGGGCCGCCGGCATGCGAGCACGTCTCCTTGAGCGCGTAGACCACGTCGCCCCGCCTGACCACGACCAGCGCGGTCGCACCGAGGGACGCCTTGGTCGGCGTGGCATCCGGTAGCTCGGCGGCCGCCAGGATGGGCGTGAACTCCGTGGCGCGCTTTCCCCTGGCGAACGCGTTGCGGTTCACCATGTAGCCGTACTTGAAGACCACGTGGCCGCCGATGTAGGCACCCACGGAGATGATCAGGTAGGCGGCCAGCGAAACCCAGAACGCGGCGTCATGGGCGCCGCCCAGCCGCTGCAGCAGCGAGATGAAGAAGACGATGACGGCGATGATGTTGATCAGGCCGTGCATCCCCGCGACGTTGCGCTCGTCGCCGGTGGCCGTGTCCTTGAAGTCGGTGAGGCCGGTGAGGATGGTGCCCACTCCGGCCACGACGGTCAGGCCCAGCGTCCAGCTGGTCGCATCCTCCAATGCGTCGACGCCGAAGAAGATGCGGAGGATGTCCAGGAAGATGACCATGGTGGCGCCCCCCACCACCACGTCGGTCAGGACCGGGTGCAGCGAGTGGCCCAGCCACGATCCGTTGAGGAAGTCCTGCAGCAGCTTTCCCGGCGACCCAAGGCCGCGGTAGACCGCTTCCGAAACCGCCGCGATCCCGTTCCAGAGCCCAACCAGCGGCCGGGCAGTCCGCTCAAGCATCGAGTCTCACCTCCTAGCCGGCAATCTCCTGCGCGAAATCGCGGAAGACCGCGACGTGCCGATCGATCTCCCCTTCGCTGTGCTGGACCGAGAGGGTCCATTGATCGTCCGGGCCGGGCGGCAGCAGCACGCCACGGTTGGCGAGATAGAAGAAGAAGGCCGTCCACAGCTCCGTGTCCAGGCCGATGAAGTCGCGGTAGTTCGTCACCCGATCGGGGGTGAACATCACGCAGCCCTTGGGGCCGATGTTGATGGCATAGGCCGGCAGCCCGTAGTCGTCGATGACCTCCTGGCACCCCGCCGTCAGCCGATCCGCCATGGCGTGCAGGGCCGGATACGCGTCAGGGGTCAGGATCCGTGTCAGGGTGACCACGCCGGCCGCCATGGATAGCGGGTTGCCGTTGAACGTGCCCAGGTGCGCGACCCGGTTCGGCACGTAGGCGATCGTGCTGGTCAGCTCGCTGCGGTCACTGCGGTCGAAGGACTCGATCGGCGCATCCGCCTGCGGATCACCGCCTTCGATCGATCGCATCACATCGGCCCTGCCCCCGAATGCGCCGATGGGCACGCCGCCGCCGATGCTCTTGGCCAGGCAGAACAGGTCCGGCTTGACGCCGAAGTACTCGTAGGCGCCGCCCCAGGCCAGCACCACGCCCGTCTTGACCTCGTCGAAGATGAGCACGGCCCCGTGCTCCGTGGCGAGCTCGCGCAGCCGCTCCAGGAAGCCCTGCACCGGAGGCACCACGCCGATGTTGAACTGCACGGGCTCCACGATGATCGCCGCGATCTCGCCGCGATGCGCGTCCAGGATGCTTTCCACCAGCTCGGCCCGGTTGAACGGCGCGATGATCGTCTCGGCCAGCCGGCTGGCCGGAATACCCGCGCTGATCGGGACGGTGGCCGGCGAGGCCTCGGGCCCCATCATGTCGCGCGGCGGCTGGATGCTGACCAGCACGTCGTCGTGATGGCCGTGGTAGCCGCCCTCGAACTTGATGATCTTCTCGCGGCCTGTGAACCCGCGCGCGACCCGGATGGCGTCCATGGTCGCCTCCGTGCCCGAGTTACTGAAGCGCACCAGGCCCGCGCCGAAGCGGCGCTTGATCTCCTCCGCCAGCACGATGCTGTCCTCGACCGGAAACGTGTAGCAGGTCCCGTTCGCCACGCGATGCTGGAGCGCCTCCGCCAGCAGCGGATGCGAGTGGCCGGCGGCAAGCACCCCGAACGCCATGTCAAAGTCGATGTACTCGTTGCCGTCCGCGTCCCAGATACGGGAGCCGCGGGCATCGGTCATGAACAGCGGGTACGGGTCGTAGGCCTGAAAGGAGCTCGCCACGCCAAGCGGCATGACCTGGCGCGCGCGCTCGTGCAGCTCGGCCGAGCGCGGCGTGCGCGCGCGATAGGCGGTCTCCTCGCGATCCCCCACCTGCTTGATCCGTTCACGGTCCACGTCACGCCGCTCGGCTACGGTCACCTGTGCCTCCTACCTGGTGCCCCATCGGTAGCTTTCCTTGACGAAGCGCAGCTCCACCATGGTCTCGGTCGAGCGAATGCCCGGGATGCGGGCAAGCTGATCGGCCAGGACGCGGAGGAGGTGCTCGTTGTCCTCGCACACCACCTCGCAGATCATGTCGAAGCGACCGGCGGTGACCACCACGTAGGTCACCTCATCCAGCGAGGCGACCGAGTCGGCCACCTCGTCCAGGCGCCCGGCGTCCACGTGCAGGCCGATGAAGGCCGGCTGGCCGAACCCCATCGCCAGCGGATCGGTGACGCCCACCACCTGGACCACGCCGCGGCTGATGAGCCGCTCGGCACGTTGCCGCACCGTGGCCTCGGGAACCTTCAGCTCCCGGCCGATCTGCGCGTACGGCCGCCGTCCATCCAGCTGCAGCGCCTTGATGATTGCCTTATCCAGGTCGTCGAGTAGCGGACGGCGGCCAGGTGAGCCTAGTGAGCGGACGGCCATATCATGGCGAATCGTAGCCCTAGGTCGCCGAGCGGGTCAAACTTTCCGCAACTTCTGGGCCGTGTTTGCGCGGAATCCGCGTAGTTCTACTGGATCGGTGACTCGTTTCCATCGCTAATGGATCCGGAAGCCGATGTCACGCGCGGGTCCGACCAGGCGCCGGTGGCGGCGGCCAGCAGCTCGGCGACGTCCGAAACGGCGACATCGGTACGCTGCAGGTCAGTCACGCCGTCGCGCAGCATGATCAGGCAGAAGGGGCAGGCGGTCGCGATGGCTGACGCGTCGGTGGCCAGGGCATGCTCCACTCGCCGGTGGTTGATGCGCTGCCCCTCGTGCTCCTCCATCCACATCCGCGCGCCGCCCGCCCCGCAGCACATCCCCCGCCGGTGGTGCAGCTCCATCTCCGCGATCTGCTGCCCGGGCACCGACTCGACCACGCGGCGTCCCTCGTCGTAGACCTGGTTGTAGCGGCCCAGGTAGCAGGCATCGTGATAGGCGACCAGCGCCTCGTGGTGCTCGGTCGGCACGAGCCGCCCATCGGCCACCAGGCGGTCCAGCAGCTGCGTGTGGTGGATGACGTTGATGCCGGACAGCCCGAACTGCGGGTACTCGTTGCGGATGGTGTTGAAGCAGTGCGGGCAGCTGGCCACGATGGTGTCGATGCCGTGCTGGTCGTGCGCGCTCGAGAGCGTGGCCACGTTCTCCTCGGCCAGCATCTGGAACAGGTACTCGTTGCCGGCCCGTCGTGCTGGGTCGCCGGAGCAGGTCTCGCCGGTGCCGAGCACCGCGAACGGCACCTCCGCCTGCTTCAGCAGCTGGGCCATGGCCCGCACCACGCGACGGTTGCGATCGTCAAACGCGCCGGCGCAGCCAACCCAGTACAGGATGGGCCCATGGCGCTCGCCCCGGCCGAAGATGGTGCGCCAGGGTCGGGTGCCCTCCGTCCGAGGGACGCGCGGCGTGTCGTCCACGCCCAACACCGAAACGTCCAGGCCCTTGGCCCAGTCCAGCCGCGCGCTCTTCGGCTGGCCCCACGGGTTGCCGGCGGTCTCCATGTTGCGGAACGCCGCGTTCAGCTCCTTGGGGTTGCTGCCCTGCTCCAGGACCAGGTTGCGGCGGATCTCGACAATCGAGTCGACGTGCTCGATCAGCACCGGGCAGCCCTCCACGCACCAGCCGCAGGTGGTGCACTGCCAGACCGCCTCCTCGGGAATGGCGTTGTCGACCAGCGGCAGCGACAGCGCCTCGCGAGCCCGTTCGCGCGCCATGCCCAGCGCCGTGTCCGATGCCTCGACGCCACCGTTCGCTCCCCCTTTGGCCGCCCGCTGTGCCGATGCGGCGGCAGCCAGCGCGGTCTCGGCCATGACGATCTGGTCGCGCAGGCCTTCCATGAAGTGCTTTGGGCTGAGCGTCTTGCCGGTCATCGATGCGGGGCAGAATTCCATGCAGCGGCCGCATTCGGTGCAGCTCATCGGGTCGAGCAGGTGGCGCCAGGTGAGGTCCTTCAGGCTATGGGCGCCGAACACGGGCTCCTGCCCATCCTCCGGCTCGGCCTCCAGGTCCATCTTGCGCAGGGCGCCGCGCGGCTCCAGGTTGCGGAAGTAGACGTTGGGCTCGCTGGTCAGGATGTGCAGGTGCTTGCTGTACGGCAGGTAGGAGCCAAAGCCCAGCACCGCCACGATGTGCAGCCAGGCAAAGGCGCCGAACCAGCCGATGGCGGTGGTTGAGCCGAGGGGGGCCAGCAGGCCAGACAGCGGTCCGGCCAGGAAGGCCAGCTTTGTCCCGGGGTCGTCGGGGTGGACGACGAAGCGCAGGGCGTCGCCGGCGAGCTCGCTGCCGACCACCACCAGGATCAAACCCAGGATGATGAAGGCGTCGCGGGACAGCGCCAGCCGCGCCGGACGGACCACGATGCGCCGCCAGACCGCCACCGCCAGGCCGATGAGCACCAGCGCAATGAACAGGTTGGCCAGCCCCACCGCCAGCGCCCACAGCACGCCGCCGATCGGCCAGGCCAGCACCGTCTCGACCACGCCGTTGGTGATGTAGTTGGCGGTCGTTACCAGCAGTGCCACGAAGCCCCAGAAGATGAACGCGTGCATCAGCCCGGGCACCGGATCCTGCAGCAGGCGCTTCTGGGCGATCACGTACACGACGAATCCCCAGATCCGATCCAGCGGCCGATCGAGGCGGTTGAGTGGCTGGCCTGCCCGCAGCACGGCCAGGTGCCAGCGCGCGCGACGCCAGAACAGGAAGGCGGCAAGGGCCAGCGGCACGACGACGAGCGGGTAGTACGGGATCCCTAGCAGCATGCGGCCGTCATGCTAGACGAGCGTTGACGCCCGACGCCGGAATGGCGACAGTTGCCGCGTGGCGTGGACCGACGCAGTCCTGCTCAGCGCGTTCCCGATGTTCCTGGTGATGTCGCTGCTCGCGATCGCCATGCCGGCAGCTCGTCCGATACGTCCTTGGGCCGGCGTGGGGCTGGCTGCACTCGCCACCGTCGTGAGCGGCGTCGTGATCACGGTGGTGACTTGGCACAGCGGCGGCCTGTCCTGCGCGTGGGACCTCGTCTGGCGCAACCGCATCAGCCAGACTGGGGCAGGCGCTCCGATCACGTGCACCGGCGATCCGCTGCCCGTGTGGCTGGCCGCGCTGCCGGCGTTGGCCGGCGTCGCCGTGCTGCTGGGCTGGGTCTGGCGCAATACCGCGCCACCGGCCGTCGCGCTGCGCATCGCGGCTGTCCTACTGGCTGCCGCCCTGACGGTCATCCTGGTGGGACAGCTGAACGCGAACCTGGGCCTGCTGGCGCTGGTGCTGCTGGTCGTGGGCAGCTACGCCTGGCTGTGGATTCGTGACCGCTATCGTGAGGTGAGGCCCGCGAACTCCGGCTGACCGGGTCAGTGGTCCCCGCCGGCGAGCTGCTCGACCGCGTGGCGGAGCACCGGCAGCAGCGCATCCAGTGACTCGAGCGCGCCCTTCGGCGACCCCGGCAGGTTCACGATCAGCGTGCTGCCGCGCGTGCCGACCACGCCGCGCGACAGGGCGGCCATGGGGGTCGAGGCCAGTCCCGCGCTTCGCATCAGCTCCGCCATGCCAGGGACCTCGCGGTCGATCACGCGGCGGGTGGCAGCGGGTGTCACGTCACCGGGTGTCAGCCCGGTCCCCCCGCTGGTCAGGATCAGCCGATGGCCCTTGTCGGCCAGCTGCGCCAGCGTCGCTGCGATGAGTGATTCGTCGTCGGCAACGATGACCGGATCCCCGGCGGCGTCCCAGCCGGCCTCTCCCAGCGCGGCGACAAGCTGAGGACCCGACGAGTCTTCCCGCTCACCGGACGCCGATCGGCTCGAGCAGACGACCACCACCGCCTCGTGCTCGGCCGTGGCCGTGCCGACCGCCTCGCCCCGGGTGAACGTGCCGCTGGCCCCGCCGCTCTTCTCCAGCAGCTCCACGCGCTCAATGGTGATGTCGCGCTGCAGCGCCTTCGCCATGTCATACAGGGTCAGTGCCGCGAGGCTTGCGGCGGTGAGCGCCTCCATCTCCACGCCGGTGCGCGCGGTGGCGGCAACCTCCGTGCGAATCGTCACCGTCCCGTCGGCGCGGGTGGGTTCCAGGTCCACGGCCACGCGATCCAGCGGCAGCGGATGGCACAGCGGGATCAGGTCAGCAGTGCGCTTGGCGGCGCCGATGCCCGCCAGCCGGGCCACCTCGAACGCATCGCCCTTCGGACCGCCCGCGTCCAGCAGCGTGGCGAGCACCTCGGGGCGCATGCGCACGACGGCCTGGGCCACCGCGCGGCGCGCGGTCACCGGCTTGCCACCGACGTCCACCATGCGCGCCTCGCCCTGCGCCCCCAGGTGACTGGGCTTCATCCGATCGCCCCCAGCAGCAGCGCGTCGTAGGTGCGGCCCGCCTCTGCTGCCGGCTCGCCCTCGGGCACGATGAGCAGGGCGTTGGAATCGGCCAGCGGGCGGAGCTGTGACGAGGCCTGGCCACCGGCGGAGCGGGCCTCCAGCCCATGGTTCCCCTGCGAGACACGAACGCGCAGGTAGGCGCGCCGCTCGCGGTCCTTGGACATCTGCTCGCACGCCACGGCGGGCAGTGTCGCGCGGCCGCTCCCCGACAGGCCGAGCATGCGGCGGATCAGCGGCCGGCCGAACAGCTCGAACGTCACCAGCGCGCTGACCGGGTTGCCGGGCAGGCCGATGACGGGCACCTGCCCGATGCGGCCGAAGGTCAGCGGCTTGCCCGGCTGCATACGGATGCGCCAGAAGTCCAGGCTGCCCAAACGCTCAATCACCTCGCGCACGTGGTCGTGCCGCCCGACGGACACCCCGCCACTGGCGACGAGCAGCTCGGCCTGGTCGAGCGCGGCGGCGATCAGCGCCTCGATCCGCGCGGGGTCGTCGGGCGCGCGCGGCAGGACCAGCGGCTCACCGCCAGCCTCTTCCACTGCGGCCGCCAGCGCCACCGTGTTCGCGTCGTGGATCTGCCCCGGCCCAAGCTCCTCGCCGGGGCTGCGCAGCTCGTCGCCGGTCGACAGGATCGCAACGCGCGGCCGCAGCCGAATGGGAAGCTCGCCGATACCCAGGCTGGCGAGCACAGCGATCGCCGCCGGGCCAAGCGGCTCGGCGGGCAGCTCGAAGCTGTCTCCGGCCCGCGTGTCGTGGCCGGCGCGACGGACGAAGGCCCCGGGCGCGACAGCCGGCATCCGTACCTCGTCCCCCACTTCCTGCACGACCTCCAGTGGGGCAACGGCATCCGCGCCGGGCGGCAGCGGGGCGCCGGTCATGATGCGGGCCGTCGCGCCGGCCTCCACATTCGGCAGCGAAGAGGCGCCGGCGGCGATCTCCCCGATCAGTCGCAGGACACCAGGAGCATCAGCGGCACGCAGGGCGAAGCCATCCATGGACGAGTTGTCGAATGGCGGGACGTCGACGGCGGCCAGCACTCGCGGTTCGGCCGCGACCCGGCGGACGCATCGGTCCAGGGGCAACGTCTCCACGCCGGTGAGGCGGGCGCCGGCCAGGATGGCGTCCAGCGCCTCCTCGACGGAGCGCATCGGCTCAGACGCCAAGCTTCAGGCGCGTGTCAATCAGGCGCACGATGCCCGCGCGGGTCAGCAGCCCCACGACGGTCCTGCCGTCCGTCTCGACCACCGGAAGCTGGTTCACCTCGCGTTCCTGCAGCACCTCCAGCGCCTTGTCGACCTTATCGTCGGGCCCGATGCGGGCCAGCGCGTCATAGCGGGTCATGATGTCCGTCACGCGCGCCGCCGCCCAGTCGTCGCGCGCCACGCGCCGCACGTCTGACAGGGTGACGATGCCGGCCAGTCCCCCGTCGTCGTGCCGCACCAGGAAGGAACGGCTCTCGCCGCGCGCCAGCCGCTCGTTGACGAGGTTGGCCACGGTCTCGTTGGGCGAGATGGACGCCGGCTGCGGCTCCATGATGTCGCGCACCAGGACGCCGGCCATGGAGCGCTGCAGGTTGACCTGGGTCAGCGTCGCGCCCGCCGCGCTGGTCAGGAACCAGCCCACCAGCGCCAGCCACAGGTTGCTCAGATCCCACAGGGCCAGCAGCATGCCGATCAGGATCAGCAGGTAGCCGAACCAGCGGCCGATGGTGGCCGCGCCCAGCGTCGCCGTCGATCGGTCGCCGCGCCAGCGCCAGATCAGCGCGCGCAGGATGCGGCCGCCGTCCATGGGGAAGGCGGGAATCACGTTGAACAGGCCCAGCGCCAGGTTGATGGTGCCCAGCCAGCCGACCACCGTCCCGAACGGGCCGCGCTCCAGGAGCATCCAGAGGCCGACCAGGATGGCGCCGACCACCAGGCTGCAGGCCGGTCCGGCCACCGAGACGAGCGCCTCCTCGCGCGGCGTCTCCGCCTCGCGCTCCATCGTCGCCGCTCCGCCGAAGATGAACAGGGTAATGTCGCTCACGCCGATGCCGAAGCGCCGCGCCACCAGCGCATGCGACAGCTCGTGGGCCAGCACCGAAGCGAAAAAGAGCATCGCCACCCCGGCGCCGACCGCCGCGTAGACCGCGGGGTGCCAGCCCGGGAAGCTGTTGGGCAGCTCTCCCGCCGCCATAGTCAGCGCGATGAGCAGCGCGACAATGATCCAGGTGGGATGCAGCGTGATGCGGATGCCCGCGATGCTGCCGATCGGGAACGAGCCCCTGCCCATGGACGGAGTGTAGCCGAGGTCCGCGGGCAGACCCTCAGTCCGCCTCGGCCGGCGCCCGTGCAAGCGTGCGCCACGCCCAGGCGCCGACCAGCGCTGCGCTGAGCACGATCGTGGCGCCGGCCAGCAGCGCCAGCTCGAACCAGAGGGGCTCCGGGAAGAAGCGCAGCAGGTTGGAATCGGGCCCAAAGGTCCAGCTGCCAGCGGCGAAGAAGATCGAGTGGAAGGCCGCGAAGGCGGCCTCGAAGGCGAGCGCGAAGAAGCCGCCCAGCACGACCGCCGCCACCCCGATGCCGGCAGCCGCTGCCAGCATGGCCCGTGCGCGCCGCGCCCGCTCGTTGCGCAGCCGCCAGCCGAGCACCAGGGCCAGCGCCAGGGCGATGGCGTCCGCCAGGATCAGGCCACGCACAACGCCGCCGACATCGCGCATGTGGCTGCGCTCCTTCGCGTCCAACACCGGCTCGCCGGAAGGAGCGATGCTGACGGTGAAATCGCCGTTGCGCACCAGGTCCGCCAGCATGCTGGAGGTGGCGCGATCCACCGTGGCCTGGTCGGTGCGCAGCAGCCCCGGGACGTCGTGGCGGGACTGCTCGAACGAGACCACCGGTGGGAAGAAGAGCAGCAGCGGGCCGGTCAGCAGGAGCAGGGCCGCCATGGCCAGCCCGAACACCAGCACGACCAGGGAGCTGGCGCGGGATCGGGGCATCGCGGGCTCTGGCCGCCGCGTGCGGAAGGTCAGACCAGCCTGCTGGACATGCGAGCGCCGCCGACGACCATGGAGAGCACCCAGCCGACGATCGAGATGACGATCGAGCCCAGCAGTGCGGCCCAGAAGTCCTCCACAGTGAACCCAAGGTGCAGCTCCTTGCTGATGGCGCTCAGCAGCAGGAGCAGCAGCGCGTTGATGACCAGCAGGAAGATGCCCAGCGTCACGATGGTGATGGGGAAGGTCAGGATGCGCAGGATGGGCTTGATGTAGCTGTTGATCAGGCTGAAGGCGACGGCCACGAGCAGGAACTTCCACCACTCATTTCCCGACCAATCGAGGCCGGGCACGATCTGCACCGCCACCCACAGGGCGGCGGCGTTGACCAGGATCTGCAGCACCTTGTCCATCGTCGCGTAGGGTAATCGAAGGGCGGCTGCTCAGGCAGGCAGCAGGCGGCCCCGCACCCACGCCCCGCGGACCATGTCCGGGTGGGGCCGATAGATGAGCCGGCTCAGGATCTCCTCCGGCAAACCGTGGTCCACGGTCACGCCCTCCAGCGGCTGCGTCGCGGCAGGATCCAGCACGATCAGGTCCGCCTCCTTGCCCTGCTCCACGGAGCCGATGTGATCCTGCTGCCCCAGCGCAATCGCGCCTCCCAGGGTGCCCATCCGCAGCCACTCGACCGGCGCCATGGCGGGGTGAGGCGCCATGCCCAGCGCGTGCAGCCCGTTCTGGGTATATGCGCCGGCTCTCATCACGCCGAACAGCGACACGTCAGGTCCGGCAGCCACGTCCGATCCCAGACCGATGACGAGGCCGGCATCCCGGTAGCGTGCCAGCGGCATCGCGCCGCTCGCCAGGAACAGGTTCGAGCCCGGGCAGTGCGCAATCGCCACGCCGCTCTCGGCCAGGCGCCCGATCTCGCGGTCCGAGAGGTGGATGGCGTGCGCCAGCACGGTCCCCGGCCGCAGCCCGCCGGCCCGGTCGTACACATCGGTGTAGTCACGGGCCTCAGGAAACAGGCGCGCCACCTCCTGCAGCTCGTTGCGGTCCTCGGAGAGGTGCGTCTGCCAGTACGCTCCAGCTTCCTGCGCCGCCTCCGCCGATGCAGCAAGCATCTCCGCCGAGCAGCTGACCGCGAAGCGTGGCGTGTAGGCATAGGCCAGCCGCCCGTCGTCCCGACCGTGCCACTCCTGGCAGAGTTCGCGCGACTGGGCCAGCGACAGGTCCAGGATCTCGCGCGGCTCATGGCTGGTGTCGTACGAGAGGCGATCCATCATCACCTTGCCGAGCACGAGCCGGATGCCATGCTCCTCGGCCGCGCGGAAGCAGGTGTCAAGGCTGCCCGGCCAGATGGCGCCGTACGCCACCACGGTGGTGCTGCCAGCGCGGGCGAAGGCACGGAACGCGGCAGGCGCGATGCGCGAGGCGACTTCCTCGTCGAAGTCCCGCTCCAGCGGAAAGATGTAGCGCTCCAGCCAGTCCAGCAGGTGCAGCCCCGCTCCCAGGCCCGCATTCGGCAGCTGCGGCAGATGCGCGTGGAGGTCCACCAGTCCCGGCAGCACGACCCACGGCCGCAGATCTGTGGTCGCGGCATCCGTGGGCGCGTCGTGGGCCAGCGGTTCGACTCGCACCAAGCGACCAGCCTCGTCCACGCTGATCAGCGCATCCCGCTCGTGACGGAACCCACCGTCAGCGAGCGGCGTGAGCAGCCCGGCCCGCAGGCTGAACGGCGGCGCGGACGGCAGCGTGCCCGCCGGGGCCGCTGGCGGGTGGTCGGCGTGCGTCACGCCGCGGATGTTAGGCGGGCTGCTGCGCCACCATCGCCGCGATCGGCGCTACTGGCCCGCGCGGACCACCTCGAGGGCGCGACGAGCCTGGTCGAGATGGAACCGATCGTGCCCGGCGATCAGCACGAAGGTCAGCCCGTAGCTCTCCGGGCCACGCTCCTGGTGCATGCCCACGCGCTCGCGGTGGGCAGCTGGCGTGCGCTGCCACAGGGCCAGGTTGGCGTTCCTCAGCGCCTCGAACACGCCCAGCAGCTCCGCAATAGGCTCGACCGGCTGATGCAGGCGATCGACCCATAGGTCCTGGTCGTAGCCGATCAGCGGCGGGTCGTCGTGGGCCAGGATCCAGCGGTATCGGCCGGATGCGACCAGCTCCGCGTCCACGACGTGCGCCACGCATTCGAGCACCGACCACTCGGACGCTTCGGGGCGGCGATCGGCGAGGTCGCCCGCTTCGGCCAGCAGCGCGCGGATCGCCGACGGCATAGCGGCCTGCACCTCGGCCGGATCATCGGCTCCCACCAGGCTGACCAGCAGGTCCTGGTAGCCCTTCGCGTCGCTGACCGGATCGGGGCTCGGCGCGGCGGTGCTCATGCGGAGACCCTGGCGGCGCGCCACTCGTCGGCGAGGATCGCGTAGTGGAGCTCATCGGTCCATGCACCCTTCTCGTAGGCGGCCTGGATGAACAGCGCTTCCCTTCGCATGCCGATGCGCTCCATGACCCGGTAGGACGCCGCATTGCGCGCATCGCAGTCCGCGGTGATGCGGTGCAGCCCGGCCTCCTCGAAGCCGATGCGCAGCAGCTCGGCGGCGGCTTCGGTGCCATACCCGCGTCCCTGGTGGGCCGGGTGGAACACGTAGCCGATGTCGCCCTGCAACCGGTTCTGCGGCGTGGTCCAGATGCCCACGTCGCCGATGACCTCCTCGCTCTCCGGCAGCACCACGGCAAAGCGCAGGTTCTGCGCCTCATCGTCGATGGAGGTCATGGTCGCGATGAAGCGCAGCCGTTCGATTGCCTCCCCGCGGCTCAGCGGTGGATACGGCAGGTAACGCGCGACCTGGGGGTCGCTGTGCATGGCCATGAACGCCTCCAGGTCGTCTTCGCTGAAGAACCGGAATGTCAGCCGCTTGGTCCGATACGGCCCAGCCGGGCGCGGCATCGGTTTCGGCGTGGGAGGCATCTGGTCAGACGGTGCCATCGTCCCACGCGCCCCAGGGCCCATCGTCCAGGAAAAGCCGCAGCCCGTAGGGGATCGACTCGGTCTCGCCGGCGGCCACGCCCGGCGGCATGTGGCTCACCCAGCTGCGATATGCCATGGCGCGGCCGATCGTTCCGGTCCGCCGTGCGATGTCTGCCGCTTCGCGCAGCTCGGCAGCGGTGGCGTATGCCTGCCATGGCTCCAGATACGCATCGAGCAGCCTCCGGATCTCCGGCCCGCCCGGCTCGAGCTTGTGGTTGTACGCGAGCGCGCGCAGCGTCACGGCCAGCGTGTGGAACGGGTGCGAGACGCAGGAATCGCCCCAGTCGAAGACAACGTACTCGCCGTCGCCACGGACAAAGGCGTTCCCGTCGTGCAGGTCGTCATGCTGCAGCGTCTCGGGGATGCCCAGCTCGGCCAGCTGCCGGCAATCAGCGTCGAATGCCTCCAGGCGATGCCGGAGTGCGTCGAGCTGCTCCTCGGTCAGGCCCAGCGGCAGGCCCAGCATGACGGTTTCCGGCTCGTGGACGGTCGCCCGCAGGTCACTGGCCAGCGCCGCCAAGGTGCGATCGGGGACGCCCATGGCGTCCAGCGAATCCCGCTGCGCGCTCACCGCCATCTGCATGCCGGCATATTGCGGCAGCAGATCGCCCCAGTGATCGACGCTCGGGCGACCCGTGGCCTCGCGCAGCCGGGTACCCGCATCACGGCTGAGCATCCAGCGCCGGCCCGCATCGGACGCGACCACCTCCTGCGTCAGCGACGGCCACCGCTGGGCCAGCCACTGCGTCAGATCGATCTCGAACGCGTACAGCGGCTGAACCGCCTTCATCCATAGCACTCCCCCACTGGTCGGCACGCGCAGGACGGTGGACCACCAGCGAACGTGGGGCTGCTCGATCGGTCCCGTCAGCTGCCAGCCACACTCCGCGACCCGGTCCGCGATCCAGGCGTGCGCCTCCGCCAGCCAGGCACGATCGATCCAGGGCAGCTCGTCATTCGGCAAGGCTGCACGGTACAGGAGCACGCCTGGCCGGGGGAAACGATTTGGGGCGCCACGTCAGAATGGAAGGATCCGGTGACGAGGAACGTTCCATCTCTTGGCAAGGTAGTAGGGTCGCTTGCGCAACCTGGAACTGCCACGGCTGCCCTGGTGGGCATGGGGCGTGGCACTCGGCTCAGTCGCGGCCATCGTCAACCTGGTGGCCGACCCCGTGTCCGGTGCTGTCGATTCGGGCTACTACGTGGCGGTATTCATGGTGAACATCGGGCTCTGGCTGGTGATCTGCGGGATCATCGCCGGCCTCTGGTGGCTGATCAAGAAGTCGGCTGGCCGCGCCGGCTGATTCACAGGCTGGCGTCTGCATCGGAGATCCCGTCGGGAGCGCGGTCGTCTTGAAAGGTCGGGGCGAATCATTGTGAATGGAGAGAGCGAGTCCTCCACGAAGCCGCCGCTCAGTCCCGAGACTGTCGGCATGCTCCGCCGTGACCACGAGGTTGGGAAGCACCAACAGCCGCATCCCGACTGTCAGCTCTGCCCACCACGCCCCAAAGGCCGGCGTCCCAAGGCCATCAAGCGGGTGCCATAACGTGCGTCACCGCCCGTCAATGGATGCCTGTGCCTGGCACCACTGGCAGCGGTCGAATTCGGCCGGACCCGGCTCACCCTCACGCGCCGGCCAGACCTCATGGCCAACAAGCCGATCGAATTGCAGCCCGCAGGCAGTCCGGTAGCCGGCATCGCCTGGGCGGGCGGTGACGCCATGCCATACCCGGCTGTCGCGCTCCTGGATCCAGATCCGATACAACCCTGTTCCCCCATTGACTCGGTGCCTATCGTCAATGACGAACCGGCGCTCGACTGCATCTCCCCCCAGCAGTCGGGTGCCGGCTCATCATTTCTCCCGGCCTCTCCCAATGCAGTGGCTGTGCCAGATCGCCGCGAAATGGCGGGACCCCGAAGGCGGCTAAACCGGGTAAGGGTTCGCGAAGCCAGCCATCGGGGTCCCTGGGCCTTTGGAGGAGGCAACGCGAATATCGCACTGTTCCCCGATGCGGCCTTCCGGGAATCTACGGAGCCGACTACGGAATCTTCGCTCCGGATGCGGTCAGGTGGGATCGGGCTGGCGATTGGCCGCCCTGCGGAAGACTTCCGTCGCGACCAATCGTTCCAGTAGCCGATCGCAAATCGCCTGGACGGACGGGCGGACTGGTGGTGGATCCTGGTGCCGGGCCTCGAGGACCATTTCCCGCAGGCGGTCCGGCGGGATTGGCGTCCCGGCAAATTGGGCGATGCGGGTTGCATACGCATCCGGATCGGACACCAAGCCTTCGTACCGGATGACCATCATTTGCCCGCATGCATCAAGGCCTTGCTCGAACAACAGCGCGTTGCGGGCGAACCAAAAAAGGGCAGCAGCCTCCACATCGCTCAGCTGCGTCCCCGCCGAAAGGATGATGTCGCGGACCTCGGCGCTCATGCTCTCGGTCTGCCAGGGCTCCCCACCGGCGACGCCTTCACGCACCGCCGCCACCCAGCGCCGATGCAGTCCAGGCCAATGGGCGGCCGCTGAGGCCGCCACCGCTCGATAGTCTCGGAACATCCAGATGCCGCGACCCTCGCCGTAGTGAGCCAACAGCCGGGCCGCATGCTGCGACTCCGTGAGCGGCTTGAATACGAGGAATGGGGCGCGCGAGCCAGCCAGTGTTCGATCGATGACGCGTGTGCTGCGGAGTCGGTAGGCGTCCATAACATTCCGGTCTTCCTCGTAGAAGACCAGGGTCTGCGGCGACTGGTCCAACAGATCGAGCAGCAGCGTTGTCCCAGATCTTTGGCAGCCGAAGACGAAGAGCGGCGTGGTGGTCGTCCCGGATGGATGTTTAAGTCGGTTGCGGATCCTCTTTCCGATCTGGCGAAGATCGCGGGCCATCCGCACGTGTACGCGGGTCGATAGTGGAATGCGCCGAGGCATGGTCATCAGAAGTGGATGGTCCTAACAAATGTGGCCGAAACGGTGAGACGCGGGCGCACCCACTTCCGACGTGCTCGGGCGGTGATGCTGTTGCCATTCGAGTGAACCCGTATCCGTGCCAGTGCAGCCGGCGTGCCATCCCTGGCGTCTCGGGGCCCGAGGTCAATGGAATCGCTTACGCGTCCGACTCGATTAGAGCCATCCGAGTACGAATGTCCGGCGCATGAGAGGCTGGAAAGCAGGCTCCTGGCCGGACGGCACAGGCTTCCCGCGTCGATTCACCTGTCCACGAATGAGCCGTTGACCGAGTGCCTAGACTTCCGACCGTGAGCGAGAGCTGCAACATGCAAGCGCCGTCTTGCGCGTGATGAGCTCCCGTTCGCGGGCGTGGGCATCGGTCGTGGGCGTGATGCTGTTGGTCGGCTGCACGGCGAGCCTATCCGGATCGCCGAGCGGCGCTGCGAGCAGCTTCGCGACCAGCAGCCCCGCTTCGAGTAGCTCCGCCCGAGGCACACCAACTGTGCTGCTTGATGACCGGATGTCGGCCGAGATCGGCATCATTGGCGCGGACTTTCCAATTCCGGCTTTCGGCTCGCTCTGGGTCGTGGCTGCTGATCGGCCGAAGCCTGCCGTAACCCGCGTCGATCCGGACACCAACGAGATCCTGGCCGAGATCCTCGTGCCCGGGCGGCTTTGCAACGGACTGGCGGCTGGCTTCGGGTCGATCTGGGCGTGCGCTGGGGACGGCATCGCCCGCATCGACCCGGCGACGAACAGAGTGACGGCCGTGATCGACGTGCCGGCCATCGGCCAAACGCGCCTCGCTGTGGCAGGCGGCAGCGTGTGGGCCTTCACCAGCCAAGCCGGCGTCGAGCCGGCCAACTCCCTGCTGCGCATCAATCCGCGAACCGGAAGGGCGGTGACCATTGCGCTCGGTCACGTCGCCGGCACCATGACTGCTGCATACGGCTACCTCTGGATCACGAGCGTCGACGACGGGCTTCTCCTGCGGGTCGATCCCACCACGGGAACGGTCGAAACGGTGATGGACGGCCTGCCGCAGCCATTCTTCGTGTCGGCCGGCCTCGCCAGCCTGTGGATTTCCCTTCATGCGAACGAGGAGGGAGGAGGAGCAAGGGGACAGACGACGGTCATCCGGGTCGATCCGAGGACCTTCGATGTTCAGGCCGAAGTTCCTGCCGGGCCGATCGGCACTACGGGTGAGGTCGTGGCCGGCGAGACCGGTATCTGGGTTCGGAGCGCGTCGACGTTCCTCACGCGATTCGACGCCCGGAGCTATGAGCCTCTCGAGGTCATCAACGCGACGAAGGGTGGCGGCTCAGTTGTGCTGGCCTTCGACACGGTCTGGGTGACCTCGTATGACTTCGGCCACCTCTGGCGCATCGACCCATAGCCCCAAAGCCCCCTCGGCCTAGGTGCTCCTCGGAGGCCCAGGTACTTCGAGCAACCTGCCAAAAGGGTTTAAATGAGCTGGCACGCTTTGTAAGTAAACGCCACCTGCGTGTCAGGCTGCACCCAGTGATTCGAAATCACCGATCGCCTGCCAGCATTGCTCCTCGACCGAACCTTTAGCCAAGGCAGGCCCTTCGGCCACGCTGATCCACCCTTCCTCGAAGCGGTACAAGCCCCGGACTTGCCAGCCGAGCGGCAGGGAAGCTTCAGCGGATACCCATGCCGGTGAGAGGGCTCCGAGTTGGGCCATCGCGATCAACTGCCCGAGAACTGGACCGTGGTGATGAGTTCGAGAAAGGCGGAGCGGACCGCTTCGTCTGACGTGGCACGCGACGGGTCCTGGACGGCAAATACAAAGCCAGTGGCTCCGTGAACTGTTACTGCCGTCATGACAAACAGGCCCCCGACCGGCGGGCAGTGCGAGCCGAGTAGGCGAGCCGCCTCCTTGCCTATCAGCAGCTCTTCATTCGTCGCAGGCTGCGTTGGGCACGGATGGTCCGTTGCGGCGGCTCGCACTGCGGCCGCCGTCCATTCGCTCAGGCTGCCATCGAACGGAGCGGCATATGCCCACACGGTGAGCTGTCCTGCCGGAGCCGAGAAACGATCGACGGAAAGCCCGTCGTATCCTGGCGCTCCCGTGCCATCCCAAGTGCGAAAGGCTTGCCCGCCGACCCAGCCTGCGGGAAGGGTGAGCGAGTAGCCATAACGACGAGAGGCAAACTCGGTCGCCTGCGCTGGCGTGCCGGCAAGCGTCGGAGACGGTGACGCCATCGCTGACTCGCGCTCGCCCACGCTGCTGAAGATGGTCGACTGCGTAGTCCCGCACGCGGCCAATACCGCAGCAGCGCAGGAAACCAGGATGGCCTTGAGGACCCGGGTCATGCTGCATTCTCCGACCGTGGACTTTTGGCCCGAATACTAAAACCGGTCCCACCTGGAGCAAATGCTTCGGCCAATGAGCGATTCTGGTGACGACGGCGATCATGAAGGCGAGGACGTCTCGGCGAACCAGATTTCGATCTTCACCCGCCGCGACTCCTGACCCCGGCCCACAAGAGGGGCTGGGGTCAGGATGGCCAATGCTGCCACGGAGTCTGGCCGAGGCTAGCCCAGCCTCGCCTAGTGACTGAGCGCGGCGAAATAGATGGCGACGATCCGTGCTCCGACGAGGTCGACCAAGTGGTCGAGCCCTTTGCCGTCAGCAAGGTTCGGATTGCTCGAACCCTCGCCAATCGTCTTGTCGCTTCGAATCACCCATCCGCCAGCCGGTAGTCCCTCTGCAATCGCCTCATCCACCGCCCACGAGATCTGCTCCGGGGAGAGGGCTGGTCCACCCACGTCTGAGTTGATGAACCCGAAGACATCAGCCAGTGTGAGGTTGGACCAGCGACTCGAGTGCAGCGCGCCAGCATCACCCTGCGCCGATCGGCTAGATATTACGCACTCGTGTCCGAGCACCACGCCAGCCGTGCCGACTAACAAGGTGCACGCCAGCAGCGAGGCCGCGAGCCCACGACGAATCGACATTTACCATCTCCTCCATGAGGGGTTCTGCAGCGGGCAGAAGCCGGGTGAACCCCACTCCTCGGCCCGCGTTGAAACCGCCGGCCAACAGGTTGACAGCCTACCCCTTCACCCCGGGGTCGCAAGCGGGGCGGTGCGTCCCAGCACCGCGATCGTGTTATGGGGTAACGGTCTCCGTGTGGATCACCCGACCGCGCTGAGGGCCTCATTTGGTGCCCGGATATTTGGTCGGGGCGAAAGGATTCGAACCTTCGACCTCCTGAACCCCATTCAGGTGCGCTACCAGGCTGCGCTACGCCCCGACCGTGGCTCGCAGTCTACGACAGCGCCCCGGCAGGAGCCACGAGACCTCAACCAAATTCACTTCGCACATTTCGGAGTTGACAGAAATCTGGGAAGCGGCGCAGAATAACCCACGGCATGACCCCGATCCCAGACAAAGACGCTCCCCCGTCCATCCACCACTACGACGAGTTCATCGAGGGCTTCGCGGCCCTGATGGAGACCCGCGGCGTCCCCCGCGCCGCCGGCAGGATCTTCTCCTACCTGCAGGTCTCCGAGCCCCCCGAGCAGACAGCAGCGCAGATCTCCGCAGCCCTGGGCGTGAGCCTGGGCACCGTCAGCAGCATGACGCGCCTGCTCATGAATGCCGGCTGGGTCCGGCGGACGACGCGACGCGGCGAACGGCAGGCCGTGTATCGGGCCGCAGAGGGGACCATGACGCTCGCGGTGGACGGCGTGATGGAGCCGATCCGCCAAGCGCGGAGGCTGACGAGCCGCGGCCTGGAGCTCATGGCTGACCGTCCGGAAACGGCGCGGGCCCGGCTGCGGGAGCTCGATGACGTCTATCGGTTCTTCGAGGACGAGTTTCCACTGATCCTCGAGCATTGGCACAGGAGGGAAGAAAGCACCAGCTCATGACATCGCTGATCCACACGGAACAGCTCACCAAGTCGTACGGCACCCACCGCGGGATCATCGAGGTCGACCTCGACATCCCGGAGGGCGAGGCCTTCGGCTTCCTGGGCCCCAACGGCGCGGGCAAGACGACCATGATCCGGACGCTGCTCGACCACATCCGGCCGACCAGCGGGCGTGCCGAAATCTTCGGGATTGACACGACCGTCGACCCGGTCGCCATCCACAAGCGCCTGGGCTACCTGCCCGGAGAGTTCGTCCTCTACGACAAGCTGACAGGCGGCCAGACGATCGAGTACTTCGCCAACCTTCGCGGTGGCGTGGACCCCGCCTACCAGGCCGATCTGATCGAGCGCCTGGACGTAGATCCGTCGCGGAAGTTCCGCGAGTACTCAAAGGGCAACAAGCAGAAGATCGGGCTCATCGTGGCGCTGCAGCACCGGCCGGAGCTGCTGATGCTGGACGAGCCGACATCGGGCCTGGACCCGCTGGTGCAGCAGGCGTTCTACTCAGTCATCCGCGAGGCCAAGGCCGAGGGACGGACGCTGTTCATGTCGAGCCACATCCTGTCCGAGGTGGAGCGCACCTGCGATCGCGTGGCCATCATCCGCGAGGGGCGGCTGGTGAAGGTCGACCGCGTCGAAGCGCTGCGCGACATGGCACATCACACCGTGGAGCTCGTCTTCGCCGGCCCGGTGCCAACGGCTGTCTTCTCTGCGTTGCCGGGCGTCAGCGAGGTCGTCGCGGAGGACCACGTGCTGCGGATGCGGGTGTCCGGTCCCATCACCCCCGTCGTCAAGACTGCGGCCGGCTATGACCTGTCCGACTTCATCTCGCGCGAGCCGACGCTCGAGGAGACGTTCCTGGCCGTCTACGGTCCGCAGGGCGACAGCGAAGGCGCTGCGCCGATGGCCGGCACGGCCGGCGAGGTGGCGTCATGACTGCGGCCGTCGCCCATTCCCAGCAGATCTCCCTGCGCAGCCGCCTCATTGGCTTCGGCAGCGTCTATGGAAAGTCGATTCGCGACTCGCGGCGCGCCTTCCTGATCGCCGCGATCTTCCTGGGCGTCTTCCAGTTCGTGGTCCTGGGCGCGGTCTCGAGCATCTACTCGACGCCGGAGGCGCGGCAGGAGATCGTCAACCTGGTGCGACAGCTGGGCGTCACGGCATCGGGCATGGCCGGCAATCCGGTGAACATCGACACCCTGGGCGGCTACGTGTCGTGGAAGTACGGGTCGATATTCGTGGTCTTCGCCGGCATGTGGTCGATCCTGGCACTGTCCGGCACGCTGGTGGGCGAGGCGCGCCGGGGCAGCCTGGACCTGCTGGCAGCGACACCGCTTTCGAAGCAGCAGATCGCAGTTCAGAAGGTCGGCGCGCACGTGACGCTGCTGGCCATCATCGTCGCCATCCAGACGCTTGCCGCCTGGGCTGGAGGCGCCGCGTATGCCAAGTCTGCGTCCGACCAGGTGTCCTTCGCGGGTGCGTTTGGCTTCGCGGCGTGGATCGGCCTGATGGCCCTTGCCTTCGGCAGCCTGGCGCTTGTGGTCTCCCAGTTCTGGGGCAGGGCCGCGGGGGTGGGCGTGGCCGGCGGCCTGCTCGTGGTGGGCTGGATCGCCCAGGGCTACCACTCCGTGATCCCCGGGTTGGGGGCGCTCACCGTGCTCACGCCCTGGGCGTGGACCTACGACCACGTGCCGCTGGCAGGGCAGTTCCACTGGCTTTCCGTGCTACCGCTGGCGCTGGTACCGCTGGTCCTGCTGCCGCTGGGCATCTGGATCTTCGCGCGACGCGACATCGGCGCAGCGACATCGCCGGGTATCCGCCTGCCGGGGCGCGCACCGCGCATCGCCGTGGGCCTGGGTGGCCCGATCAGCCGCTCGTTCGCCGAGCGCCTGCCGCTGGCACTGGCCTGGGGCTTTGGCCTTGGCGCCTTCATGCTGGTGATGGCCAGCATCAGCCCGTCACTGTCCGACGCCGTCGGGAAGTCGCCGGACCTGATGAAGGTATTCCAGTCGATCTTCCCCGGCTTCCAGCCCAACGCGGGGGGCTTCCTGCAGCTGATGCTGCAGCTGCTGTTCATCGTTGCCGGCCTGGCCGGCGCCACGCTGGTGTCCGGCTGGGCCTCCGACGAGACGACGGGCAGGCTCGAGATGGTGCTGGCGACGCCGCTGGCACGTGCCGCCTGGGCCGTTCGGGCAGGGCTTGGCATGTTCGCCGGAGTGGCACTGATGACGCTGCTCCTGGCCGCCGGCGTGGCAATCGGCGCGGCCGGATCAGGGAGCGACGTGCTCACTCCGTTCCTGGGGACGTTGACGCTCGGGCTGTTCGCCCTCGCGGCCACGGGTGTTGGCCTGGCCATCGGCGGCATCTTCCGCACGAGCGTCGCGGCCGAAACGGTCGCACTGCTGGTGGTGGCGACCTACCTGCTCGACGTGCTGGGTGAGGCGCTGAGCTGGCCCGACTGGACCCGGCAGCTCACGCTCACGGCCCACATGGGCCGCCCCATGATCGGCGAGTGGGACCTGGTCGGCGTGGTGGCGTGCCTGGTGCTGGCACTGGGGGGCATGGCTCTCGGCGCGTGGGGCATCGCCCGGCGCGACCTCAGGAGCTAGCGGGGCGTCCCTCAGCCAAGGCCATCCTCGCCTGGGCGGCAACCTCCGGACGCGCCTCGGAGGCTGCCCGCCGCAGGAGTCCCCTGGCGTCCGCGCTCAGCGGACCGGCATTCGCCAGGGCCGCGATCGCATTGCGCAGGAGCCGATGCCTGCCGGCACGGGTGAGCGCGGTATTCCCCACCGCGCGCGTGAACGCGCGTGAGCCGATGGGCAGGAGCCACTCGATCAAAGGGATAAGTGGCACGAGCATGGAGCCCGGGTCATCCGCCTCCGCGTTGACCGGGCAGACCTCCTGGCAGATGTCGCAGCCGAAAATCCAATCTCCAAGGGCCGATGCCTCCTGCGAGGACAGCGCGCCGGGATGCTCGATGGTCAGGTAGCTGATGCAGCGCCGCGCGTCGATCGTCTGGGGACCGATGAGCGCGCCGGTCGGGCATCCGTCCAGACAGCGCGTGCAGCCCCCGCAGCTGCTGCGGATGGGCTCGTCCGGCTGGAGCTCCGCGCTGGACATGATGGTGCCCAGGAAGACCCACGAGCCGGCGGTCGCGTGGGTCAGCAGGTTGGTGTTCTTGCCGATCCAGCCCAGGCCGGCGCGCGCGGCGTAGGCGCGCTCCGCCAGCGGACGGTCATCGACGTACGCGGTCTGTCCCGCCTCGACACCGGCCGAGCGAAGGTCCCCGGCCAGCGCCTCCAGGCGGCCGCGCAGGGAGCGGTGGTAGTCGCTGCCCAGCGCGTACCGGGCGATGCGTCCCGCGGGACGCTGCGGCTCGCCGCTCAGGACCGGAGCCAGTGCTCCTGCCAGGGCATCCGGCGCCGGATCCCAGGCAGCGCGTCCGTTGTCGTACGGCGCCGCGACCACGATGAGCGAGCGCGCCTGGGGGTCGTGGCGGCGCGGGTCGGTGGCTGTCGCCGGGCGGTCGCCGCCCATCCAGCCCATGCTGCCCATTCGCCCCGCGGCCGCGCTGTCGGCCATGCGCTCGCGGTCCTGCGGTAGTGCCGTCACAGCGGTGACACGCAGCAGCTCCAGCCCGTGCCGCGCGGCAAGGTGCCGCAGCTCGTCGCGGGCGGCGGTTCGGCTCATTCGCCGGGCAGGACCACGCCCACCAGCCGTTGATCCTGGTAGACACCCTCAAGCTTGCCGCTGCGCACCCGCCGACGCACGG
Organism: Candidatus Limnocylindria bacterium; assembly: GCA_036265975.1. Taxonomy (GTDB): domain Bacteria; phylum Chloroflexota; class Limnocylindria; order QHBO01; family QHBO01; genus DASSCW01. The sequence continues at coordinate 35,196 of DATAOD010000069.1, forward strand.
TGCTGACGCTGATGCCCAGCCGCTGCGCCGCATCAGCAAGCTCCAGGTGGCCGTCGCCGTCGTCCAGGTCCAGCCGATCGGCCACGATCTTTTCGTGCCGCACCCGTTCGGCTTGGTCGGAGATCCATCGCCGCTCGAACGCGCTGCCGTGGAACCGGCGGCGGCCCGCCGACACGGCGCGCTCCTGCCGGGTGATGACGCCAATGCCGATCAGGACGAGGCCGACGCCCGCCGAGAGGAGGCCCAGCAAGAGGGTAAGCAGGGTTCGGCGTTCGCCGCTCACGCTCGCGCCTCGGCCAGCTCGTCCTTCGGCTGGCGGCCCATCAGCTCGGCCACGGCAGCCATCGGCGGCCGCCCGTCATGGATGACGGCCGCAACCTGTTCGGCGATGGGCAGCTCCACGCGGTGCGCGGCAGCCAGCGCCAGGGCGCCGTGGACGGTGGTCACGCCCTCCGCCACGCCATTCAGCTGCGCGGAGGCATCGGGCCAGGGAATTCCCGAGCCGATGAGCTCGCCAGCTCGCCGGTTGCGCGACAGCGGGCTCATGCAGGTGGCGATCAGGTCACCAACACCGGCCAGGCCGGCGAAGGTCATGGGATGCGCGCCCGCGGCCACGCCCAGTCGCGTGATCTCGGCCAGGCCACGGGTCACGATGCCGGCCTTGGCCGAGTCGCCGAAGCCCAGCCCGTCCACCATGCCGGCCGCCAGCGCCACCACGTTCTTCAGGGCGCCGCTCAGCTCGACGCCGACCACGTCGGGGTTCGTGTACACGCGGAAGTGATCCGATCCCAGCAACGACGACATCTCCTGCGCCAGGTTCGCGTCGGCCGAGGCAACCACGGTCCCCGCCGGCTTGCCGGCCGCAATCTCGCGCGCCAGGTTGGGGCCGGATAGCACCGCCACCCCGCGACCCGGCAGCTCCTGGTTCACCACCTCGCTCATCCGCAGGTGGCTGTCGGCCTCGATGCCCTTTACCAGGCTCAGCAGCGCGGCATTCGGATCCAAAAAGGGCTTCAACTGCCGCAAGGTCTGCCGCAGATGGGCCGATGGCACGGCCAGCAGGTAGGCGCGGTGCGGCTCGGCCAGGAACGCGTCGTCGGTGGCGATCCGGACGTTCGGCGGGAGGGTGACACCCGGCAGGTAGCGGTGATTTTCGCGATGCGCCTCCAGCTCGTTGGCCGCCTCGGCGGTGTGCGCCCAGAGGCTGACCGGCCGCTCCCCGGCGGCCAGCATCACGGCCAGGGTCGTGCCCCAGGCCCCGGCGCCGATGACCCCGATCTGCCCCGTCACGCTTCGTTGCTGCTATTGGACGGCGTGGCTATTCGACTGCGATCTGCTCGCGCTCGACCGGCTGCGCTGCCTGCTCCTCGTCGAGCTTCTTGATCCAGTGGTCGAGGTAGCTGCGCGCGGCCATCAGCTGCTCGCGGCCTGCGGCCTTCATATGCTTGCGGGTCTCCTGTGGGAACAGATCGTGCATCAGCGCCCAGAAAGCCGTCTCGATCCCCTCCCGGCGGCTCCCACCGCCGCTGCCACTGCCGGCATGCATGCGGCGTTCGAGATCGCCGATTCTGGCCTCCAGGTCATCGGCCCGGTGTTGGTCATCCACGCTTGCCACCTCCATTGGTCATCCGCGGCTCGGCTGCGAACCGAATCTTCAGCACATGGTCGTCGAACTTTGCGCCGAGCGTCGGCGCGTCGATGAGGATCCGCGGCAGCACCAGGTTCCGCCGCCAGTTGCCGACGTCGATCATGATCTCGTCCGCGTGCCGCGACAGGGCGATCTCGTCCTTCGCCGCGAACGGAAGCTCGACGCTGAGCAGGAACTCGCCGTCCTGGCGCTCCACGGTGTACGGCCGACCGTGGTAGAAGTGCGAGGTCGGGTCGGTGTCCTCGTAGATCGCGCGGCCGAGCTCGCGAAGCATCTCGACCCCCACCACCTCGCGGTCGAAGAACGGCGCGGTGCGCACCGGGATGGGGGCGAAGGTCTGCTCCACCATCGGGCCATAGCGCTGCTGCGCCTCGTACCAGCCGCGGAAATACTGCCACTGGTGGTCGGGCAGGATCCGGTTGGCGACCACCAGGTCGGTGGGATAGCCGTACAGGTGGAAATACGTGAACGAGCGCTGCGCCTCCTTGATCACCACCTGCTCGAGCGTGAGCACGACCCTGATCGATGTCTTGGCCGGGTCGATCAGCAGCGCGTGCATATGCTCGAGCTTCCGGAACAGCTCTTCGCCCGCGTCGAACACGTCGCCGCCGGGCATTGGCATGCCGACCACCCGCTGGATCAGCGGACCGGTGAGCTTGGAGATGCGGCGCCCAATGGGCTCGATCTTCTCCATCCACCAGCGGCCCGCTTCTGGCAACGAGAGCAGCCGCAGCGTCTCGCCGGTGGGGGCTGCGTCCACGACCACGACGTCGTAGTCGCCGGAGTCGTGGTGCTCGGCGATCCACAGCAGGCTGCCGACCTCATCCATGCCGGGCAGCACGGTCATCTCGTCGGCCATCACGTCGTCCAGGCCGCGCCAACGCAGGACGCTGGCGGCGTATTCCTGGATCCGGCCCCAGTACTTCTGCACGTTGTGGAAGACCTCGGATTCTTGGCCCCACAGGTTCGGCACGATCTGCGTCGGTTCGGGGCCGAGCTCCACCGCGAATGCGTCGCCAAGGGAGTGCGCGATGTCCGTCGACAGCACAATGGTGCGCAGGCCGCGATCCGCGCAGTGCAGCGCTGTGGCGGCTGCCACGCTCGTCTTCCCCACGCCGCCCTTGCCGGTGTAGACCAGGATCCGCGTCACCCGTGCATTGTGGCGCGTATCGCTGCGGCTCGGCCGGCGGAGGTTCCTGGGAGTCGGCTCTGGTTCGCGCGACGCGCCTGGCGCCTGCGACTCGGGCAGATATTCACGTGATCAACATTGCCATCGGTTCCCGGCCGACGAAGGCGCCAGCTTGTGCGGCTGGTGGCAATCCGACCAGGTTCTTGGCCGCGACCACACTCAGCGCCGCTGCGAACCTGCGCCAGCAGCGCCGCAAACTTCGACAAGCTGAACATTTGCGCAGATTGCCGCTGGATCCGCGCCACCCGTGGCCTGGTCAGCGGCGTTTCCGAGCAGCCACGCGGCGGCGCGGGCGGGCTGAGCGGCGCGCGGCTTCCTCCGAGGCGCGCTGGCGGAAGATGAGGCGGATCGGCGTGCCCAGGAACCCGTACTCGTCCCGAATCCGGTTCTCCAGGTAGCGCCGATAGCTGAAGTGGATCAGCTCGGGGTCGTTGACGAAGACGACGAAGGTCGGTGGCGCGACCGCCACCTGGGTCGCGTACAGCACCTTGCCCAACCGGTTGCGCACGTGGGATGGCGGATGAGCGCGGACCGCATCGGTCACCACCCGATTGAGGTCGGCGGTGGGCACGCGCCGATAGCGCTCGTCGGCGACACGGCGCGCCTCGCGCAGGATGCGCTCTACGCGCTGGCCAGTCATGGCTGACGCGAAGACGATGTCGGCCCAGACCAGGTACGGCGCCTCGCGGCGCAGCACCTTCAGCCACTCATCCGCGGTATGGCCGTCCTTCTCCACCGCGTCCCACTTGTTCAGGACCAGCACGATGCCCTTGCCGGCCTCGAGCACGTGGCCGACCACGTGCGCGTCCTGCGCCGTGTAGCCCTCGATCGCATCGGTCATGACGACCGCCACATCGGCCCGATCGATGGCTTTCATGGAGCGCAGGACCGAATAGCGCTCGATCCCCTGCTGCACCGAGCCGCGACGGCGGATGCCGGCGGTGTCGACCAGCACCATCGGCTCGTCGTCGACCACCACCGTGGTGTCCACCGGGTCCCGGGTGGTGCCGGGGATATCCGAGACGATCATTCGCTCCTGGCCCAGCACGCGGTTGACGAAGGTGGACTTGCCGGTGTTCGGGCGGCCGACGATAGCGACCCGAGGTGGGCCCATCTCCGTTTCCGCCAGCTCCTCCAGGTCGCCTGGCGCTACATCGTCATCGGTCCAGCCAGGTGCCTGCTCGGCAGCCGATGGAGGCGGCAGCGCGTCAACCAGCAGATCCGCCAGGTCGCCGGTGTTGCGGCCGTGCTGCGCACTGACAGTGATGGCCGGGTCCATGCCGAGCGCGTAGAACTCGGCGCCCTCCAGCTCACGGCGGGGGTTGTCGGCCTTGTTGATGACCAGGATGCTTGGCTTGGAGGTGCGCCGGAGCCTATCCGCCAGCTCATGGTCGAGCGGCGCCAGGCCGGCCGCGGCGTCCACCACGAACAGGATGACGTCCGCTTCTTCCATCGCGACGCGGGCCTGGTCCTGGACCCTCTCCTCGATGTGGCTGCCCGGCTCCAGCTCCAGGCCTCCGGTATCCACCAGCGTGAAGCGGCGGCCGTTCCATTCGCCGATGCCATAGACGCGATCGCGGGTCGTCCCCGGGACGTCCTCCACGATCGCCAGCCGCTCCCCGATGAGCCGGTTGAACAGCGTTGACTTGCCGACGTTTGGTCGCCCGACGATGGCAACCACGGGCAGGGAGGCGGATGGCATGCCCGCAGTCTAGGCAGGTCCCTTCGCGATCAGCTCGCGCATCCGCTGCGCGGCAACCAGGTTGCCCTTCGACTCGTGGTCAGCCAGTGCCTGCAGGAGCGCGGCGTTCCAGGCCTCGGGCCTTCCCGCCTTTGCTTCCACGTGTGCGCGCGCCTCATACACGTCCGCGCGAAGCTCCAGGAAGTCAGTGGGCTCAATCAATGCGACCGCCTCGGCAATCAGGGTCTCCGCCTCGCGCTGCGCGCCCTCGTCGGCTGCCGCCATGGCAGCGACCAGTCGCCAGCCGGCCTGGGTGGAAATGTCATCCGGGGCGCCAGTTTTCTGGGCGAGCGAGATGGCTGCCTTCATTTCTTCGAGGCGACCGAGGCGATACAGGACGTGAGCCTGGAACGAGGCCAATGTCGAGAGCACTCCGGTCTCGCCCACGCGTTGCAGGAGCTCGATCCCGGCCGATAGCTCGGCCTCGGCCGCTTCGAGATATCCGGCGAGCATCTCGATCCGGCCCGTTGACAAGGGAATGCTGCCCAGACGAAGCAGCATGCCTCGCTCCTCGAAGAAGCGCCTAGCCGCATCGACCCGCGACCGTGCTTCGTCGAAGCGTCCGCGCATCGCGAGGAGCGGTGCCGTGTCGATCAGCAGGTTCGCGGCTGGAGTCGAATCCTCCTTCGCTGCCGCTTCGATGCGGGCAATCGCTTCATCCGACGGCACAGGTCCCCAATGCAGCGAGTTCCTGATCATCCCCGAGATGCGCATCCAGAGTCGGGGGTCTTCGTCACGGTTCAGTAGAGGGCGAGCCCTCTCGAGCGCCCGGAGGTTGTCCATCCACTGGCAATGGTTGAGGAACACCATCGCTCGGGAGTGCTCAGCCACGGCCAGCGCCTTGCTGTCGCCGCGCTGCTCGGCCATGGCGGCGAGGCGGTCTGCGGTTGCTACCAGGCCGGCCTCATCTGATGAGGGGTTTGTGGTCTGCTCGAAAACGGCGCGCTCCAGCTCGGCGCGCACCGTAAGGAGCTCGTCATCGGCGCGTACCGCGGCTTCCCGAGCCTCCAGGAACATGCGATTCGCTCCCTGGACGTCACCGAGCAGCGCCATCGCGTCGGCGACGTCAAGAAGGAGGACAACTCGCTCTCGCTCGTCACGTGTAAGGGCCGCTGCCCGCGACAGAAGGCTCGCCGCAGCATGGGTGTCGTCTCGTGCCCTGGCGCGCAGACCTGCGGCCCTCAACCGTCCGGCGGCCCGATCACGCAGTCCTGTTGTCAGCTCGTCGGTGAGGCCCAGCTCTGAGCGATATTGATATGCCTGCTCGACGTGGTAGCCGATCACCTCCTCGTACTCGATCAGCCGTTCTCCGGCGATGCGCTCCAGCCAGTCTGCAAAGCGGGCGTGGAGATCGGCCCGTTGCTCCTTGGTGAGCGATGCGTACGCAGCGTCACGGACCAGGAGGTGCCGGAAGCGGAACGCCTCGTCCCCGACCGCGGCCGATCTGTCCGGCCGGACAAGCTCCTTGCGCACCAGCATCATGAGGCGCGTGCCGAGATCGGTCCGCCCCTCCGGCGGGGAGAGCTCCGTCACTGCCGAGCGCTGGAAGATCTTGCCGACCACCGAAGCGCGACCGATGAGATCTCGCTCCATCGGTTCAAGGTGGTCGAGCCGGGCGGCCACCAGCGCCGAGATGCTGGGGGGCACCGCAAGCGTCCCCAAATCGCCAACCGCCTGCCAGCCACCGTCCTCGCGCCGCAGGATGCCCTGATCGCGCAGCATCCCCACCAGCTCCTCGACGAATAGCGGATTCCCCTCGGCGGTATCGCCGATTTGCTCCTGGAGCGTGCGCGCCAGGTCCGCGTCCTCGACGAGGTTGGCGATCAGGGCGGCCGAATCCTCCGCGGCCAGCGGTTCGAGCAGGATCGTCGTCGCGTTCAGCTTGCCGCCGCCCCACTGCGGGCGCGCGTCAAGCAGCTCCGGGCGAGCGATCGCCAGTAACAGAATCGGTGCTTCGCGCGACCAGTCGGCGATGTGCTCAACCAGGTCCAGCATGGTTGGCTCGGCCCAGTGGAGGTCGTCAATGACCACGATCAGCGGCTTCGCGGTGGCGACCGCCTCGAGGAACTTGCGGACGCCCCAGAACGCCTCCTGGGTGGGCACGACGTCGGAAGAGAGGCCGATGGTGGGACAGACGCGGTCAAGGATTGGATCGCGCTCCGGCACTTCCTCGAGCAGGGTTCGCAGCTTCTCGACGGCAGACGCCGGCGATTCATCGATCTCGATGCCGGCGGCCGCCTGCGCGAGCTCGATCACCGGCCAGAAGGTGATGCCCTCGCCGTAGGGGAGGCATCGGGCCCTGAGCACCTGGGCGCGCTCACGCATCTCGCCCAGGAACTCGTGCACGAGCCGCGACTTGCCAACTCCCGCCGTCCCGAGCAGCGTGAACAGGTAGCAGGCCTGCTCCTCGTTGGCCCGATCGAATGCCTCCCGCAGGAGCTGCAGCTCCCGGCGGCGGCCGACGAGCGGCGTGTCATGCCGGCGCATCGGCCCGCCCTCGCCCACGTTCGTCAGCCGGAAGGCCGGCATCGGCTCTGCCTTGCCCTTCAGCTCGAGCGGAGGTATCGGCTCAGCCTCGACCTGATCCCGCACCAGCCGATGGGTCGTTTCGCCAAGGAGGATCTCGTCGGGATCGGCCGCCTGTTCGAGCCGAGCGGCGACGTTCACCGCGTCGCCGGTGACCAAGGTGTGACCCTGGGCTGCTTCGCCGGCGACCACCTCGCCGGTGTTGACGCCGATGCGGAGCAAGATCGGAGACCAGCCTGCGCCGGCGAGCTCCTGGTTCAGCAGCACCACGGACGAGCGCATCTCGCTGGCGGCACGCACGGCACGCAGCGCGTCGTCCTCGTGCAGCACGGGGATGCCGAAGACCGCCATGACCGCATCACCAATGAACTTCTCGACACTTCCGCCGTGCCGCTCGATCACCGATCGCATCGCGTCGAAGTAGCGCGACAGCATGCGTCGCGTGGACTCCGGATCGGTCCGCTCTCCGAGGCTCGTTGAGCCGACCACGTCAGCGAAGACGATGGTCACCGTCTTGCGGACTTCAGCTGCCGCTGGCGCGCCTTCGAGCGCGGTGCCGCAGCTCAGGCAGAAGCGCGCCCGCTCGGGGTTTTCCTCGGCGCAGTTCGGGCATCGAATCATGTCGAGGCGAGTGTACGGGGCGCGTCGATGCAATCCGTGCTCAGTCCACGCCGATAGGATGAGCGCCATGCGCATCGGGATCGTCTCCACGCGGCTGGCGGGCGTCGATGGCGTGACGTTCGAGACCGCCAAGTGGGAGATGGCACTGGAGCGCATGGGCCACCAGGTCGCGCTGTGCGCCGGCGAGGTCGACGCGCTGCGCGCCAGCGCCCGACTGATCCCACCGATGCACTTCGGGTGGCCACCGGCCGCTCGCGTCACCGCAGCGGCCTTCGACCCGGACAGCGACCCGCAGGCCGTGCGCGAGGAGCTGGAGCGGCTGACCGGCCTGCTCTTTCCAGTGCTCGACCACTGGGTCGAGAGCGAGGCGATCGACACGCTGATCGTGGAGAACGCGTGGGCCATCCCCATGCACCTGCCGCTGGGACTTGCACTGCGGCGGGTGGTCGAGAACCGGATGCTGCGGACGATCAGCCACAACCACGACTACTGGTGGGAGCGCGAGCGCTTCGCACAGTGCGTGGTGCCGGAGGTGCTGGCGCATGCCTTCCCGCCAGACCTGCCGAACGTGCGGCATGTCAGCATCAACTCCATCGCCGCCGGCGAGCTGCGGCGGCGCCGGGGCCTCGCATCCATGGTGGTGCCGAACGTCTTCGACTTCGAGAAGCCGCGGCCACGCCCGCACCCCGCCACCCGGCGGCGGATGCGCAACGAGCTCGGCATGGGCGAGGGCGGCCTGCTGGTCGTGCAGCCGACCCGCGTGGTGCCACGCAAGGGCATCGAGCTGGCGATCGAGCTGGTCAGCAGGCTGGGCGATCCCGAGTCGGTGCTGCTCATAACCTCCCCCGCCGGCGACGAGGGCCTGGACTACCTCGTCCAGCTCGAGCGGCTGGCCGAGCAGCGCGGGGTCCAGCTGCGCTATGCCGCGGACCGCTTCGAGCCGGACCTGGACGGCAAGCCCGTGCGCCCCGCCAACACGCTCCACGACGCGTACCTGGCGGCCGACCTGATCACCTATCCCTCGCTGTACGAGGGCTACGGCAACGCGCTGATCGAGGCCATCTTCTACGGCAAGCCCGTGGTCGTGAACCGATATCCGGTGTACGTGTCGGATATCGCGCCCCTTGGCCTGAAGTTCATCGAGATCGACGGCGAAGTGACCGACGCGACCGTGGCCGCGGTCCGCCACGCCCTGGCGCATCCGGAATCCCAGGCGCGGATCGCTGCCCACAATTACGACATCGCGCGACGGCGCCTCTCCTACAAGGTGCTCCGCCGCCGCCTGCGGCGGCTGCTGGGCGAAGTGGTCGGCGGCGTGACCGGCGGCTAGCGCCCGTCCCGTTCGGGCGCGGACTCGCCGCTCACCGAGCGCCGAACGGTCCTAATTCACACCAGGGGAGCACTAGCGGACGGAAATGGCCCCCGAGGGCGCCTAATTCACGCCCGGTGACGCATTAGGTAGCAAAACAAAGCTCGCCCGCGAGTTAACGCTCTGCACACGTGAATTAGGACAGCCGGGTCAAGGAGCGGCTGCTGCCGGGTGTGCCTACGCGGCAGTGAGCGCGTAGATGCGGTCGCGGACCTCTTCCAGGTCCACCTCGGGCGTGGACGTTCCGCCCGTGATCCCGATGTGCCCTTTCCCCGCGAGCCAGGAGGCGTAGTCGGCCTCGAGCTCATCCGCATCGGCGATGTGCACGGTTTCCTCGCACACCTCGCGGCACTTCACCGCCAGCTCCTTGGTATTCGAGGAGTTCTTGCCGCCGACCACCAGCATGGCGTCGACCTCGGCGGCCAGGCGAACCGAGTCGTCCTGGCGGGTCAAGGTCACCGGGCACACGGTGTTGACGACGCGCAGGTCGTGGCATCGGCGCAGGCAGAAGGCGGCGAACTCCTCCAGCTTGTGCGGCAGGATGGTCGACTGCGAGAGGACGCCCAGCTTCTTGGTGTGCGGGACGCGCTCCCAGGTGGAACGGTCCATGTCGTCCACCACGACGTGCCTCTCGCCGGCGTAGGAGCGGACGCCCTTGACCTCGGGGTGGTCCTCGTGGCCGATGATGCACACCGTGTAGCCGGCATCAGCCAGCTCACGGGCGGCCTTCTGCGACTGGAGCACCCAGGTGCAGGTGGCGTCGATGACCTGCAGGTCCTCCCCCTTGGAACGCAGCTTCTCCATCTCGGACGCCGGCACGCCGTGGGCGCGGATGACGAGCGTGCCACCCTCGACCTGGTCGGCGAGGTCGGCGGTGCGGATGCCGCGGTCGGAGAGGTCGGCCTTGATGCCGGGGTTGTGCACCAGCTGACCGAGCGTGGTGACCTCGTCCCCCTGCTCGCGCGCGTGCTTGGCCTTGTCGATCGCCAGCCGCACGCCGTAGCAGAAGCCGGCGCGCTCGGCGATGCGCACGTCCGGGCGATGCGTGGTCGCGGTGATCATCGCCTCAATTGTATCTGGCGAGGCTGGAGGAGCCGATTTCGGGGATATCCTGATCCGCATGACGGAGCCGATCGTCTACGTCGATCGCTCGGACATTCGCACGCAGGACGTCGCGGCGCTGCGCGCGGCGATCGCGCGGCTGGTCGACTTCGTCGAGGAGCGCGAGCCGCAGCTGCTGGTCTATCGCATCCACCTCGACGAGCCGACCTCGACCATGTGGGTCGTGGCCGTCCATCCGGACGCCGCGTCGCTGGAGCTGCACCTGCGGATCGGTGGCCCCGAGTTCCGCAAGGTCGGTGAGTTCATCGTGCTGCGGGCAATCGACGTCTACGGCGGCGTCGGAGATGAGGTCATGGGCATGCTGCAGGACAAGGCGCGCATGCTCGGCGGCGCCACCGTTACCGCCCACCCGCCGCTGGCGGGGTTCGCTCGGACCTAGCCCCAGCGCCCGCGTTGCTCTTCCGGCAGGAGTGCAGCGACGGCGCTCATCATGCGGTCGGTGCCCGCACGCAGGGCCGCGCGATCCAGGCCTTCTGCCTGCTCCGGCAGGCTGAACGTCTGCCCGATGCGGATCATGATCCGGTTGCGATGCGGCCATCGGCTGCGCCCGGGAAACAGCCGATGCGTCCCGGCCACGCCCACCGGCAGCACCGGCACACCGGTCCTGATGGCCAGCAGCGCGCCACCCGGCCTCGCCTCGTGCATCTGGCCGTTCCTGCTGCGCGTGCCCTCCGGGAAGATGCCGATCATGCGCCCCGCGCCGAGTAGGTCGAAGGCCTTGCGCTGGGCGGCCCGATCAGCCTCCCCCCGGCGAACGAAGAAGACCCCGGAGCTGCGCGCCAGGAAGCCGATCAGCGGCCATCGGCTCATCTCGTCCTTCGCCATGAAGTGGACGATCCGGCCCGTCCGATGTCCGACTGCCCAGCCGACGAACAGCGGGTCGAAATTCGAGGAATGGTTCGCCACCACCAACACCGGGCCCTCGCGCGGGACATGCTCCAGGCCCTCCACCTTGCCGGGCCCGAACAGCCACAGCAGCCAGCTGGTGATGATCGCGCCCGGATGGAAGAACCAGGTGTGCATTAGCCCTGGCCCGATGCGATCGCCGCCGCGCGGCGGAAGCGCGCCGGCAGGTGGCCGACGATCTCCTCGACGCTGGCCTCTACGCCGAGCTCGCCGGTGTCGATGACCAGGGCGCCGTCCGCCTTGCGCAGCGGCGCAACCGCGCGACCGCTGTCGGCCGCGTCTCGTTGCTCGATCTCATGCAGGTAGCGCTCGAAGCGGTCCGGCCGGCCCATCTCCGAGGCGCGCCGCGCCGCGCGCACGGCGGCCGTGGCCGTCAGGAAGACGCTCAGCGTGGCGTTGGGCAGCACCACGGTGCCGATGTCGCGGCCGACCATCACGCTGTCCTGGCGCCGCGCGACGGCACGCTGCAGCCGGACCATGGCGCTGCGCACCGGCGCATGTCGGCTGACCGCGCTGACCGCCCGATCCACGCGTGGCGTGCGGCTCTGGTGGGTCACGTCGCGGCCGTCCAGCAAGACCGTCTCGCGCCGGTCATCCTGCCCCACCTCGGGCCTTCGAACCTCGATTCGCACCTCGCCGGCCAGCCGGCCGAGCTCCTCGCCATCGTCCACGTCCATGCCACGCTCCAGCGCGGCGAGGGTGAGGGCGCGGTACATCAGCCCCGTATCCACGAAGGTCGCGCCCAGGCGCTGTGCCAGCGCGTAGCCGATGGTGCTCTTCCCCGATCCTGAGGGCCCGTCGATCGCCACTGCCAGGGCGGCCGCTCCACGTTCTTCTCGCCGCGGCTTCGATGCAGCCGCCTGTCCGACCAGGGCGTTCACTTCGGCTGCAGTGAGCTGGCGCCACTGCCCGCTGCGCAGGCCGCTGATGCCCAGCGAGCCGAGGCGCACGCGGACCAGGCGCCGGACGCGCAGGTTCACGGCGGCCATCAGGCGGCGCACCTCGCGCTTGCGCCCTTCGCCGACGCGCACGCGCAGCCAGGTGCCCGTCTCTGCCTCCTCGCGCTCCACCTCCCGGGGTGGCGCAGCAGGGCGCGCCGCCAGCAGCCGTGCGGGACCATCCTCCAGCGGGACGCCGTCCAGCAGGCTGACCAGCTCGCGCGGCTGCGGGGGCCGATCCACCAGCACTGCGTACTCGCGCTCCATGCCGTAGCGCGGGTGCAGCAGCCGGTTGGCCCACTCCCCGTCGTTGGTGAGGACCATGAGGCCCTCCGACTCGACGTCCAGGCGGCCGGCCGGCCAGAGGCGCGCCGCGTGCGAACCCGGCGCCTCGTCAAGCAGATGCACCACGCTGCGGCGCCCGCGCTCGTCCTGCGACGAGGAGACCATGCCACGAGGCTTGTGGACCGCGAAGTGGATGGGCTCCTCCGCCCGCGAGATGGAGCGGCCATCCACCGCCACCTCGTCAACCTCCGGGTCGGCGGACTGCCCGATGGCTGCCACCCGGCCGTTGACCGTCACCCGTCCAGCTTGGATCAGCCCCTCGGCGCCCCGGCGTGAGGCAAGGCCGGCCCTTGCCAGGATCTTCTGGAGACGCTCAGCCGGCATCCGCCGGCTCCGCTGCCGCCTCGGCAACTGCCGTATCGGCGGCGGTCAGCGCCGCCAGTGCGGCCGCGTCGCTGGACAGCGGCGGCAGCTCCTCCAGGGACGTCAGCCCGAATCGCTCCAGGAACGTGAACGTCGTGCCCAGCAGGATCGGCCGACCGGGCGTGTCGCGGCGGCCGACCTCTGTGATCAGGCGGCGATGCAGCAGCGAGCGGATCACGTAGTCGGAGTCCACGCCGCGCACGCGGTCGACATCGGCCCGCGTGCAAGGCTGCCGGTAGGCGACCACCGCAAGCGCCTCGAGCGCAGGGCCGGACAGCCGAGCCTCCTGCCGTGCGGCATAGGCGGCCAGGCGCGTACCGAGCTCGGGCGCGGTAACGAGCTGCCATTCGTCGGCGAGGCGCTGCAGGCGCAGCCCGCGGCCATCCTCGGCCAGGCGCTCGCCCATGTCGGACAGCGCCCCCTCGGCGTGCAGCGCCGGTACCTCGGCCAGCTCGGCAAGCTCTGTGGTGGTCAGAGGTCGCTCGGCGATGAACAGCAGCGCCTCGAAGTAGGCGCCCAGGTCCTGCTCGTCGTTCACGAGCCTGCCTCCGTGCCCACGGTGCGGATCAGGATCGGCCCGAACAGCTCCGACTGCTCCACCGTCGCCTGTCGCCGGCGCACGAGCTCCAGCATGGCGAGGACCGTGACGCTGATCTCGGTTCGGCTGCGGCATGCTGCCAGCACGGTCTGCAGCACGACCTTGCCCGCCGATCCCATGGCGCGTCGCAGGGCGGCGATTTGCATCGCAATCGTCACCTCGCGCGGCACCACGGCCGGCGGCGGTGCCACCGGCTCGGGAATCGCTGCCAGCCGATGCAGCGCGTCGGCCAGCATGGCGGCCGGAAGCGCCTCGCCCACGGCCTCCGGCAGGTCGGCCTCGCGCGGCTCGCGTCGATGTGCCGGGCGCTCGCCGTCCCAGTCTCCCAGCCTGCGAGCCGCGTCGCGCAGGGCCCGATACTCGATCAGCCGGCGGCGGAGCTCTTCCTCGTCCGGCTCGTCCTCGGCGGTTGCGGCGCCCGGTTGCGGCTCCCCGGGGAGCAGCCGGCGGGACTTCAGCAGAATGAGCTGGGCGGCGATGGCCACGAAGTCGGCCAGCTCGGCCGCGGGCACCGGATGCCCGGACAGGTGCCCAACGTACGCGTCCGCCATCTCGGCCAGCGGCACGGTCAGCACGTCGAGCTCACGCGACTCGATCAGGTGCAGCAGCAGGTCGAGCGGGCCGGAGAAGACGTCCAGCTGCAGCTGGAACGGCTCCTCGTCGGGCTCGATCGGGATCGGCTCCATTGGCATGACGCTCAGGATGCCTCGTCCGCCGCCCTGAAGGCGGCCGCCAGCGACGCATCAGGCGCTGCCGGCGTCCCGCGGATGAACGCCACCGACCGCGGCGAGCAGCCGGCCGCGGCGGCCGCATCGGCCGAAAGATCCGCGTGGTGCAGGTACAGGTGGAATGGATAGCGCCATGAGCGGGGGTCCGCGGCGGCGAGCCGAGTGAGCATCCCTGGCGCGGATGCGTCCAGCAGCACGCCCGCAACGCGGTGCCAGAGTCGCATGCGATGGCCCTTGGCGCAGTCGTGAAGCAGCGCGGCGGTCAGCAGGTCGCGATCGTCACGTCCGGCGCCCGTCAGCCGCGCCACCACGTCCAACGCGTGGCGCCGGTCCGCTACGGGCATGGCGGTGAACAGGTGCCAGGCCTGAGGCGGCAGGACCCGGCGTGCCAGCTCGTTCTCGTCGGGCGCCACCCGGGCGCGAATGTGGCCGAGGAACTGCCCGACCCTATGCACCGGTCAGCACGCCGGTGATGCCGCTGGCCAGGTCGAACAGCCAGCTCAGCGGGCTGATGCCACCGCCCAGGCGAGGCAGCAGGATGATCACCAGCAGGACGAGCATCCCGTATCCGGCGTAGCGCTGGACCGTCAGCGCGGTGCGCAGCGGTAGGAACGGCAGGACCAGGTTGTACCCGTCCAGCGGCGGGATCGGCAGGAGGTTGAAGAGTCCCAGCGCCACGTTGAAGAACACCAGCGAGGCCAGCAACTGGATGGCGAACTCGCCCACCGACCCGCTCGGCGCTGCCAGGTCGACCAGCCGGAAGACGATTCCGGCGATGGCGGCCACGAACAGGTTGGCCAACGGCCCGGCGGCGGCCACGTACGCCATGCCGATGCGTCCCGGGCGCAGCGCGTACTGGTTGACCATCACGGGCCTGCCCCAGCCGAAGCCCGCGATGATGAAGAACAGCGCTCCCATGGGGTCGATGTGCGCCGCGGGGTTCAGGCTGACCCGTCCCATGGCGCGTGGCCGGGCGTCGCCGAGCTGATCGGCCACGAAGGCGTGCATGAACTCGTGGAAGGTGATGCCCACGATCAGGGCGATAGCCAGCGCGACGATCTCGGCCGCGCTTAGGCTCAGGAACAGCATCTAATCGGGCTCCGTCGTGGCCAGCTCGGGCAGCAGCTCGCGCAGGACCTGGACCAGGCGCGCCGCGCCGATCGGGCCCATGGCCAGGACCTCCTCATGCGTGACCTGGCCCTCCATGTCCGGCGTTGCCTTGTTCGTCACCAGGCTGAATCCCAGCACCCGCACGCCCATGTGGCGCGCCACCAGCAGCTCGTGGACGGTCGACATGCCCACGGCATCGGCTCCGAGCGTGCGGAGCATCCGCAGCTCTGCGCGGGTCTCGTAGGCGGGGCCTGACAGCATCAGGTACACGCCTTCGCGCAGGCTGACGCCGGCGCGCGAAGCTGCAGCGTGGGCGCGCTCCCTCAGCCCGGCATCCCAGGCGTCGCTCATGGCCAGGAAGCGAGGCCCGAGCGCGTCCAGGTTGGGACCGAGCAGCGGGTTCTCGCCAGAAAGGTTGATCGTGTCGCTGATGACCATCACGTCCCCAGGATCGAACTCCGGGTTCACGCCGCCGGAGGCATTGGTCAGCACCAGCGTGTCGACCCCCAGCGTCAGCACCGCGCGCAGCAGCAGGGTCGCCTGGCGGTGGCTCCAGCCCTCGTATGGGTGCGCGCGTCCCGACAGGAGCGCGACCGTCGTTCCGCCGGCGCGGCCGAAGACGAGCTCGCCGGCATGGCCCACCACCTCGGAGCCGGGGACGTTGGGAATGTCGCGGTACGGGATGCGCAGCTGCGGCTCCCCGTCCAGAAGCTCCACGACGCCGCCCAGCCCGGATCCGAGCACGAACGCAAGCTGCGGCCGCTCGAGCTCGGATGCGTCGGGCAGTCGCTCGCGAATGAACGAGGCGGTCTCATCGATGCGCCGTTCGAGCTCCGTGCCGTAGAGCCCGTCGGGCAATGCGCCCCGGCGGACCGGCTCCACCTACATCCGCTCCAGGATGTCGCGCTTCTTGGCCTCGTACTCCTCCGGCGTGATCAGGCCCTTGTCCCGCAGTCCGCCGAGGCTCTCCAGCGTGGCGGCCAGGCGGGTGGAAGGATCGGAGGTCTCGGCCTCCGCGGCGGGCGCAGGCGCCGCAGCCGGCGCCGGCGCAGCATCCGGTCGTACCTCCGACACGCGATCAGATCCGGCGCGCGGCGGCATCGGCTCGGCGCGCTGCATCTGCGGTGTCGGCGCGGGACGCTGAACGCGCGGCGGAGCGAGGTCCGGGAACTCCAGGCGCTCCTTCTGGTTGAGCATCGCAACCTTGAACTTCACCGGTTCGGCCAGCATCGGGAAGTCGTTGAGCAGCCCCGTCTCAGCCGCGTCGGACGCGGTCAGGATGTCGAGCGTGCCGTAGTCGAAGATGCGGCCGAAGAGGCTCTGGCTCAGGCGGGCGTCGTTGACCTTCTCGAGGCTGGAATCGCCCATCTCCTTGTTGAAGATGCCCTGCGCCTTGATGACGCGGCGCGTGGTAATCAGGTACTCCTGGTTGCGCCAGGCCCAGATCTTGAGGCCGATGTAGACCAGGCAGATCAGCAGCGCCACCAGCGCCACGATCTGGACGATACCGCGGAACTGGCCGATGTCGGTCGTGCTGGCCCAGATGGTGACTGCGAGGGCGACCACGGCCCCGATGATGTACAGCCATGTCTCGGCGACGACGGCGAACCAATGCTGCCGGCTTTCGAAGACGATCTCCTCGCCGCGGCTCAGCAGGTTCCTGGCGTAGCTCATCTGGCCGTGCTCCGTGCTCAGGCTCTCGGGTGCGCCCGGGCGTACACCTCGCGCAGGCGCTCGCCGGTCAGGTGCGTATAGAGCTGGGTGGTGCTGATGCTAGCATGGCCCAGGAGGGTCTGGACCACCCGCAGATCGGCGCCGCCCTCCAGCAGATGGGTCGCAAAGCTGTGCCGGAAGGTGTGCGGTGTGACATGCCCTTGCACCCCTGCCGCTCGCGTCCAGCGCCGCACCATCCGCCACACCGCCTCGCGCGTCAGCCGCGTTCCGCGCTGGCTCACGAAGACTGCCGGCGTCGGCTTCCTGGCGGTCCAATCCCGGCGCGGGCCGACCAGGTACCGATGCATCCGCTCGCGCGCCGGCTCCCCCATCGGCACCCGCCGCTCCTTGTTGCCCTTGCCGATGACGCGGACCTGCAGGTGCGCCAGGTCCAGCCGGTCGAGGTCCAGGCCGGTCAGCTCACTGACCCGCAGGCCGCAGGCGTACAGCAGCTCCAGGATGGCGGCATCACGCATGCCCACGGGGTCATCGGATGGGGGTGCGGCCAGGATGCGCTCCACGTCATCCGCGTCGAGGACATCCGGCAGATAGGTGCCCGGCCGCGGGCTGTCGAGCAGCGCTGCCACGTCCCGGCGGGCGATCCCCTCGCGCAGCGCAAAGCCATAGAAGCTGCGGATGGCGGCCACCTTGCGCGCCTGGGTCGTGGGCCGCTGGCCCGCACGCCGCAGGCCGTTGACGAACTCGGCCACCGGCTGCGGATCGTCGCGCCAGCGCGGTCCCGCTGACGCGGCGAACTGGGCCAGGTCACGCCGGTAGGCACTGATGGTCAGCGGCGCGAGCCCGCGCTCCACGCGCAGCTCCAGCAGGAAGGCGTCAATCGCGTCGCCCAGCGCCGCGTCGGCCGCCCGCGCCATCACCTGCCCGCAGCGGCGCGGAGCAGCGCGTCGGCTGCCGCGCGAGCCTCGTCACCCGCGCCCTCTCCCGCCAGCATGGCTGCCAGCTCCGCGCCCCGCTCCTCCGCGTTCAGCACGCGAGCATCGGCAACCGTCCTGCCTTCGCGCGTGCGCTTGCCGATGTGCACGTGCGTTTCCGCCAGCGCTGCGACCTGCGCGAGATGCGTGACGCACAGGACCTGGTGGTAGCCCGACAGCGCCCGTAGCCGCTCTCCGAGGGCAGTGGCGTGGCGACCGCCGACCCCGGCGTCCACCTCGTCGAAGACGAGCACCGGCGTCTCGTCGGCGGCGGCGAGGACCACCTTCAGGGCCAGCGACAGCCGGCTTGCCTCGCCGCCGGACGCGATCCGGGATAGAGGCCGCGGCGGCTCACCGGGATTCGGCGCGAAGGTGAACGTGGCGCGGTCACCGCCACCGGGGCCGATCTCCACAGCCTCGAGCCCCACGCCGAAGCTGTCAGACGGCAATCCGAGCGGCGGCAGCTCGGCGTTGACCCGAGTCGCGAGTGCACTGGCAGCGTCCCTTCGCGCCGCACTCAAGGCTCCAGCCGCGGTTTCGAGCCTCGCCCGGCGTTTCGCTTCCTCGATGCGGAGGCGCTCGCGGGCGCCCTCCTGATCCTCCAGGCGTGCCAGCTCCACCGCGGCCGACTCGCCGAAGGCGATCACCTCATCGAGCGTCTGCCCGTACTTGCGGCGCAGGTCGTACAGCAGCGCCAGGCGCTCCTCGAGCGCGGCGCGTGCGGCGGGATCGAGGTCCACCGCCTCTGCCTGCGCGGCCGTGTCACGGGCGAGCTCGGTCGCCTCGGCCTCGAGGGCGGTCGCGCGCTCGGCCAACGAGGCGAAGCGCTCGTCCAGCGCGGCCGCCTGGCCCAGCTCCATGCCGGCGGCGCGCAGCGCGTCCAGGCCGCCGGACTCGTCGCGCAGCGCGCGGACCGCGGCATCTGCGGCGCGAGCGATGGCCTCAGCGTGGGTTGCCACTCGCAGCTGCTGCTCAAGCTCCTCGTCCTCGCCGGCCCGCGGGCCGGCGGCTGCGACCTCATCGGCCTGGTGACGCAGCAGCTCCACGCGACGCGCCAGCTCGTGCGGATCGGCCAGCATCTCGGCCGACTGGGCGACGGTCGCGCGCCATACGGCATGGGCCGCCCCGACGGCGGCGAGCTGCTCCTCCAGGCCACCGAAGCGGTCGAGCAGGGCAAGCTGGCGGTCGGCGGCCAGCAGGCGCTGCTGCTCGTGCTGGCCGTGGATCTCGGCCAGGCGCTCCCCGAGGGAGGCGAGGCCACCCACCGTCACGCTGCGATCATTCACGCGCACGAGCGAACGGCCGTCGACACCGACCTCGCGACGCACGATAGCCTGGCCCTCGCCTGCGGCGAGCACGTCGCCCAGCGGATCATCCGGGATTGCCGCCACGTCCTCGAACACCGCCTCGACCCGGGCAGCATCGGCTCCGGATCGCACCTGGTCACTGGCGGCTCGCGCGCCAAGGGCAAGCGCCAGCGCGTCGACGATGAGCGACTTCCCCGCCCCGGTCTCCCCGGTCAGCACCGTGAAGCCCGGAGAGATCGGCAGCCGGATGCGCTCGATCACAGCCAGGTTCTCGACGGTGAGCTCGGTCAGTGACATCTGTTCATTCGGCGCTCAATACGGCAGCCGCGAAGCCTTGGTGCGCAGCAGGTCGTAGAACGGCGTCGCGCCGCTGGGCTCGATCAACCGCAACGGCACCTCGAGCGCACGCACCTCGACACGGTCGCCGGCAAGCATCGGTAGATCCCATTGCCCGTCCACCGACACCACCGCGCCCGCCGGCGCGGCCCGCAGCGTCAGCGTGACCACGTGCTCCTCGCCGGCCACCACGCTGTGCAGCGAGCTGAGGTAGGCGGCCACCGGAGTGATGATCACGTTGCGCAGCCGCGGGTCCAGGATGGAGCCACCGGCGCTGAACGAGTAGGCAGTGGAGCCAGTCGGCGTGGCCACCACCACGCCATCGGCCACGTAGGTCGCCAGGTGGCTGCCGCTGACGTCGACCTCGATCTGGATCATCCGCACCCGCGACCCACGGGCCAGCACCACCTCATTCAGGCAGGAGTGGCTCTCCTGGCTGCCATCGGCCCGGAACAGCGTGGCCTGGATCCGGAAGCGCTCGTCCACGCGGTAGTCTCCGGCCGCCACCTGGTCGAGCGATCGCTCCAGGGCATCCACCTCGACCTTGGCGAGGAAGCCGACCCTGCCCAGGTTGACGCCCAGCGCCGGCACGCCGTTGTCGCCGATGGCGCCCGCCGTCCGCAGGAACGTGCCGTCCCCACCCAGCACGCAGACCACGTCCGTGCCCGCGCAGGCCTCCGCAATTCGGTCCCGATCCTCCGCGGCGGCCTCCCAGGCCTCGGCGCCATGCGACTCGCACCACGCTCGGCCGCGAGACAGCGCGGCAACGGCATCGGGGTCGGTTGGGTTGTACGCGAAGCCGATCCGCATCTACTCGTCCGGCTCGCGCCGTCGGGCCGGGCCAATGCGCGCGGCGATGTCGGCAACCTGCCGTCGCAGCGCGGCGATCTCACTGCCGATATCCTCCTGCACCGCGGCGTATGAGCGGTCCAGCCCGGCCGCGATCAATGCCCGCATCAGGCTGGACGGCGACACGCCACGCGCCCGAGCCGCCTGCTCCACGCGCACCAGCAGCGCATCGGGCATCCGAAGCGAGACGATCTGGCGCATCGTGTCCGGCGCAGGCTCGTGGACGGCCGGCGGAATGACCTCCAGCCCCTCGAAGCCGACGCTCAGCTGCTCCCCGGGCGCCTGGGCGCTGCGCTTTCTCATCCGGCGCGAATCGTAATACGCCGCACCTAGCCCGATGGAGCCGCCACCACCCGAATGCGCTCCGCCAGCGCCTCCGGCGCCATACCCGGCGGATCCGCCAGGAGCGCCAGGAACTCCACGTTCCCGTCCCCACCCACGATCGGCGAGCGCATCAGGCCCTGGACCGCGAAGCCGTTCGCCTGCGCGGCATGCGCGAAAGTCTGCAGCACCTCGGCGTGCACGGCGGGATCGCGTATGACACCGCCGCGCGGCACGGCTGCCTTCCCCGCCTCGAACTGCGGCTTGACCAGCGCGATCACCCGTCCAGTCGCGCCCACCAAGCGTCGCACCGCCGGCAGCACGAGTCGCAGCGAGATGAACGAGAGGTCAAGCGTGGCGAGCTGGATCTCATCCGGCAGCGCCGCCAACGTGCGCAGGTTGGTGCGTTCCATGCTCAGTACCCGCGGATCGCGGGCCAGCCGATCCAGCAGCTGCGCGCGGCCAACGTCAACGGCATAGATGCGTGCGGCTCCGCGCTCGAGCAGCACGTCGGTGAAGCCGCCGGTGGACGCACCGGCATCCAGCGCGACCAGGCCGGCCGCATCAACGCCGAATGCATCGAGCGCCGCGGCCAGCTTGTTGCCCGCGCGGCTCGCCCAGCGCGGCCGCCCGCGGATCCGCAGCTGGACGTCGTCGGCGAACAGGTTGCCCGGCTTCAGGGTGCGGCCCTCGCCCTCGATCTCCACCTCGCCGGCAAGCAGCATGGCCTGGGCGACCGCTCGGCTGGGTGCCAGCTTCCGGTTCACGAGGAGCTGATCGAGGCGAACGCGTGGCACGTCCGCGATCCTATCCCGTCACGATGGCGCGCAACTGTTCCGATCATCGGAACAGTTGTGGAATGGGGTTTGCCTGGGATGGGCAGAAGGTGGTCGAGCCGCGTCAGGCTACGCTGACTCCCTCGCCTCGCGACGCGGCCCCGTTGCGTGCGCTGGGTCCCAGTGCCTCGCGGACCTGGTCCAGGATGCCTTCGACATCGATCCCCTGCTGCCGCCGCAGGTCCTCGACCGCCCCGTGGTGCACGAATCCCTCGGCCAGGGCGATTTTCAGCAGAGGAACGTGGATGCTCCCGCGGTTGAGGGCATCCAGCACTCCATCCCCGAAGCCGCCCATGGCGGCCGACTCCTCGCCGGTCACCACCAGGCGCTTGCCGCGGCCATGCGCCACCAGGCACGCCTCGTCCAGCGGCTTTGCCCATCGGGCGTTGATCACGGTGGCGGTCAGGCCGCGCTCCGATTCCAGTGCATCGGCCGCGGAGATCAGGCGCTGGACAATCGGGCCGAACCCTACCATCAGCAGGTCAGACCCCTCGCGCAACACCTCGGCCCGCCCGATCTGCAGAGGCTGACCATCGCGATCGGGAAGGTCCTGGCCGGCGTCGCGCGGGTAGTGCAGCGAGATTGGGCCGTCATGCGCCAGGGCGGTCACCACCATGTCGCGCAACTCCTGCTCGTCCTTCGGCGAACCGATCACCAGGTTCGGCAGCGATCGCTGAGCCGGCAGCGTGAACATGCCCTGGTGGCTGGTGCCGTCCTCCCCCACCAGCCCGGCCCGATCGATTGCCAGCACCACCGCCGCGTTGTTCTGGCACACGTCGTGGACCAGCTGGTCGTAGGCACGCTGGCTGAAGGTCGAGTACAGCGCCACGACCGGCCGCAGCCCGGCGAGCGCCAGGCCCGTGGCCATGGTCACCGAGTGCTGCTCGGCAATCCCCACGTCGAAGAACCGTGACGGGTATCGGTCGGCGAAGCGCGACAGACCGGTCCCGGTCGGCATCCCGGCGGTGATTGCGCAGATGCGCGCATCGGCCTCCGCCAGGCGCACGAGCTCCTCGACGAAGGTCTGGGTGTACGTCTTCGGCCTGGGCTGCGGAGCCGATTCGGGCGGCAGCGGCTCCTCGGTGGGATCGATCAGGGTCAGGTCCACCGGCGGCAGGCTGGCGCCGTGGAACGAGACGCTGTCTTGCTCGGCCGGGGCGTAGCCCTTGCCCTTCACCGTCTTGACGTGCACCAGCACCGGGGCGCGCAGCGCGAAGGCGCGCTCGAACGTCGCCTCCAGCTCCCCCAGGTCGTGCCCGTCCAGCACGCCGATGTAGGTGACGCCCATGTCCTCGAAGAAGCCCACCGACGCCCAGGACCGTTTGAAGCCCTCCTTGGCCCAGGCCAGCAGGTCGTACACGGGGCGGCCCAGCAGCGGAATGCGCGGCAGCGTGCGCATCGTCGCGGACTTGGTGCCCTGGTAGGCACGCGTCAGGCGCAGCTTGTTCAGGCGGGTGGAGAGGCCACCGACCGACGGGCTGATGCTCATCTCATTGTCGTTGAGCACGATCAGGAGCCGATGGCGGGTATGGCCCAGGTGGTTGAGCGCCTCCAGGGTCAGGCCGGACTGGAGGGCGGCATCGCCGACCACCACCGCGATCCGCTGGCGACGCGCCGGATCGTCGGCCTCCTTCAAGTCGCGCGCCGCGGCCAGGCCCACGCCGATGCTGACCCCTGTGCCGGCATGCCCGCCGTCGAACACGTCGTGCTCGCTCTCGCTGCGGCGCGGGAACCCGCCGATGCCGTCCAGCTGGCGCAGCGTGTCGAACCGATCGGCGCGGCCCGTGAGCAGCTTGTGGGCGTACGCCTGGTGCCCGGTGTCCCACACGATCCGATCGCGCGGCGAATCCATGATGCGGTGCAGCGCCAGCGTGATCTCGACCGTGCCGAGCGAGCTGGCCAGGTGGCCGCCGGTGTCGTGGACGGTGCGGATCATCTTGGTTCGCAGCTCACCAGCCAGCGCCGTCAGCTCGGCGCGGCTCATGCCACGCAGCTGCGCCGGGTCATTCAGCGTTTGGAGAAGCGCCATGCGTGCTCCAGATCGGGGTGATGGCGGCCGAAAGTATATGCCGATGCCCTGACGATCTCCTGTGGGGAGCTCGTTGCAACCGGTGCTACGCTGCTGGAGCAAGGTGCCCGAATATCGGCCGATGGCGCTGGGTACGGCCATCGCCGTGACGGAGAACTGGCAGTGGCCGGCGTGCCCCAGGCGGCCAGCGACCCCGCCACGACCGCGACCGCGACCGGCGCCTCCACGAAAGGGGGTGCACCCCACTGGAGCGCGACGCGAGACCCAGTTTCCGTTGACTGAGCTCTTTGGAGGGAGTCGTGAAACGCCTTGCGATCGTAGGCGGCATTGCCGCCATCCTCAACCTCGCCCTGATTTCGCCGGCGCTGGCCGCCGCGCCAGGTAACGACACGTACGCAGGCCGGACCGTTATCGGTTCGCTGCCGTTCACGGAAAGCGTGGACACCACCGAAGCAACGACGGACGCCGACGACGCCGACATCAACGGCGATTGCGGGGCGCCCGCCACCGACGCGAGCGTCTGGTACGAGCTGACCGCCGCCAACGACGAGACGCTTGTCGTGGACGTGGCAGCATCGGACTACAGCGCCGGGGTCATCATCGCCACCGGCAGCCCCGGGACGTTCTCCTTGGTGAGCTGCGGACCGGGCGCCGTGCCGTTCTTCGCCACGGCCGGCGAGACCTACGCCATCCTGGCCTTCGACGACCAGGAGGACGGGGCCGGCAGCGGTGGCACGCTGGAGATCACCGTAGACACCGCCCCGCCGCCGCCAACCGTCGACGTGACTGTTGATCCGGTCGCGCACTTCGACCCGAGCACCGGCTCGGCCACGGTGACCGGAACGGTCACCTGCTCGGGTGACGGCTTCGACAACTTCATCGAGGTCGACCTGCGGCAGCGCGTTGGCCGGCTGTTCGTCACCGGGTTCGGCGGCACGGGGTTTACCTGCGACGGCACGACCCAGGAGTGGGCGGTCGAGGTGTTCGGCGATAACGGCCTGTTCAAGGGCGGCCACGCCGCCTCGGTGACGTTTGCCGTCGCCTGCGGCGCACTCGAGTGCGGCGCGGACGAGGAGGACGTGACGATCCGGCTGCGCCGGTAGCTATTGCCAGGGGGTGGCGGGCCGCCCGCTACCCCCTGCGCCCATCGGCCTCTAAGGCGTCAGGATCCGGGCCAGCCTCCACCGGTTCCTCATTCAGCCCACGGCCCAGCTGCGAGATCGTCAGCTCCGCCTCGCGCAGCCGCGCCTCGCAGGCGGCGTGCAGCTCCAGGCCGCGCCGGTACAGCTCGATCGACTCCTCGAGCGGCAGGTTGCC
>DATAOD010000070.1:0-11938 GCA_036265975.1 Candidatus Limnocylindria bacterium
CGACTCGCGTCAGGCAATTGCGGCGCCATCGGACCATGCGCGGATCGAATTGGGTCCGGCGGAGGTCATCCGCACATGCGCGAACTGCGGCTCACGCATGGAAGAGCGCAAGTGCAAGCTCATCTGCCACGGCTGCGGATACTTCCTCTCCTGCTCGGATTACTACTGAGCCGATGCAGACGCGAACCGGCCCGGGCTTGACGCCCGGGCCGGTGCATTGAGGGGGCTGAGTTGGCTAGGCGCTGTGGCCGTGCCCCTTGCCGTGGCCGTTGCCGTGGACATTGCCGTGGCTCTTCGTTGACGCCCAGCTCGGCTTGCCGTGGCCGCCATCCAGCTTGCGCTGGTGCGCCGCGTCTGACTTGCCGTGGGGATGGTCCCTTGTAGACGTGTTCGAGGTCTCGTCGGTGCCCGAATTTTCGTCACCCGAGCCGGCGGACTCGTCGCCGGTATCGGCCGACGTGTTCGTTGCTTCCTGAAGGAGGCACGTGACCTGGGCGGCGAGCATGACGGCCCATCCGTGGGTGCCGTTGTCGCCGACCGCGTCGCTGTGCGCGACCTCGGCCACGCACTGGCCATGGTTCTGTGCGGTCGGTGCGCCCGAGTCCTCGCTGCCAGAGTCATCGCCGGAGTCCTCGTCCGAGCCTTCGTCCGTCCCCTCGTCGGACTGCTCGTCGCAGGTGTCACCGGACTCGTCACCAGTCGTGTCACCGGTGTCCTCGTCCTGGTCGCCGGTCTCGTCGCCGGTCGTGTCACCAGTGTCCTCATCCTGGTCGCCGGACTCGTCACCAGTCGTGTCGCCGGACTCGTCACCGGTCGTGTCGCCGGAACCTTCGTCCGCGCCACTGTCCTCGTCGGTGCTGCCGTCGTCATCTGACGTCTGACACTCGTCACCAGTCGTGTCGCCGGTTTCGTCACCGGTCTCATCACCAGTATCGTCACCGGTCTCGTCGCCTGAGGACTCGTCCTCGTTCGAGGTCCCGGACAGCACGACGTGCACGAACGTCGAAACCTGTTGTCCGAAGGACGCGCTTTCATCGGCGGCAGGGGATGGCCGGGCGCCGAATGCAGTGCTGAGTGAGAAGCTGAGGACGACCAGCGCGCCGAACGCTGCCAGCCATTGGGTGCGGAACCGTCGCATGGGCAAGGCCCTCCAGGGATGAATCGGGGGCGCTGGGCAGCGGCACGCCGATAAGCTCAGATCGAGTCTTACAGCGTGGTCCGCAAAGCGGGGCCGTACATGAGTCCGGGTCCGGGGGAGAAATTGGGGCTGGCAACAAGCGTGCGAGGTCCTGCACAAAATGTCGATCGCCTTCCAGCGGATTCGTCGTCCTGGTGCAAGCAACTCAGCGTTTGGAGGATGAACACATGAAGTACCTGCTACTGGTGTGCTGGGAGACGGATCGAATGAACGGCCAGACGGAGCCGGAGCGCGCCGCGCTGCCAACCGATGACGATGCGGAGGAAGAGCCGTTTCCGTGGGTCGACGACCTGAGGGCGCGCGGGATTTGGCAGATTGGCGATCAGCTCGCGCCGCCGCGGCGCGCACGCACCGTGCGCGTTCGTGACGGGCGAACCATCGTGACCGACGGCCCCTTCAGCGAGACCAAGGAAGCCGTGGGTGGCTTCGATCTGCTTGAGTGCGACAGCCTGGAAGAGGCGGTCGCGATCGCCGCCTCGCATCCGGTCGCCCAGTCCGGGACGATCGAGGTGAGGCCGCTCTGGGGCGTGCAGGGCTAGCGAGGGCGACGAAGCCGGATCGGCCTAGGCTCCGGCGGGCATCGGCATGCTGCGCAGGCGCAGGAACGAGTTGATGGATGACGGGCGACCCAGGAAGTCCTGGACCAGCTCGTCGCCCGGCTTCGATCCATTCGGCTCCAGTATGGCGCGGCGATAGGCGCGTCCCACCTCGGGCGAGGTGATGCCCTCGCTGGCGAATCGGCTCCACATGTCGTCGCCGATGACTTCCGCCCACAGGTAACCGTAGTAGCCCGCGTCGTAGCCACCCATCAGGTGGCCGAAGCCGGCCAGCATGAAGGTGTCCTCGGGATAGGGGAGCTGGGTGACTTGCCAGGCGTTTCGCGTGGCTTCTTCCATGTCCGGCTGACCCGGCGAGGCGTGCAGCGCCAGGTCCATGGTTCCGAAGAAGACCTGCCGCGTGGCCCTGATGCCCACGTTCAGGTAGCGCGAGGCGATCATTCGCTCCACGAGCTCCGCAGGTATCGGCACGCCCGTCTTGTAGTGGCGGGCGAATCGGGCCAGCACCTCCGGCTGCCAGACCCAGTGCTCCATGATCTGCGACGGCGCCTCGACGAAGTCCCACTCCGTCGAGGCGGCGGAGAAGCGGGTGAACTCGGCCTGCGTGAGGCTCATGTGCAGGATGTGGCCGAACTCATGGAAGAGCGTCTCGATCTCGCCGTGGTCGCCGTGCGTGAGCAATGAGGGGCGCGTCGCGGTTGGTGGCGTGAAGTTGGCGACGATGGCGTTCACCGGCTTGACGTAGGTGCCATCGGCTCCTCGGTGGCCGATGACGATCGGGAAGGCCGCCGCGTGGCTGAACTTCCCGTCGCGAGGGAACAGGTCGACGTAGAAATGGGCGAGCAGCTCATCGCTGCCGCGGTCGCGGATCTCGAACAGCTGGACCGATGGGTGCCACGTCCTGGCATCGGGCACTCGACGGTAGGTGAGCCCGAAGACCTCGCCGGTGAGCTCGAACATCCCGTCCAGCACCGCGTCGAGCGCCAGGTACTCGGTGACCTGCTGCTGGTCGACGCCGTGCTGCTCAACGGACTGGCGCGTGTCGTAGAAGCTCCAGTCCCAGGCCTGGAGGTCATCCTCCATGCCGGCCTCACGGTGCATGCCTCGCAGCTCCTCCACCTCCTGCCGCGCGGCTGCCTCCAGGGGCGGCACCAGCTGCTCGTAGAACTCCCTGACCCGCCCCGGGTTGGCGGCCATCTTGACCTCCATGGCGTAGTGCGCCCAGGTCGGGAAGCCCAGCAGGTCGGCGATCTGCTGCCGCACTTCCAGCGCCTCCGCCAGCAGCGGCCGGTTGTCGGCGACCGCCTTGTTCCAGTTCTTCCGGAACAGCGTCTCCCGATGCTCGCGGCTGCGCGCCCGCTCCATGAACGGGTTGATCTCCGGGTAGTCCAGGCTGACCCGATACGTCCCCGGCTGGCTGCCCGGTCGCAGGCGCTCAACGAAGGACTCCGGCAGGCCGGCCAGGCCGTCGCGGTCCACCTCGATCCAGTCGGAGAACTCCGCGATGTTGCGCGCGAAGGCCACTTCCAGCTCCACCAGGCGCGAGCGAAGCGCCTCCAGGCGGCCGCGCTCCGCTGGCGACAGCTCGTGGCCGGCGCGCCGCAGGTCGCGCATCCAGTGCTCCAGGAGCAGCGCGTGCTCGCCGGTCAGCTGCTGCGCTTCGGGCGTGCCCGCGAACTGCGAAACCGCCTGGTAGACGTCGTCGCGGAAGACGACGCTCACGCGCCACTTGGTGAGTCGCTCCTCGGCGGCCTGGCCGGCGTCGCGGACTTCCGCGTTGGGATGGACTTGCGCCATGAACGCGCCGCGCCCGTGGCCGATGGCGATCTCGGCGCCGGCCAGCTCCAGCGCCCGGAGCGTCCCGTCGAACGTGCGCTCGGCGGGGGCCACGGCCTGCGCGACGATGGCGTCCGCCCGCTCGATGGCGGCGTCAGTCTCGCGCGCGACGGAATCGGCGGTTACGGCGCTGAAGTCGTAGAGCATGTCCGGCATGGTAGTCGTACGCCAGCCGGTACGCCGTTGGGGCTCAGGACCGCTCGGTGGCCTGCTGGACGCGCTCGGCGGAGGCGGCGCGGTGGGCCTCCAGCAGGTCGCCGAAGGGCTCCGGCGCCGCCCAGCCGATGGATACCGCGAGGCGCAGCTCCTCGCGCGAGCCGCGCCACATGGCGAATGCGCCATACAGGCGCGAGACGATGCCGTCCATGGCGTCGCCATAGGTCTCCGGCAGCAGCACGCCGAACTCGTCGTCCTCGATGCGTGCCACCAGGTCCGCGTCGCGCAGATTGCGTCGCAGGACGCCGGCGGCTCCCCGCAGCACCTCGTCGCCTGCCTCCCGGCCGAACTGCTTGTTCGTCTCCTTGAGGAGGTTGATATCGACGTTCATGACCACGACGGGCCGGCGGTAGCGCGCACGCCGCGCGCGCTCCATCTCGAGGGCCTCGGCCCAGGCCTCGCGGTTCGGCAGGCCCGTGAGGGGATCGAGATGCGACGTGCTCGCGCCCGCGCGGGGGCTTCGCGCCGACCTGGTGGCGCGCACGGGCCGGGCGCTGGTTCTGCGGCCGTTGGTCACCGGATCAGTCTCACCCCCACTGCAGCGTCGTGAAATGGCCCAATAGGACCAGCGCTCAGGCCTGGCGCTTGGCCCGATACATCCGCTCGTCGGCGGCCCGCACGCTCTCCAACAGCTCATCGCCCGGCTCCGGCGCGGCCCAGCCCAGCGAGAGGGAGAGGCGCAGCTCGGCGTCCGAACCGCGCCACTCAGCGCACGCCATCGTGATGCGCTCGATCAGCGCCGGCATGACATCGGGCTTCGTCTCCGGCAGCATGGCGCCGAACTCGTCGCCCCCGATGCGTGCCACCACGTCCGATTCACGCAGGTGGCTACGCAGGATCGATGCCGCTGCCGCCAGCAGCTCGTCACCGGCGCCGTGTCCGAAGCGATCATTGGTCCGCTTCAGGCCGTCCACGTCGGCGCTCATCAGCACCACCGGGCGGCCGTAGCGTGCGCGGCGGCTGGACTCGGCCTCCAGTGCCTCGACCCAGGCTGCCCGGTTGCCCACACCGGTCAAGGCGTCCGTCCGTGCCTGCCGTGCGAACAGGTCCCGTTCTGCGCGGAGCTGCTCGCGGGCGACGGCCTGGCCAAGGAGGACCTCGGCCGCATCGGCCAGGGATCGGCCGACCCGTTGGCAGAGCATGGTGAAGCCGCGCGCGTCGACGGCCCCGTGGCCGACAACCAGGATCGCGCGATCCTGCCCGTCCCCGATGGCGAGCGCATAGCGCGAGACCAGGCCGGCGCGCAGGCCGGCCGTGCTCGCATCGTCAAGGTCCTGCTCCAGCAGTGGCTCGTCGCCCATGCGCCGTGCCAGCTTGAGCAGGTCGCTGCACAGCTGCGGGTCGTCGCATTCCTCGCGGGTCGCACCAGCTCGCTCGACCAGCGGCCCTTCGGCGGTCTGCATCAGCACCGCGGCGAACTCGCAGGAAAGCGCCGCACCGGCGACCTCCGCTACGTGACGTGCCGTATCGCGCACGGTTTCGGGACGGTACTGCATGAGCTTGCGGACCGCGTCCACCACCTCGAGCTCATCGGCCAGCAGCTTGGCCGACGACACGTCGCCGACCGCCGCCACGGCCTCCGCCGCATGGCGCAGCAGCTCCACATCGGAGCCGCGGATGGGGGAGTCGCTGCCGACGACCACCAGGTGATCGGTGCCGACCGGGACGAGCACGGCCTGAGGGCTCCAGTACGGGCCGACCACGCGCACCGGCTCCGAGCCGCTGAGACGGACCGGACCAGTGCCCGGGGCCGCCAGCAATGCGTTCGGCTCATCGGCGAGCTCGACTTCCACGATGCCGGCCCAGCTGGCCCCACGTCCCGTGCCGTCGCGCAGGATCAGGTGGCTGCCGATCCGCTCCAGGACGAGCAGGTCGCCGCCGCCCAGCGCAGCGGAGACCGATGCCATGGCCGGCGTCGTGATCACGAGGCGGCCTCATCGAGGCGGCTGACGCTGGAGATGGTGGCATGGCCTGTGGTCAGCGCCGTGGCGCGGATGGCGTCCATGGGTCTGCCCAGCAGGTAGCCCTGCGCGAAGTCGCAGCCCAGCGCCGAGACCCGCGCCAGCTGCTCCGGACGCTCGATGCCTTCCGCAACGGTGCGCATGTTCATGGCCGCGGCAAGCTGGATGACCGAGCGCACGAGCGCCGGATCCTCCACGTCGCCGCCCAGCTCGTTGGTGAACGAGCGATCGATCTTCAGCACGTCGATGGGGAAGCGAGACAGGTAGGAGAGCGAGGAGTAGCCCGTCCCGAAGTCGTCCAGTGCCAGCGTCACGCCCAGCGCGCGAACGGCGTGCAGGCGCCCCTCGTCGTCCTGCATGAGCGAGGACTCGGTAAGCTCTAGCATCAGCCGCTCCGGTGCCAACTGCGTGTTGGCCAGCGCCTCGGCCACCCAATCGACGATCTCCGGCTCCCGCAGCTGCCGCGCGGAGAGGTTCACGCTCATGATCAGGTCGTCGCGGCCGGCGTCGACCCAGGCGCGGGCCTGTGCGCAGGCCTGGTCGAGCACCCACTTGCCGATCTCCACGATCAGGCCCGTCTCTTCGGCCAGGCCAATGAAGTCGTTCGGGAAGATCTCGCCCCGGGTCGGATGGCGCCAGCGCAGCAGCGCCTCGAAGCCGGACAGCCGGCCGCTGCGCAGGTCGAAGGTCGGCTGATAGCGCAGCCGGAACTCGTCGTGGCTGATGGCACGCTCGAGATCGGCCTTCAACTCCAGCCGGCTCAGGACCGCTGCATGCATGCTGGTCTCGAACCGCTCCACGCGTCCCTTGCCACGGCTCTTGGCGGTGTACATGGCGACGTCCGCGTTACGCAGCAGCTCGTTGGCAGTGCGGCTCTCATCGCTGCCGAACGCGAGGCCGATGCTCGCCTGGATGTGGACCTGCTTGCCGGAGATCTCGAACGGATTGCGCAGCGCGCCCAGCAGGCGCGCCGCCACCTCGCTCGGCAGTGCTCCCTCCGCATCCTCTACCAGCACCCCGAACTCGTCGCCCCCCAGCCGCGCCACGGTGTCCTCGGGCCGCAGGCAGGCCCGCAGCCGCTCGGCCACGGCCACCAGCACCAGGTCGCCGGCGGCGTGGCCCAGGCTGTCGTTGATCGTCTTGAAGTCATCCACGTCCATGAACAGGACGGCCAGCCGCCGCGGCTCCTCGCGACGGGAAAGGGCGTGGTCCACGCGGTCGATGAACAGAGCCCGATTGGCAAGCCCGGTCAGCGGATCGTGGAACGCCTCGTGGATGAGCTGCCGCTCCAACACCTTGCGCTCGGTGATGTCGCGGTAGTTCACGACGATGCCGTGCACGGTGGGGTCGGCGATCATGTTGTGGCCGGTGGCCTCCAGCGTCCGCCAGGAGCCATCTGCATGACGGCTGCGCAGCTCGACGGTCCGCACGGCACCCGGCGTCTGCATCAGCTCCATGATCACGGCCTTCACGAAGCCCAGGTCGTCGGGGTGGGTCAGCTCGAAGATCTGCCGCCCAAGGCGCTCGCCGGGACCGTAGCCCAGCACCCGCTCGACGGCGGGAGACTGGTATTCCACCGTGCCGTCCGGCTTGAGGATGAGGAACACGTCGGACGAGTTCTGGACGAGCGAACGGAAGCGCTGCTCCGAGATCTGCAGGTCGGCGCTCGCCATCCGCTCCCGGGCAACGGCGTCCTGCGCCTGGCGCAGCAGACGGCTACGTTCGCGGACCATCAGCGTCTGGCGCACTACGCAATCGGCCAATACCAATGCCAGGGCGCCGTCGACCACCAGGCCCACCTGGCTGCCGTTCTCCGGCAGCAACAGCTCGTTGATGATCAGCAGGATGGCGGCCAGCGCCACCGCAGCGACCGGCAGCGCCTCGCGCGCACCCCGCGCCCATCTCTGGAAGCGGAGATCGGGATCCACGGTGTTCGTCCAGGTCGCGGCTCCGTATCCGCCGACCAGGACGCCGACGCTGGTGAGCAGGTCGGCGGGGTGCCACTGGGTGGGGTCGGTACCGATGCGCCACAGCAGGCCGGCGCCCGCCACGGCCAGCCCGAGCATGAGGGCCATCCAGCCGGAGGTGGAGCGAACCGGGGTGATGGCCAGGTTCAGGACGGCGGCGCCTCCCACGGTGCCGCCCAGGACGACCGCAAAGGCAAGGATCTCTCGATCGGTGCTGGCCACCGCTCCGCCGCCGCGGAACAGGATGGCGCAGGCGCCCACGGCCAGGGCCACCGCCGCGGAATCGAGGTAGACCGCAGCAGTCTCGATGGGGGAGAAGCGGTCGTGAAGGACCTGGACCCACCAGCGGCCGATGACCAAGAGCAGCACGCACAGCATGGCCACCGCAACGATCTCGAGGTCAAGGCCAGGCTCCACGGCCTCGACCATCCAGGTCAGCTGCAGTCCCAGCCAGGCGGCAATGCCCACCAGCGCATTGCGCCGGACAGGCCGATCTGCGTCGGAGGCTTCCTGCAAGCCACGCCATGCCATCAGCACGCCGCCCAGCGCGGCGATCAGCATCTGGACGCTGGGCCAGATCGGGTTGAGCCAGCCAAGGTCCTGCGCGCCCAGCGTGGCGATCAGGACAGTGGCCATGGCGCCAGCGACCAGGATCGTGAATGCCGAATCGCCTCTGCCAGGTAACGCCTCTCGCGACGCAGCAACGCCCGCGGAATCGCGGGCAGGGGCGTCCGAGCTCAGCGCTGGGGACTGGGCAATCACCCCGCGAGTGTGGTGTTCACCTCACGCATCCGGAATGACCCAAAAGGACCACGCTCAGGCGGCGTGTCCGATGGCCCCGTAGCCTCGCCAGCGCTCCCGGATGCGGACCAGGCGGAGGAGCTGCTCACCGTAGGCGATCGCATCCGCCACGCTCAGGGTGGGACGCGAGTCGTACTCGCTGCGCAAGCCGTAGCATGCGCGCAGGAGGAGCAGATGCTCGAACGAATCGCCGGCTGCCTCCCGTCGCTTCATAGCCTTCCTCTATAGCGTCCCGCGTGCCAAATATGGGTCTGGCACGCTATCGGCGGTCACTACTAGATACGCAACAGGAGACGGCATGAAGTTCAACAGCATTCTCATCGGCACCGACAACCAGGAGCGCCTGGCCGACTTCTACACCCGGCTGTTCGGCGAGCCGACCTGGAACGACGGCGGCTACACCGCCTGGACCATCGGCGAGGGCATGGTCACCGTCGGCCAGCACAGCGAGGTGCACGGGTCCAACGAGCAGCCCGGCAGGCTGATCTGGAACCTGGAGTCCGGCGACGTCAGGGCCGATTTCGCGCGGTTCAAGGAGGCCGGAGCCACGGTCGTGCGCGAGCCGTACGCGTTCGGCGACGACCAGAACAAGGCCGATGTCGCCACCCTGGCCGACCCAGATGGCAACTACTTCCAGCTGATCAGCCCGATGGAGTCGGAGGCAGCACCCTGACCTCGGCATCCGGCGGCATCTTTGCCCACCAGTGCGCGTAGCGGGCGTACACGCCGCGCTGCCGGCCTGCCAGGAAAGCGGTGAGGGACCGCGCCTCCGCCTCGAGCGCCTGCCAGGTCGCCGGCTCCAGCTCGCGGAACGCGGTTATCTCGATGCCATTTGACGCTGCGGGCGCGGGCCGCCACACGCCCGCGACGTAGCCGTCCACCAGGACGGTGGGCAGCGTGTCGCCGTTCATGCGGCTGACGTGCGGGCGATACGCGGCCGGCATCACGCGCGCGCGGTCCCGGTAGGCCAGCAGCACCTCGTCCCACATGCCCAGCAGGCGCGGCGGCGCCTTCACGTCACTTGCCGGCACGGTTGCTCCACGGAGGTCGAGCAGCGGCTTCCCGTCGGGCCCCTCATGCGTCTCCAGCTCCGCAGAGAGCACCTCCAGCCCCGCGCGGGTCACTCTCCTGGGCATCATCGTGAACTGGTGCATGTCGGCCTCGGAGGCTGGGCCGAAGGCCACCAGGTAGCGGCGCAGCAGGTCGGCCATCGCATGCGCCTGGTCGCGGGCATACGGCTTTGGCCGCGGCCTCGTGAAGTGCGGCCGATCCTCGAACGACCACGGTCCTCCGGATGGCGCGTAGACGAATGGGCCGATGTGTCGCAGCGCCCACCACACCGGCTGCCCCGGCACGCCGGCACGCTCCGCGATCCGTGCCTCGAACTCGCGGTTCGGCCGTCCGCGGCCCGCCCACGCCTGGAGGTCGGGGACCAGCGCATCGGTGTCCTCGATCGACAGGCCCGCGACCGTGAATCGCTCGTCGTACAGCCGCGCGCCGCGCAGCTCGGGGATCAGCGCTGCGAAGAAGGCGGGATAGTCGGCGCCGGTCACCGCGTGCTTGGTGAGCCGCATCAGCGTGGCCTTCACGACCGCCTGTCGGGCGAAGCCGCGGTCGAGCTCAGCCGGGTCGAAGCCGCTGACCCTGTTCCACAGGGCGATGTACGGCGAGGCGGGGGACTGGGCCTGCAGCGCGCAGATGCGGCGCAGCGCCTCGACCGCGGAGAGCTTTCGGCGGCGCAGCAGCAGCTGCCGGTCGAGCGTCGCGCGGTTCAGCTGTTCGGCGGTCAGCCGCACTGCGGCAACCGATATTCGGGCGTCACGCGGGCCGATAGGCGAGCATCTGGACGCCGGACGTGAAGGCGTGCGAGTCGACGAGCCGCAGGCTGAGGGCACGCTCCAGGGGCGGCCAGTACGGCGTGCCACCGCCGATCGCAACCGGGTGGATCACCAGTTGGAACTCGTCGACCAGCCCCTCGCGGATGAACGAGGCCGCCAGGGTTGCGCCGGCCACCTCCATGTCGCCGGAATGCCGCTTCCTGATGCGTGCCAGCTCCTCCCGGACGCCGCCGCGCACGACCGTGCCGTGCTCCGCCCGCTCCAGGGTCGACGAGAAGACGTAGCGCGGAGTGTCCAGCCAGATCCGCCCGAACTCCTGCATGTGCGGCGGAGCCGATGCGTCCGCGGCAACCTGGGGCCACGCATCGGCCATCAACTCGTACAGGCGGCGCCCGTAAAGCGCGGCATCCAGCTCACGGGCGCGATCGTTGAACCACGTGTGCAGCTCTTCGTCGACCGCGGTCCAGTCGAGCGAGTGCTCCGGCGTCTCGACGAAGCCGTCGAGCGAAACATTCAGCGCGTAGATGACCCTGCCCATCAGCTTTGCTCAGGCCTGCTTGAGCATCACGGCCCGGCTGCGACCGGTGGCCTCGCCGAATGCCCACACGTCGATCTGCGGGGGCTCCACGCCGAGGGCAGTGAGCGCGGTGCAGATCTGGCTGCGGTGATCGGTCCCGTGGTGGACCGCCTGCGCCAGGCGAAAGCCGACCGGGACGTGGAACTCCCACTCCGGGGTGAGCTCGGGCAGATCCGCGTCGGGGTCGGGCTGCTCGCCCAGGATCTGGGTCCACGCCTCCGCGTTGCGTGCCATCTCCTTCCGCATCTGGTCCAGCGTCATGTCGTTCTCCTCCGGAATCGTGGGCAGCTTTCCGGGATCGCCGGGGAAGAATCCCAGGTACCAGCGGTCCGTCTCGACCATGTGGCGGAAGGTCTTCAGGACTGAGCCGTAGATGCCGGCGGCGGGCTGCTGCAGCTGTTCGTCGGAGAGCTGCGAACAGGCGTCGATCAACCGATCGGTGGCCCAGAGGTGATGTGCCATCGCGTCGCCCATCAATGATCCGGCCACCGGCGCATAGTGCGTTGCCACGTGGGGTTCCTCCTCATGCATGGGCTCAAGCATGTCGCCGATACCTGACAGGAATTGGCAGGAATCGGCTCCCAGGCTGCTAGCGCCCCCGCGATAGAACCTGGAGTGCTCAGGATGAAGCATTCTGGCTGGAATCCGCCGAAATCAGGTCTGAGAGTTCTATCCGTGGCCGACCCGTTTTGGCTGATCCTGAGAACTCATTGTTCTACGACCGGTCCATGATGCTATCCCCATGGGATCGGAGCTCCTCCGCGCGGCGGTAATCGGGACCGGCTTCGTCGGGCCGTTCCACGTCGACGCCGTGCGGCGCGGGGGCATCGGCGAGGTAGTGGTCGTCGCCGGCTCGAACAGGGAGCGAACCGCCGCGAAGGCCGCGGGGCTGGGCGTCCGAGGCACCACCAACCTGGACGAGATATTCGACGACACCACTATCGACGTCGTGCACGTCTGCACGCCGAACTGGTCGCACGTCGAGCT
>DATAOD010000071.1:0-2095 GCA_036265975.1 Candidatus Limnocylindria bacterium
TCGTCGATCTGCGGCCCGCGCCTGACTTCAGCCAACAGCACGGAGGCCAGGATCGAGGGGTTCAACCTACCCACTGCCTCGTCCAGGGCGGTCAGCACATCCGCTGGAGAACCAGCGATGACCTGGCTGATTCCCCGCAGCATGTGCCGCACCGCCGCCATCGTCGCCGCCG
This sequence comes from Candidatus Limnocylindria bacterium, assembly GCA_036265975.1. Classification (GTDB taxonomy): domain Bacteria; phylum Chloroflexota; class Limnocylindria; order QHBO01; family QHBO01; genus DASSCW01. Next base: position 173 of record DATAOD010000071.1, read on the forward strand.
CCGACCGATCATGACCCGCGACATCCCCGATCGCCAGCATGATGCGCCCATCGGGCGCCTCGAACACGTCGTACCAATCTCCACCGATCTTGACGTGCTCGGCGGCCGGGAGGTACCGCACTGCGATGTCCAACTCATCCAGCTCGGGCGGCTCAGTCAGCAGGCTGCGCTGCAACACCTCCGCCAGACGTGCCATACCGTCCGCGACGTGCGCGTGAGCCTGCGCCTCAGCGGACTCGCGCGTCAGCTGTCGCATGCGCCGCTCACGCCGCAGCCGCGCAGAACACGCCACCAACGCCAGAATCGAACCCGCCATCACCCCTGCAATGCGGACACTCTGCGCCACCCAGTTCTCGCTGGTGTATTGATCATCGAAGACACCCCTCGTGTTTCGCAGTTTTGGGGGCTCTACGCAGCCAAGCGTGGTAGCCGGCCTCTGATCGGTGTGGCGCGGAGAGTGTTCCATTCGACGCCGCAGTGCAGCAGCAGGCGGAGCCGGTAGTTATCGAAATTGCGGAAGCCGTGCCCGACACGTTTGATCTTCTTGATCAGCAAGTTGATGGCCTCGGTCGGGCCGTTGGAGACACCGCCGGTGTCGAAGTAGGCCAGCAGCTCGGGCCGCCAGGAGTCGATCGTGCGGGCGAGGCGGGTCAACTCGGGGATGTCGGCGTGGGCGCAGTAGGCCAGCCAGCGGTAGAGCGTGTCGGCGGCGCGGGCCCGGTCCGGACACGCGAAGATCAGTCGCAGGTCCTGGGCGGCAACCCAGGTCCGGGCGAGCTGCTCGTCGCGGGTGTCACCGGCGTCCAGCCCGGCCAGCAGCCGGGCCCAGGATCGCGGCGAATGGTGGTCATGGCGACGGCGCAGCAGTCGGCGGATCCCGAACAGCGGGTCACCGGTGCGGCCGCGGTGGCCGAGTTGTTCCTGCTGGATGCGTCGGCGGACGTCGTCGACGGCGGCGAACCCCAGGCGCACGACGTGGAAGGCGTCCAGCACCCGGACCGCGTCGGGCAGGCTGGTGCGCAACGCCGAGGCGTAGCCGCGGTAGGGATCCAGCGCGGCCACCACAATCCCAGACCGCCACCCCTGCTCGCGCGCGTTGAGCCAGCTGACCAGACCGGATGCGCTGCGGTCGGCGACCACGTCGAGCAACCGCGCCCGGGTATGGGTGCGGGACAGATCCACGATGCCGGTCACGAAGCTGGTCGAACGAGTCGCCGACGCGGCCTGAAACGCGGTCTCATCGACCCCGAGCGCGCTCACCCCGGCCAGCCGAGCCGGATCGTCGACCCGCGGCCGGCCGTGGTCGCGCACCGCGCCCATGGCGGTGTGCCAGCCAATCCCGAACTCGCGTGCCACCGCGGCGACACAGTGACCGTCCTCGCCGACCCGACGGCAGATCTCCGCGCGGGCCCGCTCGGTCAACGACGCCCGCGAGGTGATCCACGGCGAGGTCTCGGTCCACGTCCGCCGCGGACACTCCAGGTGCAGGCAGCGCCAGACCCGCTTGATCCACACCAGCGTCACCGGCCGCCCGCCGGCAGGCAGGTCCCGCACCCAGCACGGGCGACGGCCATGCAGCTGCGCGACCGCACCACAGTCCGGGCAGCCGACCCGATCAGCGGTGGTCTCGATCGCCTGCTCGACCTCGCCGTCGTAGTCCGACACCGCGAGCACCACGAACCCGGGCATGCCCAACATCGCCGCCGCAGCGGCACTACGCTCTCGTTCCACCTGGGGCCTCTCATCTCCGTGTCCTGAACACCACGGATCATGAGGCCCCAGGCCCATCTACGGGCTCAGGCCGAAGATCGAGTCCTACAGCAGCGCACCACGCTCAGCTACGAAGAGCCGGGTAACGTCGTATCGCGGTGAGGCGGCCGTTGACCTGCGCCGCGAGCCGGCCGCGCACAACCCCGGCGCCTA
>DATAOD010000072.1:0-2411 GCA_036265975.1 Candidatus Limnocylindria bacterium
CAGGTCCACGTCCAGGCAGCGATACCAAACCCCAGCAGTCACCGCGAACGAAAAGGTCGTGCACCCCACACCGGCCGCGATGTAGCTGGTGAAGGAGCGGAACGTAACCAGTTCGATGGTGGCTGGCTGGAAGCGCCACGCCTTCCGGCCGGTGAACTTGGTAAAGCCCGCGTTCTTCAGACGCGGACGAACGATCTCCCGAACCGCCCCGTCGACCGCACGCCCATCCACCACACAACACTACTTGCATCGCTGGGTGCTCTGGTCATCCGACCACAGACTCGAACAGTCGAAAGGAGCGAAACACCGTCTAGCGATCTTTGGTCGCCGGCTTCTGGACGTTTGTGTCAAGTTTCACGCGGCCTGGGGAAGGCGGGCGCGGGTGGCGTAGTCGTCGACGTGGCGGGTGATGGTGGTAAGGGCAGCTCGCAGTTCGGGGGGTGCTTGGGGCTGGTCGGCGGCGGTGAGCGGGACCAGCAGCCGGTTGTAGATCTTGGTGTAGAAGACGGCGATGCGGATGCCGTCGGCGGTGAGGGTGTACCGGTTGCTGCGGGGCAGTCGCCGGATGAGCCCGGCCAGGCGCAGCCGCCTGAGGTCGTAGGTCATCTGGCCGGGGCGGTAGTCGCTGCCGAGCAGCCCGGCGATCAAGGCACGCAGGCTCTTGTTGGTGAAGCCGGTCGCGGCGAGCAGCGTCTGGCACAGGGCGCCGGTCAGGGCCATGACCCGAGGATCGCCGAACCGCAAGGCCGGGGTCCTCCGCCCCGCCGGGTCAACGGTGGGGTGCGCGATCCGCGCAAAGGCTGGACTCGCGAGGACACAGCCCTGACCGACACGTTCAGCTTGCAGGATCCGCCGGTTGCAGGCACGGGCCTTGGCCTGCAGGTCGTCGAGGTTGGGAAGCCGGGCGTGGCAGCCCAGGTCGCGGGGGGCATTGACGACGGTTTCGATGCGCATGGCGCGGCCGTCTTTGAGGTATTGCTTGATGCGGGAGTGGCGGTAGAACACGTTGACGAGCACGCCGCCGTTGTCGCGGCGGTCGATGGCGGTGCGGAAGGTGCCGATGGTGTCGCGGCGGACCCGCCGGCCGAAGATGATCTCCACGTTGTGGGGGCGGCCGAGGTCGAGGTTGTCGGCGATCAGCGCCTCGAAGAACCCGCGGGCGTGGCGGGGCGCGTCGAAGACGATGGTGCGGGCGACCTCGACCTGGCGCATGGAGGTCTCCCACCAGTAGCCAGCGTCACGGTCGGTGTCGGTGAGCGGTAGGGGCAGCCGAGCCAGCCAGCGTTGGACGAAGACGTTGATGGTGCCCGGGCCGAGCCGGTCGCAGATGACCTGCAGCGCCTGTGGATCCTCGCAGGCGGCGAACCCGTTGGAGAGCTCGGTGAAGCCGATGCCAGCCTTGGTGGCTTGGCGTTTGGCCCACTCGTGGCCGTTGAGCCAGATCTTGCCCGGATACGGGAACCAGGCGCACACCTTGACGAAGGCGGGGCCGAAGGCGGCGTCCCACACATAGAAGTAGTAGCAGGTGACCCGGCGGTCGGCCTTGTAGAACGACCACCGTGGCGTGCCAGTGGCAGTCTTGCCCTCGGTGGCGGCCCAGACCCGCTGGAACTCCTGCGCCACGCCGATCGCAGCCACCCCGGACTTCCCGGTGGCGGCCTGGCGGTCAAGGTGGGCTCGCATCACCGCGAGCTTGTCGTCGTCCTTGCCGAACTGCACCCACGCGATGTCGTTGGCCTCGGCGTAGCAGGCGACCGCCCGGCGGAAGCGCTGCCCGATCTGGTTGAACAGTGCCGGCGATGGAAACGGGTAGCCCAGGTGCCTAGACAGGAACGCCACGACCTGGGCGCTGGTCTGCAGCCTCGGAATGTAGGCGTTGAGGTAGATGCGGTCTAGGCACTGGATGTCCAGCGCCACATGCCCGTCCAGGATGTCGTCGACCGTCACCACCTGCGCGCCCATGACCGCCTCCCACATCCACCGACAAGGAAGTGATGGTGCGCCAGCCGCAGCGGAACCACCAGCTCAACCACCCCTTCTGGGCGGTCTGAGGCGAAGCCTCACTGGTACTCCAGCCGCACTTTGCTGCTGAGGGTCGTGCTGGCCGATAGCGTCGCGCTCCTGGAGTCGACCAGCTCAGGAGCAGACGCGATGTTCGAGCTCACCGACCAGGCCTTCGGCCGCGTCCAACCCCTGCTGCCCGTCAATAGCCGGCGTGGCAAGCCGTGGCGGGACCACCGCCAGGTCCTCGGCGGGATCATCTGGAAGCTGCACACCAGCCGGCCATGGCGCGATGTCCCCACACGATTCGGGCCCTGGCAGACCTGCTATGGCCGGCTGCGCCGCTGGCAGGCCGATGGAACCTGGCCCAGGATCTGGGCGCTGCTGGCCGCCGACCAGGCGGCTCAGGC
>DATAOD010000073.1:0-18722 GCA_036265975.1 Candidatus Limnocylindria bacterium
GCTGGTCACGAATACGGAACGCCTGGCGCGGGGGATCGAGGAGCGAGCCGCGAACAGCATCCTGGTCAAGCTCAACCAGATCGGGACGCTGACCGAGACGATCGAGGCGGTGGAGATGGCACAGCACGCCGGCTGGACGGCGGTGATCAGCCATCGCTCAGGGGAGACGGAGGACACCACCATCGCCGACCTGGCGGTGGCCCTGAACACCGGCCAGATCAAGACGGGCAGCATGAGCCGTGGCGAGCGGATCGCGAAGTACAACCGCCTGCTGCGGATCGAGGAGGAGCTGGCGGACGCCGGCGAGTTCGCGGGGCGGCGTGCCTTTGCGGCGAACCGCACTGCCAATGCCTGACCTCTTCCAATTTGCCGATGCCCTGGCGCGCCTGGCGCCGCACGGCCATGACTTCGGGGAGTTCTTCCGCTCGCCATCCGGCTCGCTGAGCTTGACGGTGGTGCGCTGGCCCGCCGGCTCCGTCGATGACCAGCAGCCGCACAACGAGGACGAGGTGTACTACCTGGTCGCCGGGCGCGCCGTCCTGCTGATCGCGGGCGAGCCGAATCCGGTGGAGCCCGGCTCAGTCGCATTCGTGGCCGCGGGCGTGGAGCACCGCTTCACGGAGATCGGCGAGGACCTCGAGGTGCTGGTCTTCTGGTCGCCCGCCCGGCATTCGAACGAGACGCGGTGAACGAGAGTGCGAATCAGCTCTCGGCCGAGCTCTCGTCCTCGCTTGTCGACTGGCGGCGGCGTCGCGCGGCTGCGGACTCGCGGCTGGCGCGGGTGACCGCCACCTTCGCCTTGCCGGCGGCGGTGCGCGGCCGGTCCGCGGCCTTTGCCGCGGCGGCCTTCGACGCCTTGGCGGCAGCCACCTTCTTGCGCTGCGCAGTCTTGGTGGCGGTGGACTTCTTCTTCGGTCCGGTCTCGGCGACCGCGCCATCCAGCAGGTGCGCGGCGTTGGCCTTGGCCATCAGTCGGCTCTTGCGTCGCGCGGCGTTGTTGCGATGGATGATGCCCTTCTCGGCTGCGCGGTCCAGGGCGCTGATCGCGGTCGTGATCGCCTCGGGGCCGTCCCCTTCGACGCGGCCCAGTGCGATGGCGCTGGCACGCTGGACGAGCGTCTTGGCCTCGCTGCGCGCGCGCCGGTTGACGGTGCGCCGGCGAAGCGCCTGGCGGACGCGCTTGAGAGCCTGCGGAGTGCGCGCGCCCTTCCAGGTGCGAGCCTTTCTTGCCACGAAGTAACCTCGAGCGAAATGCGGAATAAGCAGAAAAATGAGCGCCGGCGAACGCGGCTGCTCGGTGGCGGAGTATAGCATTCAGCCTCCCAGCGGCCAAACGCCGATGGTCCGCTCGACAGATCGGAGCCGAGGCCGCAGAATCCGCCTGCACGACCGTCCCGAGTGCGGCGTGCGGTGCCGCCAAGGTGACGGCGCAAGGAGGGAATGGGACTGATCGAGCACCAGCGCACCAGCCCTGGGCTGTGAGCCAGATGACCACTCCGGCTGCCACCACTCGCCTTCGATTCCTTCCCGCGGCCGTTCGCACGCGCCGCGGTTTTGGGCTGGGATTCCTCGCCACGCTGCTGGTCGGGCTAGCCCTGCTGGCCGGCGCGTCGATGGGCGTCGCCATCAGCCACGCGAACCGGGTCATGCCTGGCGTTTCGGTGGGTGGCGTGGATATCGGCGGCCTCGATCGAGCGGCGGCGGCAGCGCGGCTTGAAGCGCAGCTGCCGGCACTGTCGGACGGCACGCTCAGCCTGGACATCGATGGCAGGTTCGAGCTCGTGCCGCTGGCCAACCTCAGCCGGCATTACGACGTCGACGCGACGCTCGACGCCGCCTTCGGCATCGCCCGCTCCGGCAACCCGCTGCAGGACGGCCTGGATCGGCTCCGCGCGCTGACCGGGCCGACCAGCGCCGGCCAGCCTGCCATCCAGCTCGACCAGGACGCCATCGACAAGCTGGTGGCCGATGTCTCGCAAGGCTTCGATCGCGATCCGCGGGATGCAAGCGTGCGTCATGCCGGTCCGACCGCCTTCGTGGCCGTGCCGGCCATCACGGGCCTGACCGTCGAGGCCGATGCGCTGCGCACGTCGCTGGAGCAGGCGCTCGCGGCCCCGGACGCCCATCCCATCCTGAACGTGCTTGTCACCCGTTCCGACCCCGACGTCGCCACCGCACAGGCGGCGGAAGCGGCCGATGCAGCTTCGGCGGTGGCAGCCAAGCCGCTGAAGCTCAAGGGCACCCCACACAGGCAGACGCTGGACCGAGAGACCCTGGCGGATCTCGTCCGGTTCGGCCCGACCGATGACGGCTGGGGCATGACCATCGATCAGCAGGCCATCTGGGATCTGCTCAAGCCCATTGCTCGTGGCGTGGTCAGCTCTCCACGCAATGCCTCCTTCGCGTGGGGAGCCAACGGCGCGGTCGGGTTCTACCCCGGCCAGGAAGGTCGGAAGCTCAAGCGGGACGTCAGCATCGCCAGGGTGGTTGCCGCGCTCGAGCGGCGCGCCGGCGGAGCGTCGGCGCCCACCGCGACGCTGGCGATCGGCGTCGTGCAGCCCGCCGTCACCAATGCCGACGCCCGCAAGGTCGCTCCCGAGATGCGCATGCTCGGCACCTGGACGACCTATTTCGTGCCGGCCGAAGGGAACTTCTGGGGCGCTAACATCACAATCCCCGCGCGCGACATCGATGGCCGCGTGATTGCGCCTGGTGAGTGGTTCGAGTTCTGGCAGGGCATCGGCCCGGTCACCCTGGAGCACGGCTACGGCTACGGAGGCGCCATCATCGGCGGCCGATCGGTAGAGGACGGCGCCCTGGGCGGAGGCATCTGCTCCACCTCCACCACCCTCTTCAACGCGGCCATGCGCGCCGGCCTGGAGATCGGCCAGCGGACCAATCACTCCTACTACATCGAGCGCTACCCGGTGGGCCTGGACGCGACCGTCCTGAAGACCGATAGCTACGAGACGGACATGACGTTCCGCAACGACACCGCCAATCCGATCGTGATCCGCTCGTCCTGGGGCTCAGGCTTCGTGCGGTTCGACATCTGGGGCGTGCCCGACGGTCGCACGGTGACGCTGTCGAAGCCCACCACCAGCAACTACGGCACCGCCGTCTGGACCAAATCCTTCAATCCCAGCCTGCCGGCCGGCACGTCGAAGATCACCGAATACCCGCACAACGGCTTCGACGCGGTCGTGACCCGATGGGTCCGCAATGCTGACGGCAACATCATTCACCAGGACACCTGGGTCAGCCACTACCGCACGGTCAACGGCGTCACGGAGTACGGGCCCAAGCGTTCCTAGCGCATCCCGGTAGACTCCGGCCGGTGATTCCCCAGGACCGCATCCGCAACTTCAGCATCGTCGCGCACATCGATCATGGAAAGTCGACGCTGGCGGATCGGCTGCTGGAGCTGACGCACACCATCGACAAGCGCCAGATGACCAGCCAGGTGCTGGACTCCATGGACCTGGAGCGCGAGAAGGGAATCACCATCAAGGCGCGCGCCGTGCGGCTGCAGTACGACGCCCAGGACGGCCAGGCGTACGCGCTCAACCTGATCGACACGCCGGGGCACGTGGACTTCAGCTACGAGGTGAGCCGGTCCCTGCAGGCCTGCGAGGGTGCCATCCTGGTCGTGGACGCCAGCCAGGGGATCGAGGCGCAGACGCTGGCCAACGTGCACCTGGCCATCGCGCAGAACCTGGTGATCATCCCGGTCCTCAACAAGATCGACCTGGCCAGCGCGGACCCGGAGACGGTGATGGCGGAGCTGGAGGACACGCTGGCCATTCCTCGCGAAGAGGTCATCCTGGCATCGGCCAAGGAGGGGACCGGCGTGCCGGATGTGCTGGAGGCGATCGTCCAGCGCATTCCGCCACCACGGGGAGATGCCGCCGGGCCGCTGCAGGCGCTCGTATTCGACAGCCACTACGACCAGTACAAGGGCGTGGTCGCCTACGTGCGGCTGGCCAACGGCACGCTGCACGACCACGAGCGCATCCGATTCATGGCCACGCAAGCCGAAACCGAGATCCTGGAGCTCGGCTATTTCCGGCCGCAGCCGGTGCCGACCCGCTCCCTGACCGCCGGCGAGGTGGGCTACGTGGCCTCTGGTCTGAAGAGCATTGCCGAGGCACGCGTTGGCGACACCCTGACCGATGCGGACAAGCCGGCTCCCCGGCCACTCCCCGGGTACAAGGAAGCGCTGCCACTGGTGTTCGCCGGCATCTACCCGCTGCGCGGCGACGACTACCCGCTGCTGCGCGACGCGCTCGACAAGCTGCACCTCAACGACGCGAGCTTCGTCTACGAGCCGGAGTCCTCCGTGGCGCTTGGCTTCGGCTTTCGCTGCGGCTTCCTGGGCCTGCTGCACATGGAAATCGTGCAGGAGCGCCTGGAGCGCGAGTTCGACATGGACATCCTGGCGTCGGCGCCGAGCGTCGAGTACCGCGTCAAGCGGATGCATCGGGCAGACGAGGCCGTGGTCGACAACCCGGCCATGATGCCGGACCCCGGCGAGATCGAGGCGATCAGCGAGCCATGGGTGGCGGCGCAGGTCATCACGCCCACCGACTACATCGGCCCGATCATGGAGCTGGCCACCAACCGTCGCGGCGTCTTCGGCCAGATGGAGTACCTGGACCCGCGGCGGGTGAACATGCATTTCGAGCTGCCGCTGGCCGAGCTGATCATCGACTTCTACGACCTGCTGAAGAGCCGCAGCTCCGGATATGCAAGCCTGGACTACCAGTACATCGGCTACCGGGAAGGCGACCTGGTCAAGCTGGACATCCTGGTGAACGGCGAGCCCGTCGATGCGCTATCGCTCATCCTCCATCGGTCCAATGCCCAGCGGCAGGGGAGGACACTGGTCGAGAAACTGAAGGAGCTGATCCCGCGCCAGATGTTCGAAGTGCCGGTCCAGGCGGCAATCGGCTCGCATATCATCAGCCGCGAGACGATCCGGGCCATGCGCAAGAACGTGCTGGCCAAGTGCTACGGCGGTGACATCACTCGCAAGCGCAAGCTCCTCGAGAAGCAGAAGGAGGGCAAGCAGCGCATGAAGCGGATCGGTTCCGTGGAGATCCCGCAGGAAGCCTTCCTGGCAGTGCTGCGCATGAACGAGGCGGGGTAGGTGAGCTTCGAGGAATCCCTGCGCCTCTCCATCGCCCTGGGACTGACCATCTTCCTGGTCCTGCTGCGCTTCGACTCGGAGCGGATCATGCGCTCCGACTACTTCCGCTACCGCTACCCGTGGCTGGGGCCTGCCAGCTACTACGGCCTGGTCATCCTGTTCGCGATCGGGATCGTCTTCATCCTGCCCAACGGCCGCGGGCACCTCTTCCTGACCCCCGCCGAGCCGGGCGTGATGCTGCCGCTGATGCTGGGCTTCGCCGCGGTCGGCATCCTGAACGCGATCGCCTTCGCCTTCCGCTGGTACGGCGGCATCACCCCGCTGCCGACGAGCCTGCTGCCCTCGCGCCTGCTGGGCGCGGCGTTCAGCTCCGTCGCCGATGAGCTGCAGTTCCGTTCCATCGTGCTGGGGCTGCTGATCTTCGCCGGCATCCCGGGCGGCGTGACCGCGGCGGTCGTGCTGCAGGCGCTGCTGTACGGGCTGGCCCAGCGCCAGCTGTGGCGCGACCGGCAGTGGTATTTCCTGATCGGATCCGTGCTGCTGGGCTACGCATGCGGCTGGGTCACGATCACCGCCAACTCGGTGGTACCGGCGATGGTGGCCCACTTCCTGGTGATCGCGTCGCTGTTCGCCTTCGCCGGCGGGAGGCTGCGGCAGCGTCCGATCTGAGCCACCACCTCTACGCCCACTTCCCGTTCTGTCGCCTGGTCTGCGCCTACTGCGACTTCGTGACCGTCGGCGGGCGGTCCGCCGACATCCCCCGCTACGTCGAGGCCCTCCACGCAGAGCTGGCGTTGCGCCCGGTCGCCGGAGATCTTCAAACGGTCTATTTCGGTGGCGGCACGCCTTCGCTTCTCCAGCCCGATGCCGTGGCCGGACTCCTCTCCGCGGCGGAGGCGCGCTGGCGCGCGACCCCGCAGGAGGTCACGCTGGAAGCGAATCCCAGCTCCCGCGAAGCCCCGGACTGGGCAGGTCTGCGTGCCGCCGGTGTCACACGCATCTCGCTGGGCCTCCAGTCGCTGCGCGACGCCGACCTTCAGGCGCTGGCGCGCGGCCACAGCGCGGCCGAGGCGACCGCTGCGTTCGCGGCAGCGCGCGAGGCGGGCTTCGCCAACGTGAGCATCGACCTGATCTACGGCATCCCCGGGCAGACGCTCGCCGACTGGCGCGACGGCCTGCAGCGCGCGGTTGCGCTCGATCCGGACCACGTCTCGCTGTACGCGCTGCAGCTGGTGCTCGCGCCGGACGAGTGGGCCGCTGCGCCCCGTCCCGGCGCCATCCGCTGGCGCCGGCGGCTCGCCGCCCGGCAGGATGACGCAACGGCATCGGACCAGTACCGGCTGGCGGAGGAGCTGCTGGAACGCGCCGGCTACCGCCACTACGAGCTCTCCTCCTGGGCGCGTCCCGGCTTCGAGTCGCGGCACAACTCCGCGTACTGGGACCGCCGGGCCTACAGCGGCATCGGCGCGGGCGCGCACTCGTACGACGGCGTGGACCTTCGCAGCTGGAACCAGCGTGACCTGGACGCCTACCTGGCCGATGTCGAGGCCGGTCGCCTGCCGCGTGCCGGCTCCGAGGTTCTGGACGAAACGACCCGTGCGTTCGAGGCGATCGCGCTAGGCCTGCGCCGGGTCGATGGCCTTTCGCGGGCGGCATTCGCCGCCCAGTTCGGCAGTGACCCTGCGGATCGCTACCCGGATGGCGTGCGCGAGGCGGTCGCCCAGGGCCTGCTGGAGCTCGACGCGGAGCGGATGCGCCTCACCGCCGATGGCCGGCTGCTGGCATCCGAGGCGCTGCTTGCCTTTCTGCCGGAGCCTGCTGCCGCTGGCGCCGCCTGATGCGATTCCCGCCACGGATGCTGGAGGGCATCGCCTCGGGGACGATTGACCGCGCGTTTCGCCGCTGGGACCGGCCGATGGTGAAAGCCGGCGGCAGCCAGCTGACCGCCATTGGCGTCGTTGGCTTCGAGCAGGTGGACATCGTTGCGCGTGAGCAGGTCACCGATGACGAAGCCGGTCGCGCCGGGTTCGACTCGGCCGAGGAGCTGCTGGGCTTCCTGGACCGACGCGCGAGCGGCGATATCTACAGGGTCACGCTACGGGTGCTCGGTCCGGATCCACGCGTGGCGCTGCGCGAGGATGTGCCCGATGAGCCGGAGCTGGATCGACTCTGCAGCCGGCTCCAGCGCCTGGACAGGGCCAGCAGCCACGGCGCATGGACGCAGCGGGTGCTGGAGCTCATCGAAGTGCATCCGGAACGGCGAGCGGGCGATCTTGCGGAGATGGTCGATCGGGAGCGACTGTCGTTCAAGGTGGATGTGCGCAAGCTCAAGCAGCTTGGCCTGACCGAGAGCCTGCCGATCGGCTACCGCCTGTCGCCGCGCGGCCGTGCCGTGCTTGATCGGCTCCGCAGTGGGCACGTTCGTTGACACTTGGCGGACTGGATTGGTACCATGCCCGCGTCGCATTAGCACTCTCGGCCATAGAGTGCTAACAGGGGAGAAGTCACCACGCCCACTGGCGGAGGAACGATGGCCGACGAAGGCAACCAAAGCGCACAGGAGGCATCTGCGGGCCGCATCCGGCTGACCGAGCGGCAGCAGTCGGTGCTGAGCGCCGTGGTCGAGGACTATGTCCTGACGGCCGTGCCCGTGGGCTCCAAGAGCCTGGTCGACCGCCATCGGCTGGACGTCAGCTCGGCCACCGTGCGCAGTGCCATGGCGGAGCTGGAGGCGCTGGGCCTGCTGACCCATCCCCACACCAGCGCCGGCCGGGTGCCGTCCGACCTGGGCTATCGGCTGTACGTCGAATCGCTCATGCGCGAGGCCGCGCTGGACCGGGTCGACCAGCTGATGATCCGCCACCAGTTCGCCCAGGTGCAGCTGACCAGCAACGAGTGGCTGCGTCTGGCCGCGTCCATCCTCGCGGCCAGCACCAGCTCCGCGTCGGTGGTCACGCCCGCGCGCTCGCGCCGCGCGAAGTTCAGCCACGTCCAGCTCGTGGAGCTGGCCGATCGCAACCGGCTCTGCGTGCTCGTGCTGGGCGACGGCAACGTCAACCAGCGGCGCCTGGATCGGACGACCATCGACCGCCTTGCGGCGGAGAACGCGCTGGCGCAGGAGGACCTGGACGTGGTGGCGGCAACGCTCAATGCCGAGCTGCCGGGCCTGGTCGCGCCGCAGGTCCGCCGCAAGATCGCTCGGCTCGGCCCGGTGGCGGGGCACGTTGCCGAGGTCGTCGCCCAGATGCTGGAGGAGGCCGATGGGGTCGGCATCGAGGAGGTCTTCACTGACGGCATCAGCAACGTGCTGCAGCAGCCGGAGTTCGCGCAGAGCGCGAAGCTGCGCAGCGTGCTCGAGGTGCTGCGCCGGTCCGACTTCCTGGAACAGCTTCTGCCGGTGCTGAGCCGCGGACAGGGCGTGCACGTCATCATCGGCCATGAGAACAGCATCGACGCCATGCACGAGGTCAGCCTGGTATTCGCCCCCTACGGGGAGCCCGACACGGCACTCGGCGTGCTGGGTGTGCTGGGGCCGACCCGCATGTCGTACCCGCGCGCTATCCCGACCGTGCGCTACCTGGCAACGCTCATGAACGAGCTCATCACCGAAACCCATTATGGCGAGACTCATGACTGAATCGCGAACCAACGGCGACGCCCGCGAGGCGGCTGCGGCCGAGGCGCACGAGGAGCGCCGCGGCAAGGGCCCGTCCCGCGCCGACCTGATGAAGGAGCTCGACAAGCTCGAGCGGGCGCTGGAGGAGGCCCGCAGCGCCTCGGACGAGAACCTGCGCTCCTGGCAGCGGGCATCGGCCGACTTCAGCAACTACAAGCGCCGCGTCGACGAGGAGCGGGAGACCGTCATTCGGTTCTCGAACGCTGTCCTGATCGGGAAGCTGCTCAGCGTCCTTGACGACTTCGATCGCGCCCTGGAGAACGTGCCGCCGGACACCGACGACGCGTGGGTCGAGGGCGTTCGGCTCGTCGAGCGCAAGCTGCGCGGCGTGCTTGAGACGGAGGGCGTGACGCCCATCGAGGCAGCTGGCCTCCCATTCGATCCGAACGTCCACGAGGCCGTCGTTCACGAGGAGACGGGCGACTACCCCGACAACCAAGTCATCGACGAGCTGCAGCGCGGGTATCGGCTTCATGGCCGTGTCCTGCGACCGGCGCTCGTGCGAGTCGCGAACAACCCGAAGGAGCACTGACCAATGGCAAAGATCATCGGCATCGACCTGGGCACAACCAATTCCGTGGTTGCCGTCATGGAAGGCGGCGAGCCCCAGGTCATCACCAACGCGGAGGGCGGCCGGATCACGCCATCGGTCGTCGCGTTCGCCAAGTCCGGCGAGCGGCTGGTCGGCCAGGTGGCGAAGCGCCAGGCCATCACCAACCCGGAGAACACCATCTTCAGCATCAAGCGCTTCATGGGCCGCCGCTGGGACGACCCGGAGGTGCAGCGCAGCAAGGACCTGGTGCCGTACCAGGTGGCCAAGGATCCCAAGTCCGATGGCGTGGTCGTGACGCTGGCCAACGACAAGACCTTCAGCCCGCCCGAGATCAGCGCCATGATTCTGCAGAAGCTCAAGGGCGATGCGGAGGCGTACCTGGGTGAGAAGGTGACCGAGGCGGTCATCACCGTGCCGGCCTACTTCGACGACACCCAGCGCCAGGCGACCAAGGACGCCGGACGGATCGCCGGCCTGGACGTGAAGCGGATCGTCAACGAGCCGACCGCGTCCGCCCTCGCCTACGGCCTGGACAAGCAGAAGGAAGAAAAGATCGCCGTCTACGACCTGGGCGGCGGCACGTTCGACATCAGCATCCTGGAGCTGTCGGAGGGCGTCTTCGAGGTCCGTTCGACGAACGGCGACACCCACCTGGGCGGCGACGACTTCGATCAGCGCGTCATCGACTGGCTGAGCGAGGAGTTCAAGAAGGACCAGGGGATCGACCTGTCGAAGGACCGGATTGCCCTGCAGCGCCTCAAGGAGGCCGCCGAGAAGGCCAAGATCGAGCTGTCCTCCACGACCCAGACCGAGGTGAACCTGCCCTTCATCAGCGCGGACGCATCGGGTCCCAAGCACCTCGTCATGAACCTTTCAAGGGCCAAGCTGGAGGACCTGGTGTCCGATCTGATCCAGCGCACTGCCGGTCCGGTCAAGCAGGCACTGGCGGATGCCGGCCTGAAGCCCAATGAGATCGACGAGGTGATCCTGGTGGGCGGCATGACCCGCATGCCATCGGTCGTCGAGGCGGTCAAGGGCCAGTTCGGTGGCAAGGAGCCGCACAAGGGCGTCAACCCCGACGAGGTGGTGGCGGTCGGTGCCGCGATCCAGGCCGGCGTGCTGGGCGGCGAGGTCAAGGACGTCCTCCTCCTGGACGTCACCCCGCTGTCATTGGGCATCGAGACCCTTGGCGGCGTGGCAACCAAGATGATCAACCGCAACACCACCATCCCCACCAGCCACACCCAGATCTTCTCGACCGCGTCGGACAACCAGCCCAGCGTGGACATCGTGGTCCTGCAGGGCGAGCGGGAGATGGCCTCCGACAACAAGAAGCTGGCGACGTTCCGCCTGGACGGCATTCCACCGGCTCCCCGTGGCGTGCCGCAGATCGAGGTCACCTTCGACATCGACGCCAACGGCATCCTGAACGTGGCGGCCAAGGACAAGGCCACCAACAAGGAGCAGAAGGTGACGATCACCGCCTCCTCCATGCTCGCCAAGGAGGACGTGGACCAGATGGTCCGCGAGGCGGCAGAGCACGCCGAGGAGGACCGCAAGAAGCGATCGGAGGTCGAGTCTCGCAACGAGGCCGATGCCCTCACCTTCCAGGCCGAGCGGCTGCTCAAGGACCTGGACGACAAGCTCTCGGACGACGAGAAGGCCGAGGTCACCGGACGGATCCAGTCCGTACGTGACGCCCTGAACGGGACCGATGCCGGCGTGATCGACTCGACCAAGCAGCAGCTGGCCGAGACGCTGCAGCGCATCGGCACCAAGGCCTACGAGGCCAGCGGTGGCGGTGGCGACGGCTCGTCCGGCAACGGCACCGAGGGCGGTGATGCTTCGGAGGCCGATGGCGCCGCGGAGTCCTCGGAGGAGGGCGAGACCATCGAGGGCGAGTACAAGGAAGTCTGATCCCGCAGAACACGGGATGGGCCGCCCGCATGACCCCTCGCCTGGCTTCGCAACAGGCTTCGGGGCCATCCGGGCGGCCCTTCGCAATTCTGGGAGCAGCCTTCGTTGAATCGTAGGGCCTTCGGTGAGCTGCAGGTCCTGCTCGAGGACGAGCGGCTCATCGCCGTCGCGAAGCCGGCCGGGCAGGCCGTGGCGCCAGGTGGGGGAGTGGACGCGGCGGACACGCTGCAGGCGGCCGTTGCCGGTCACATCGGCTCGCAGGCATTCCTCGTCCACCGGCTGGACCGCGAGACCAGCGGCGTGATCGTGTTCGCGAAGACGGCCGAGGCGCACCGGGAGCTCTCGCGGCAATTTGAGGAGCGGCTGGTCACCAAGCGGTACCTGGCCATTGTCCAGGGCCACGTCGAGGGGCGCAGCGGCGAGATTGGCGCACCGCTGCGCGAGTTCGGCTCAGGCCGCGTCGGTGTCGATCCGAAGGGACGGCAAGCGGTCACGCGCTGGGCGCTCCGCGAGCGGCTGGCGGATGCCGATCTCCTGGAGGTGCAGCCGATCACCGGGCGGCGGCATCAGATCCGCGTGCACTGCTACTCCATCGGGCACCCAATTCTCGGGGACACCAGGTACGGGAATCCGCGGCCGGTAGGTGGGGCACCGCGCCTGATGCTGCATGCCGCCGAGCTCGTGCTGGCGGACGGCGTGAGCGTGGCGGCCCCACCGCCAGCCGACTTCGATGCGGTGCTGGAGGCGAGCCGCTAGGCGGAGAGCTGGCTCGTGCACATCGGGCAGCGGCGGGCCGCGACGGGGATGGCCGATGCGCACTCGGGGCACATCTTCGTGCTGGGCTCCTCGGCCGGTTCGGCAGACGCGCGGCGGGCAGCCAGCGCGTTCATCGGCTTCACCACGAAAAAGAAGATCGCCGCGGCGATGAGGATGAAGCTCACCAGCGCGTTCAGGAATTTGCCGTACGAAACGACCGCGTCGCCGACGTTGAAGGCCAGATCCGAAAGAGTCCCCACGCCCACCAGGCCTAGCAGGGGCGTCAGGATGTCGCCGGTGAACGAGGTGATGACCGCGCCGAAAGCGGCGCCGATGACCACGGCCACCGCCAGGTCGACGACGTTGCCGCGCATGAGGAAGTCCCGGAACTCACGAAACACAGCGTCTCCTTCTGCTCACACCGGCTGGCACGGGGCTCGGGAAACGAAGGATAGGGTGCCTGTCTAGACTCGGGCGATGCGGCTCGCGACCTGGAACGTCAACTCGCTGAAGGCACGCCTGGACCGCGTCCTGGCCTGGACCGAGGCGCAGCAGCCGGACATCCTGTGCATGCAGGAGACGAAGCTGTCCGACGAGCAGGCACCGCTGCTCGACTTTCGCGCCCTGGGGTACGAGCTCGTCCACCATGGCCCGGGGCGCTGGAACGGCGTCGCGATTGCCTCGCGTATCGGCATCGACGAGGTGACTGCCGGCATCCCGACCGCCGATGGCTGGACCGATGACGGCGGCCGCTTCCTGGCCGCCACGTGCGACGGCGTGCGGGTCGCCAGCATCTACGTCCCGAACGGCCGCTTCGTCGACTCGGAGTTCTATCTCGAGAAGCTGGACTGGCTGGCGAGGCTATCGGCCTGGCTGGATGACAACGATCCGACCACCCAGCTGGCCATCTGTGGTGACTACAACGTGGCGCCCACCGATGACGACGTGTGGGACGCCCGGGCGGCCCACGGTGCGACCCACGTCTCGCCACGCGAGCGAGCGGCCGTCGCCAGGCTGCGGGACTGGGGCATGGTCGACGTGGTGCGGCAGTTCCACCCGGAGACCGGCTTCTTCACGTGGTGGGATTATCGCGCCGGGAACTTCCACAAGAACTTCGGCATGCGGATCGACCACGTGTACGTTTCGCCGCCGCTTGCCGCACGTGCGGTGGCTGCCGAGCGCGACCGCGATGCACGGAAGCCGTCGACCTACCCGGGCATTCCCTCGGACCACGCTCCGCTGATCGTCGACTTCACCTAGGCGGCGGACCGCAGGGCGGCTGCGACCTGGCGCGCGACGCGCGTGCGCGGCCAGGCGATCTTCTTCGCTCCGATGAAGGCGGTGTAGGCGCGCAGCGCCTCGGCCAGGGCTGCCACGAAGTGCGGCTCGACCATCGGCTCGAAGGAAGGCTCGAAGGCGATCCCCAGGATTCGCAAGGTACCCGTCCTGCGCTCCAGCCGCGGCTCGATCCGGCCGACCAGCCGGTCTCCGAAGAGCAGCGGCAGCACGTAGTAGCCGTAGCGGCGCTTGGCGGCGGGGACGTAGACCTCCCACGTGTAGTCGAAGCCAAAGAGATCGCGCAGCATGCGGCGATCCCAGATCAGCGGATCCAGCGGCGCCATGAAGGTGACCGCCGGCGGGACGGACGTCGGGTCGCGGGTAGCGTCAAGGATCGACTTCTCGTCGGTCAGCATCAGCCGCGCGCCGCGCATGCCTTCCACAGCCACCGGCACCAGGAGGCCTTCCTCGATCAGCTGCGCGGCCCAGGCGGCGCGCTCCGGGGCCTTGCCGGTGCTGTAGATGACGTCGGCTGGCGCCTGGAGGCCCAGCAGGCCGACCGCGCGGTATCGGCTCAGGAGCCGATGGCGATGCGCATCCTCCTCGCTCTCGCGTCGTGCCAGCAGCTCTGCCGGGACCAGCCGCTCGATCAGGTCGTAGTAGCGCCGGTTGCCGTCGCGCCGCGAGATGCCCAACCGGCCGGTCACAAACAGCGCCTCGGCCACCGCGCGAGCGGCGGACGTCGGCGCCCACCACCAGTCGACGGCGTGCTGGTGATCCTTGAACGCCGCGGTGGAAAGCGAACCGTCACGCTCGATGGTGGCGAGGATCGCATCGGCCACCTTGGACTGCTCGCGAAGGATGCCGTCGCGGTACTCGGTTGCCGCATGCTCCCAGCTGATGGCGTGGTGCGGCAGCTGTTCGATGGGCAGGATGTTCAGGCTCTTGTTGTAGACCTCGATCAGTCGCCGCTCGTCGCCGTACAGCCACTCCTCCGCCCATCCGCGGCGGTAGTCACGGATGCGGTTGTGGAGCACCAGGTCATGATTGCGGGCGCCCGGCACCTCCAACGGATCGAACTGCAGCAGGCCCAGCCGCTCGATCACGCGCAGGACCGATGTTGCCTCGGACGCGAGCGCCCGCGGCGGGGCGAGCATGTGGCGGCTCACCAGGAAGCGGCGCGCATGATCGGCCGAGATCTCGATTTCGGGCCGAGGGGTAGCGGCGGGCATGGTGGCCGATCCTACAATGCACGCCATGAGCGCCGATCGGATGCCCGAGGGTCTGCCTCCGGCGTCAGCACTTCCCAGCGCAGGCTCGTCAGCCGCCGATGCGGAGACCGCGGCACGTCGTGCGCTGCGGGTCCAGATGCTGGCCACCGAGCACTGGAGCCTGCTGGCCACGCGCTCGATGTCCTGGAACGAGGCGTTCGCGCGGGCCGGCATGTTCCTCTCCCTGCTGTCGGGCGCCGTGGTGGCACTTGCATTGGTCGCCCAGGCCGATGACTTCGGGCAAGGATTCGTCACGTTTGCCCTGCTGGTGCTGCCGGTCGTCCTCTTCGTCGGGTTGGCGACGTACGTCCGCCTGCTGGAGATCAACAACGAGGACTACGTCTGGGTGCGCGGCATGAACAGGCTGCGTGGCGCGTACGTCGAGATGGAGCCCAGCATCCGGCCGTACTTCATGAGCGGTGTCTCGGAGAAGCCCGTGGACATCTTCAGAACCTACGGCTCCACCGAGGAAGAGCTGCAGCGGACGGATTGGTTCCATGGCTTCGTGACCACCCCGTCGACCATTGGCTTCGTGGACGCCATGATCGCCGCGGCGCTGGGAGCCATCGTGGTCGTCCAGCTGGGAATGGCCATGATCCCGGCAGCGCTGGTGGGCGTGGTCGTGTTCTTCGTCGCGACCGCCGCGCTCGGGTACTACGGATTCCGCAACCAGGCGATGGCGCACATCGCGGTGGAAGCGACGGACGAGGCACGCAGCTCCGTCGCGGAGCGAGCGAAGGAATAAGCGCCCGCCGGGCTGAGCACGATTTGCTGGCACTCTGAAGACTAGAGTGCCAGTTTGTATAATCGCCGGCCGATGGCGATCAAGCGCGACTACTACGAAATCCTTGGTGTGCCTCGCGATGCCTCCGACGAGGAGATCAAGCGCGCCTTCCGCCGCGCGGCGCAGCGCCACCACCCCGACGTCGACACCAGCGACGGGGCCGAGGAGCGCTTCAAGGAGCTGAACGAGGCCTACCGCGTTCTCGGAGACCGGCAGCGCCGGACCGCGTACGACATGTTCGGCCACGCGGGCGTCGGCGGAGCTGCGGGTGGCGGCTTCGAGGGCTTTGGCGGCGGCTTCGGACCGTTCGGCGACATCTTCGACGCGTTCTTCGGTGGCTCGCCCACCGGCACGCGGCAGCGTCGACGGGTCGTGGCCGGAGCCGATCTGCGCTACGACCTGGCCATCGACTTCGCCGAGGCCATGAGCGGCGTCACGCGCGAGATCACGTTCCCCACGCTGGTGACCTGTGACGTGTGCGGCGGCTCCGGCGGCGAGCCGGGCACCGAGCCCGAGACCTGCCCCGAATGCAACGGCACCGGGGAGCGGCGGCGAGTGAGCCAGACCATCCTGGGCCAGATGGTGAACATCACGGCCTGTCCTCGCTGCAATGGCGAGGGCCGGGTAGTGGCCACGCCCTGCCACAACTGCCACGGGGACGGGCGTGTCCGCCAGGACCGCACGCTGGAGGTGACGATCCCGGCCGGCATTGACTCCGGGCAGCGGATCGCGCTGGAAGGACAGGGCGAGTCCGGGCCGCGCGGGGGCCCGGCCGGTGACCTGTACGTGGTGATCACCGTCCGCGACCATCCGGAGCTGGTTCGCCGTGGCACCGAGCTCTATCACGAGCTGCCCATCACCTTCCCGCAGGCAGCCCTGGGCGCCAGCCTGCAGGTGCCAACGGTGGAGGGCTCCGAGGAGCTGCAGGTCCCGGCCGGGACGCAGTCCGGCACCGAGCTGCGCCTCAAGGGCCGCGGCGTGCCACGCCTGCGCGGCAGCGGACGCGGCGACCTGCACGTCATCGTGACCGTGGTCGTGCCGGAGAAGCCCTCGAAGGCCGAGCGCGAGCTGTTGAAGCAGCTCGGCGACGTCAGCGGCCCGGCGGTCCTGCCCAAGGACGGCGCCGGCCTGTTCGAACGTCTGCGCGACCTCTTCAGCTGAGCGCGGCGGTGCGCTGGCTGGAGCTCAGCGTCGAGGCCGATGCGGAAGCGGTCGAAGCAGTCAGCGAGATCCTCGGCCGCCTTGGTCAGGGCGCCGCCGTCCGACCGACCCGCCTGCTGCGAGACCCCGGCGATGAGCTGGCAGTTCGAGAAGATCCCGCCGCGCCGTACGAGCTGACCGCTCACGTGCCGGACGACGCGGCCGCGCCCGCCGCGATCGAGGCCACCGAGCGAGCGCTCTGGCATCTCCAGGCGTTCGGCCTGCGCCCGCTCAGCGAGCTGCGCGTCCGTCCCGTGGATGAGCGTGACTGGACCGAGGGCTGGAAGGAGGGCTACCAGCCGCAGCGGATCGGCCGTGTGCTGATCGTGCCATCCTGGCTGGACGCCCAGTCGGTGGCTGGTGACGTCGTTCTGCGGCTCGACCCCGGGATGGCATTCGGCACCGGCCTGCACCCCACCACCCGCGGCTGCCTGCAGCTCCTGCAGGCCGTTGAGCCGATGCCGTCGCGTGTCCTGGACGTGGGCAGCGGCTCGGGGATCCTGGGCATTGCCGCCCTGGCGCTGGGCGCCGAGCGCGTGGATGCGCTCGACACGGATCCGATTGCGGTGCAGGCGACGCTCGACAACGCGGGACGCAACGGCGTGAGAGATTCGCTCGCGGCTGCCGTCGGGACGCTGGACGACCGCACCCACGACCCTTACCCGCTGGTCCTCGCGAACCTGGTGGCCGCGGTCCTGGTCGACCTGGCACCGCGGCTGGCGTCAGCAACCGCGCCGCACGGCACACTGCTGGTCAGCGGCATCATCGCCGAGCGCGGTGCGGAAGTCGTTGCCGCGCTCGAGGCCACCGGCTTTGCGACGGAGGAGCGGTTGGACGATGGGGAGTGGCTGTCACTCCGGATGCGCCGCGCATGACGCTGCATCGCTTCTTCGTGGCGCCCGGGGACATGGCCGGCGAGCAGTTTCCTCTGCCGCGGGCAATTTCGCACCACGTGACCCGCGTCCTCCGCCTGCGGGACGACGACCACCTGGTGCTCCTCGATGGCGAGGGCCAGGCGGCCACCGTCCGGCTGCGCCATGGCGAGTGCGTGGTGGAGTCCCGCCGCCCGGCCGGCGGAGAGCCGCGGCATCAGCTCAGCGTGTGGCAGGCGCTGCTGCGCGGCGACCACCTCGAGCCGGTGATCCGGCACGCGACGGAGATCGGGGTCGCCGAGTTCCGCTTGATGGTCACTGAGCGCTGCGTCCGCCGTGACCTGTCCCCGCGGAAGCTGCAGCGGCTGCGGGACGTGGCACGGGAGGCCGCCGAACAGTCGGAGCGAGGCCGCGTGCCGGCAATCCATGAGGCCGTCCCGCTGGCGGAAGCGCTGTCGGCCTCATCGGTCCTCCTGTATGAGCGGCACGACGGACAGCGGCTGTCCGCCCTGGAGCCGCCTGCGAGCGTGGTCATCGGACCGGAGGGAGGCTTCGCGCCGGACGAGCTGGCTGCCGCCGAACGTGCGGGCGCGACACTGGCGAGCCTTGGGCCGCGCATCCTGCGCAGCGAAACGGTGGCGGTAGCCGCCGCGGCCGTCATCTTGTCGCGCACGGGCGACTTCGCCTAGGCTCCTGCCGTGGCCGACTTCGAGCCCGACTGCCTCTTCTGCAGGATCGCCGCGGGCGAGATCCCGTCCGAGATCGTCCTGGCCGATGACCAGGTCGTCGTGTTCCGCGACATCAGCCCCAAGGCGCCGACGCACCTGCTCGCCATTCCGCGGCGTCACATTGCATCAATCGCCGAGCTGACGGACGCGGATGGCGAGCTTCTCGCGGACCTCTTCGGCGCGCTTCGCAAGGTCGCGGCCGACGCCGGCGTATCCAGCTACCGGATCGTGACCAACGTGGGCGCCGACGCGGGCCAGAGCGTGTTCCACCTGCACTTCCACCTGCTGGCCGGCCGCACCATGGCCTGGCCGCCAGGTTGACACGGCGCGTTGACCCCTCGCATCGTGCGCTGATAGACTCCGCGGGCTTGTGCGCCGGATCGGCTACCGGTCCATCCCCACGGCGCAATTCAGCGGCAGAGAGGAGGCGAGACGTTTGGCAGAGGTCCGCGTGGGCGAGAACGAAACGTTCGAGAGCGCGCTGCGTCGCTTCAACAAGAAGATCCAGCAATCCGGGATCCTGGCTGAGGCACGGCGC
>DATAOD010000074.1:0-5540 GCA_036265975.1 Candidatus Limnocylindria bacterium
TGCGCCGATGCAGGAACGCCTCGACGCGCTCTGGGACTGGGACGACCCCGCGGGCAGCGAGGCCCGATTCCGGGAAGCGGCTGAGGCCGCCAAGCCGAACGGCCGCGAGCAACGCATCCTGCTGACCCAGGTGGCCCGCGCGGCCGGCCTGCAGGGTCGTTTTGATGAGGCGTTCGCCATCCTGGACGCGCTGGCACGCGCGGCCGACCAGGACCCCGAGCTGACCGTGCGGATCTCCCTCGAGCGCGGGCGGGTGCTGAACTCCAGCGGCTCGCCGGACGACGCGCGTCGGCACTTCGACGCAGCCCTGGCAGTCGCCCAGGACGAGGGCCTCGAGAACCTTGCCGTCGATGCGATGCACATGCAGGCCATCATCGCTCCGCCTGACGAGCAGGCCGCGCTGAACGAGCGGGCCATCGCCGTGGCCCAGGGCGCCGCGGATCCGCGAGCGCGCCAGTGGCTGGGCAGCCTCTACAACAACCTCGGCTGGACGCGCCTGGACGCCGGCGACGCGCCGGAGGCCCTGCGCCTGTTCGAGCTGGCCCTGGCCGAGCGGAGGAAACGCGACCAGCCGCGCGAGACGGCCATTGCACGCTGGGCCGTCGCGCGAGCACTGCGCGCCACCGGACGCGTGGAGGAGGCGCTGGCCGCTCAGCTGCAGCTGGCTGGAGACAACGCGGCCGTCGGCTTCGAGGATCCCTACGTCGACCAGGAGATCGGCGAATGCCTGCTCGCCCTTGGTCGCGAGGACGAGGCGCAACCGCACCTGGCGCGGGCGGCGGAGGGCCTCGCCGCGGAGCCCTGAGCGGCAGAGGCGGGTTTCCACGTGGCGCGTTCAGCCCGTGGCCACATCCGCAACGAATCCATGTTTCGGTCCGCCAAAGGTCCGTCTCGTGGCCAGAATGTCCAGCCGGTGGTCAAAGCAGACACGAAACCGCCGTTGTCGACCGATTTCCGCCGAATCGTGGCGCTTCTGACCACCCACTGAGCCGGGCCGGACAAGGAGCTGACGGCGCAAGGGTGGATGGCTGGAAGCCCGGTATACTTATGCACCAGGCCCGCCGTCCACGCTCCGCTTCCATGTGCCGAGGTCGCCTTATTGCGCGCTCTGCTGTCCGTATCGGATCGCGAAGGCATTGTCGAGCTTGCGCGTGGCCTGAACGAGGCCGGCATCGAGTGCTACGCCACCGACGGCACGCGGCGTCACCTGGGTGAGAACGGCATCGAGGTAAAGCCGGTCACCCAGCTGACTGATTCGCCCGAGATCCTGGGTGGCAGGGTCAAGACGCTCCACCCCAAGATCTTCGCCGGCCTCCTGGCGCGTCGCGACCAGCCGGACCACCTGGCGCAGCTGGCCGAGCACGGGATCGAGCAGATCGACATCGTGGTGGTCAACCTCTATCCGTTCGCGGAGACGGTCCGCAAGCAGGAGACGACCCTGGATGGGGCCCTGGAGCAGATCGACATCGGCGGCGTGGCGCTGCTGCGCGCAGCAGCCAAGAACTTCCCCGGCGTGGCGGCGGTCAGTGACAAGACCCAGTACGCGTCAGTCCTCCGCGATCTGAAGGCCATGGGCACGGTGAGCCCGGAGACGCGCCAGAAGCTCGCCGCGGAGGCGTTCGCGCTGACCGCCGCGTACGACGCGCAGATCGCCAGCTATCTCAACCAGCAGGCCGGGACCCTGTTCCCGAGCCGCCTGACCCTGGTGGTGGAAAAGAAGGCGGACCTGCGCTACGGCGAGAATCCGCATCAGCTGGGAGCCTTCTACGCCGACCCGGCGCAGTTCCGCACCAGCCTCAGCCGGGCGCGGCAGATCGCCGGCAAGGACCTCAGCTTCAACAACCTGCTCGACCTGGACGCCGCTTGGTCCATCGCCAGTGACTTCAAGACCCCGGCCGTCACGATCGTGAAGCACGGCAATCCCTGCGGCCTGGCCAGCGTCGTGGACCTGGCGGAGGCGTTCCGGCTGGCCCTGGAGGGGGACAGCGTCTCGGCATACGGCGGGATCATCGGGGCCAACAGGGTCGTGGACGAGGGAACCGCTCGAGCCATCCGCCCCGGCTTCTTCGAGGCCATCGTGGCCCCGGGCTACACGACCGAGGCCCTGGAGATCCTGCGCACCAAGAAGGGCTTCGAGATCATCGAGGTGCCGCCCGACGACCACGACGACCCGGAGATGGGGATCGGCAACTTCGACTTCAAGCGCATCGGCGGCGGACTGCTGCTGCAGACCTTCGACAACCTGGAGGAGGACCGCAACAAGCTGCAGGTGGTCACCCAGCGCCGCCCCACGCTGGAGGAGCTGACCGACCTGCTCTTCGCCTGGAGGGCGGTGCGGCACGTGAAATCCAACGCCATCGTGCTCGCCAAGAAGCACGCCATGGTGGGCATGGGCGCGGGCCAGCCGTCCCGCGTCGTGTCGGTGGAGGTGGCGCTGCGCAAGGCGGGCGAGCGTGCCCCGCTGTCCGTCATGGCCAGCGACGCCTACTTCCCCTTCCCCGATGGAATCCAGATCGCCGCACAGGCCGGGGTCACGGCCATCATCCAGCCGGGCGGCAGCATCCGCGACGAGATGGCGATCGAGGTCGCCGATCGTCACCATATGGCCATGGTCTTCACCGGCCGCCGCCACTTCCGCCACTGATGGACCGATTGATCGCGGGCGAGGCCTGCGCCGCCACCGAAGCCGGAGCCATCGCCGCCGCGCGCCTGATGGGACGCGGCGACCGCGACGGAGCCGATCGCGCGGCGGTCGAGGCCATGCGCCGAGCCATGGAGGAGTCGGACATCTCCGGCACCATCGTGATCGGCGAGGGGGAGCGCGACGAGGCGCCCATGCTCTACATCGGCGAGAAGGTCGGCAATCCGGAAGCGGCAGTCGAGGTCG
The DNA here is from genome assembly GCA_036265975.1 of Candidatus Limnocylindria bacterium. GTDB lineage: Bacteria > Chloroflexota > Limnocylindria > QHBO01 > QHBO01 > DASSCW01. The sequence goes on from DATAOD010000074.1 coordinate 2,888, forward strand.
ACATCGCGGTCGATCCGCTGGAGGGCACGAACCTCGTGGCGACGGGCAGCGCCAATGCGACGGCTGTGCTGGCCGCTGCTGAGCCGGGTGGCTTGATGCATGCCCCAGATACGTACATGAAGAAGCTGATCGTTGGCCCGCAGGTGGCCGGGCACGTGTCGCTGGACGACCCCGTGGAGAAGACCATCCGCATCATCGCCGAGCGCCTGGGCCGCGGCCCATGGGACATCACGGTCGTGATCCTGGACCGCCCGCGCCACGAGCAACTGATCGCCGACGTGCGGGCCACCGGGGCGCGGATCAAGCTCATCAGCGATGGGGATCTGCCTGCCGGCATCAGCGTCGCGGTCTCTGGCACCGGCGTGCACGCGGTGATGGGCACCGGCGGGGCTCCCGAGGGCGTGCTGGCCGCGGCTGCCATGAAGTGCCTGGGCGGCGAGATCCAGGGCAAGTTCGCCTGGCGCTCCAAGGAGGAGAAGGAGCGCGCCCGGACCATGGGCGTGGACGTCGATGACACCGAGCGGGTCTACTTCACCAACGACCTGGCCTCGGGAGACGAGGTCGTCTTCTCCGCCACCGGCGTCACGGACGGTGAGCTGCTGCGCGGCGTGCGCTTCTTCGGCGGCGGCGCGCGGACCCATTCGCTGTTGATGAGCTACAAGCGCGGCACGGTCCGCTTCCTGGACACCGTCCACACCTTCGACCGTCAGCTCCCGCCGCGCGTCCGCCTCTAGCGGAGATCCGTGAGCGCCACTCGCAGGTGGCACCCCATATGCAAGCGCTTTCTGGCGCCTCGTCCAGGCCGGCCATCCGCCTTGGTGCGTAGCGAAAGGAAGGGCGCTTCCTATGGAAAGCAAGGTCAAGCTGCTGGGGCATCCGGTACATCCGATGCTCATTGTCCTCCCGCTGGGCCTGCTCAGCTCGGCGGTCATCTTCGACATCGTTCGCCTGGTCAGCGGCCAGGACGTATTCAGCACCATCGCGTTCTGGGACATGGGCCTGGGCATCCTTGGCGGCCTGTTGGCCGCGATCTTCGGACTGATCGACTGGCTGAACATCCCGGGCGGCACCCGCGCGAAGCGCATCGGGCTCTTCCACGGCGGCGGGAACGTCGTGGTGGTGACGCTGTTCGCGGTGAGCTGGCTCATCCGGCTTGCTGCTGACAACTACGAGCCCGGCGCGGTCGCCTACATCTTCTCCTTCGCCGGCGTCGCCCTGGCTTCCGTAACGGCCTGGCTGGGCGGAGAGCTGGTGGATCGGCTGGGCGTCGGCGTCGACACCGGCGCGAACCTGGATGCCCCCAACTCGCTCAGCGGCGAGCCTGCCACCAACGTCGTGGCCTCCGGGGGAGCCGATCGGGCCGCCTATCAGCCGCGCCGGTAGCCACCGCATGCGGCTACCGATCAGTGAGCAGGTCGTCGTCATCACCGGCGCCTCCCAGGGCATCGGGCGCGAGACCGCGCTCGAGATGGCGCGGCAGGGCGCGAAGCTGGTGCTCGCCGCCCGCAATGAGGAGGCGCTGGGCGAGCTCGCGCACCAGGTAGAGCGGCTCGGCGGCGAGGCCGAGGTCGTCCCGACCGACGTCGCCGAACACGAGCAGCTGGCTAACCTTGGCGATCGGGCGACGGAGCGCTTCGGACGCATTGACACGTGGGTGAACGACGCGGCGGTGAGCGTCTATTCGCGCTTCGACGAGATGACGCCCGAAGAAGTGGAGCGCGTGATCCGTGTCAATCTGCTGGGCCAGATGTTCGGCTCGCAGGTCGCGATCAGCCACATGAAACCGCGCAGGCAGGGCCGCATCGTCAACATCGGCTCGGCCCTCTCCGAGCGCGCCATCCCGCTGCAATCGGCCTACGTGGCCTCCAAGCATGGGGTCCAGGGCTTCAGCGAAGCCCTGCGCCTGGAGATGGAGCACGAACGTCGGGGCATCGAGGTGGTGGTGATCCTGCCGTCGTCTATCAACACGCCGCTCTTCAACTTCGCCCGTTCCAAGATGGGCGTGAAGCCGATGCCGGTGCCCCCGGTCTACGAGCCGCGGGTGGTGGCGCAGGCCATCTGTCACGCCGCAGAGCATGGCGGCCGCGAGATCGTGGCGGGCGGCTGGGGCAAGCTGCTGATCCTGGCCCAACGGCTGAGCCCCACCCTCCTGGACAGGTACATGGTCCAGGGCGGTCGCAGCTTCCACCAACAGAAGACGGATGAGCCGGATGACCGGCGCGACAACCTGTTCGAGCCGAGCACCGGACCCGGGTCAACGACCGGTGATTTCGGCGAGGGCTCGAAGGCGTCCAGCCTCTACACCAGCCTCTTCGAGCTGCACCCGAATCGCAAGCGCTTCGCCCTGGGCGCAACGCTCATCGCTGCCCTGACCGCGGTGCGCCACCTGGGTCGCTGACCGGCTCTCGTGGCGCATCGGATCCAGCTCCGCGCCCGGCGCGAGCAGCTGTTCACGTACTCAGGGCGTACCGTCCTGATCACCGACCTGGCCGGCCGCTTGCCCGAAAAGGATCCGCACGGCCTGTTCGTGGACAACGCGCGCTACCTGTCGCGATTCGAGCTCCGGATCGGCGGCAAGCCGCTGTCCTCCGTGTCGGCTTCGACCGTCGGAGCCGATGGCCTCCTGTCCTTCGACGAGGTCCCCTCCATGGAC
>DATAOD010000075.1:0-4440 GCA_036265975.1 Candidatus Limnocylindria bacterium
CTGATCTTGGGCGAGGACCTCGGCACGGTGGGCGCCGGGGTACGGCAACGCCTGCGCAGCGCGGGGCTGTTGTCCACGCGACTCGCCTACTTCGAGCGGAGCCTTGCCCGCCTGCCATTCCTGGCCAGCGCCGCCGTCAGCAACCACGACCTGCCGACCATCGCCGGGGCGTGGACTGGCGCCGACCTTGCCGAGCTGGCAGAGCTTGGCCTGCCGCACGACGCCGTCGCGGAGCGCGGGCTGGTGGCGCGCCTGGCCCAGATCAGCGGCCATCCGCCGGGAGCGCCAGCTTCAGAGGTCGCGCTGGGCGCGTATCGCAGCCTGGCCGCCAGCCCTGCCGCGATCGTGACAGCCAGTCTGGAGGACGCCTGCGGGGTGGTGGAGCGCGTCAACGTGCCCGGCACGACCGACCGGCAGCGGCCGAACTGGTCGCTGGCACTGCCGGAGCCGATCGATGCGCTGCCCACCAACCAGCTCGCCGGCCGGCTGGCCGAGGCCCTGCGCAGGGACGTCTAGCGCGGAGCGGCGTCCTCCTGACCGGCAAGGCGCAGGACGACGGTGGCCAGCGGCGGCAGGCTCAGCTCCGCCGACGCCGGCTGCCCGTGCCAGCGCTCGGTGGTCGCGGCCACACCCCCCAGGTTGCCCACGTTCGAGCCGCCGTAATGCTGCGAATCGGAGTTCAGCACCTCCTGCCAGGCACCGGCCGCTGGCAGCCCCAGCCGGTACGCGTGGCGCGGCACCGGGGTCAGATTCTGGACCACGACCACCAGCGAGTCGCCGGCCCGGCGGATCCAGGAATAGACCGATGACTCGACGTCGGACGCATCGATCCAGGAGAACGTGCCGGGGTCGGCGTCGGCGGCCCACAGGGCGGGTGTGGCCGCGTACAGCGCGCCGAGGTCCGCCAGGAACTGCCCGAAGCCGGCCCGCAGGGGCGCATCGGCCAGGCTGAAGTCCAGCGCGCGGTCATGGCTCCACTCCTCCGATGGCGCCAGCTCGCTGCCCATGAACAGCAGCTTCTTGCCCGGTTGCAGGTACTGGTTGGCAATCAGGCAGCGCAGGTTGGCGAAGCGCTGCCATTCGTCGCCGGGCATCTTGCCAAGCAGGGAGCCCTTGCCGTGCACCACCTCGTCGTGCGACAGGGGCAGGACGAAGTGCTCGGTGTGCATGTAGAGGCCGCGGAAGGTCAGCTTGTCGTGGTGGTAGCGGCGGTGGACCGGGTCCTCGTGGAAGAAGGCCAGCGTGTCGTGCATCCAGCCCATGTCCCACTTGAAGCCGAAGCCCAGGCCCCCCAGGTAGGTCGGCCGCGTGACGCCGGGAAAGGCCGTGGACTCCTCGGCGATGGTGATGACGCCGGGATGGCGTCCGTACACCTTCTCGTTCACCTCACGCAGGAAGGCAATGGCCTCCAGGTTCTCGTTGCCGCCGTACTGGTTGGGCTGCCACTCTCCGGCCTTGCGCGAGTAGTCCAGGTAGAGCATCGAGGCCACCGCGTCCACCCGAAGCCCGTCGACGTGATAGCGGTCGCACCAGAACAGGGCGTTGGCCACCAGGAAGTTGCGGACCTCCGGGCGTCCGTAGTCGAAGATCAGGGTCCCCCAATCCGGATGCTGCCCGCGGCGGGGATCGGCGTGCTCGTACAGCGGGGTGCCGTCGAACTGGCGCAGGGCGAAGTCGTCATTCGGAAAGTGGGCCGGCACCCAATCGAGGATCACCCCGATGCCGGCGTTGTGCAGCGTGTCGACCATCGCGCGGAAGTCATCAGGGGTGCCGAAGCGGGCCGTTGGCGCGTAGTAGCCGGTGACCTGGTAGCCCCACGAGCCATCGAACGGGTGCTCGGCCACCGGCAGCAGCTCGACGTGCGTGAAGCCGTAGCGCCGGCAGTGCTCGACCAGCTGCGTGCCGGCCCGGCGGTAGTCAAGCCAGGAGCCGTCAGCGTTCCGCATCCACGATCCCAGGTGCACCTCGTAGATGGCCATCGGCTGCGCGTAGGGATCGACGGAGGCCCGACGCGTCATCCAGGCCGCATCGGTCCAGGCTTCGTCGGAGCCGATGTCCCAGACGCGCGACGCGGTCTCGGGGCGGACCTGCTGCGAGAAGCTGAACGGGTCGGCCTTGACCCGCAGCTTGCCGTCCGCGCCGAGCACCTCGAACTTGTAGAGCTCGCCGGCGCCGATGCCGGGCACGAACAGCTCCCAGACGCCCGCGGCCCCCAGTGAGCGCATGGGCAGCAGCCGGCCGTCCCAGCGGTCGAAATCGCCTACCACGCGCACGCTGCGGGCATTGGGCGCCCAGACCGCGAAGGCGACACCGCTGACGCCGTCCATGACGCGCGGGTGCGCGCCGAGCACCTCCCACAGCCGCTCGTGGCTGCCCTCGCGGATGAGGTGCAGGTCCAGCTCGCCGAGGGTCGGCAGGAAGCGGTACGGGTCCTCGCGCTCCCAGTCGTTGCCGTCGGCGAAGCGGAAGCGAAGCCGATACGGGTCACCCGGCGCCAGGTTGGTGACCACCGCCCACAGGCCGCCACCCAGCGACTCCATGGCGGCAGCGCCGCCCTCGGTCACCAGCTCGACCCCCGTTGCGTCGGGATGGAAGGCGCGGACCACCGAGCCGTGCTCGCCGCCGTGCAGTCCCAGCAGCAGGTGCGGATCGTGGTACTCACCGGCGGCCAGGCGTGCGGCGTCCGCGGCGGCGGGGCGCAGCAGCGGGACGGTGGACGGCATGTGGCTAACGATACCCGCCTCCCTGCAGGTTCCGTGCGCGCCCCGCCCGGTCCATGACGCGCGTGATGCCTGTGCTAGGGTTTCTGCGCCCACCGGCAAGCTCACCGCGCGGCCTCTCGGTGCCACGGCCGCTGAACCCGCAAGCGAGAGGAACCCTTGGGACTCTTCGACGGCCTGCTCGGCATCCTCAGCCACGACGTCGGCATCGACCTCGGCACCGCCAACACCCTGGTCACCGTGCGTCATCGGGGCATCGTCATCAGCGAGCCAAGCGTGGTGGCCATGGACACCCGCACCAAGCGCGTGCTGGCCATCGGCGCCGAGGCGAAGCGCATGGTGGGGCGCACGCCGGCCAACATCGTCGCCATCCGGCCCCTGCGCGACGGCGTGATCAGCGACTTCGACGTGACCGAGCAGATGATTCGCTACTTCATCGCCAAGGTGCACGAGCGCTTCGCGCAGATCCGGCGGCCGCGCGTGCTGGTCGGCATCCCATCAGGCGTGACCGAGGTCGAGAAGCGGGCCGTCCGCGACGCCACGGTCAATGCCGGAGCTCGCTGGGCCCGCCTGATCGAGGAGCCCATGGCCGCCGCCATCGGCGCCGGGCTGCCGGTATCCGAGCCGTCCGGCTCGCTGATCGTGGACATCGGCGGTGGCACGACCGAGGTGGCGGTGATCAGCCTGGGCGGGATCGTGGTCAGCCGCAGCGTGCGCATCGGCGGCGACGAGATGGACACCGACATCGTCAGCTTCGCGCGGCGCGAGTACAACCTGCTGATGGGCGAGCGCACGGCGGAAGAGATCAAGATCGCCGTCGGCTCTGCCTACCCCAACGAGGGCGACCGGACCGTCACATTCCGCGGGCGAGACCTGCTCACCGGCTTGCCGCGCAGCGTCGAGGTGGGCGGCGATCAGATCCGCGAGGCCCTGGAGCCCTCCGTGGCGCAGATCATCGACGCCATAAAGGAGACGATCGAGGAGACGCCGCCGGAGCTGGTGGCCGACATCATGGACCAGGGCATCGTGCTGGCCGGCGGCGGAGCGCTGCTCTCTGGGCTCGACAAGCGGGTGGCCGAGGCTACCCAGATGCCCGTGCACATCGCCGATGACCCGCTCACCTGCGTGGTGCGCGGCACCGGCCGCGTGCTCGAGGACCTCGACTCGCTGGAGCGGGTGCTGGTCAGCGAGCAGCTCACTCGCGCGCCGCGCTGACGGGCGCGGCGCCATCGGCTCAAGCCCGATGATCGGCGGACCGCACCGGCGCAGCCGGAACGGGCTGTGGTTCGCGGCCTTCACCATCATCTCGCTGCTGCTCCTGCTGGCCAGCCAGACCGATCCGGCCCTGACCCTGCAGCAGATCAGCGCCCGCGCCCTGGACCCGGTGCGCCAGGCGATTGGCGGGATCGGCTCCGGGATTGCGGGGGTGTTCGGCACGATCGGCGAGATCGACCGGCTGCGCACCGAGAACGACGACCTGCGCAGCCGGCTGGCCGCCGCCGAGCAGCGGATCGCCGAGCTGGAGGAGGCCGCTGTCGAGAATGCCGAGCTGCGCGATCTGCTGGGCCTCACCCAGTCGCTGGACATGGACCTGCTGCCGGTGCGCATCATCAGCCGCGACCCTTCGAACTTCACCTGGGAGATCGGCATCGATGCCGGCACCGACCAGGGGGTGGCGGTGGGCGATGCGGTGGTGGGCTCAGCCGAAGGGGCCGGCGCG
>DATAOD010000076.1:0-9582 GCA_036265975.1 Candidatus Limnocylindria bacterium
GACGACGTCGTGGAAGCGCTTGGTTACCCTGTCCAACCGTACGTCGATCTGAGCCGACACTCAGGATCCTCGTGCACCCCGCATACCGTGCGCGGCCGCAGCAGGGCCGCACGGCAGAGGCCGCAGTATATGTCTGCGTTCCTGAGACGTGTCAACGCGCAGTGGCTGATGCAACCCGGCGCCGCGGTCGTACGTCTGATGAGCACCATGGCGAAGCCAAACCACGCCAAACGCTCTCGGCCGAGGTCCCTGCCAGCCCGGCGCCGCCGGGTCGCGCAGCAGCGCTCGGCCGAGCAGCGAGCTCGACGGGCGGTCGAGCGCTGGCGGCGCGGCTGAAGGCGCGGTACTCCTTCCTCCTGCGGGCACGGCGGCCACCCCGGCCGCCGTTTCCGTGCGCGTCGCAACGCGCTGCTAAACTGCGGATCGCCCACTGAATCCGCAAGATCGGGACGCGCCGATGGACTTCGCCCTGTCTCCACAGCACGAGGAGATTCGCCGCACCGTCCGTGATTTCGCCGAGCGCGAGATCATCCCGGTCGCCGACCACCTGGAGCGCAAGGGCGAGTTCCCGCACGACATCATCCGCAAGGCCGCCGGCCTGGGGCTGCTGGGCGTGCCCTACCCGGAGGACGTCGGCGGCACCGGCCTGGACTCCCTGGCCTACGCAATCACCATCGAGGAGCTGTCGCGCGCGAGCGGCAGCGTGGGGATCATCGTCTCCGCCCACACCAGCCTCGGCTGCAACCCACTGTATCTGGCCGGCACGCCGGAGCAGAAGGACCGATACCTCCGCCCCATGGCCTCGGGCGAGGTCCTTGGCGCGTACGGCCTGACCGAGCCGGGCGCCGGCTCCGACTCGCGGGGCACCCGCACCCGCGCGCACCGCGACGGAGACGCGTGGGTGCTCAACGGGTCGAAGCGCTTCATCACCAACGCGGGCGTGGCGGGCACGTACATCGTCACCGCCGTCACCGACCGTGAGGCGGACTCGGGCAAGATCAGCGCGTTCATCGTGGAGGCCGATACGCCCGGCTTCTCCATCGGCCGCATGGAGGAGAAGATGGGCCTCCATGCCTCGAACACCGGGGAGCTCATCTTCCAGGACTGCCGCATCCCGGCCGCCAACCTGCTGGGCGAGGAGGGCGAGGGGGACAAGCTGTTCCTCAAGACCCTCGACGGCGGGCGGATCGGCATCGGGGCCATGGCGCTGGGACTGGCCCAGGCGGCCTACGAGGCCGCATCGGCCTATGCGAAGGAGCGAAAGCAGTTCGATCGGCCGATTGCCAGCTTCCAGGGCGTGGCCTTCAAGATCGCCGACATGGCGGTCGGGATCGACGCCGCGCGGCTGCTCGTCTACCGCGCGGCGTGGCTGAAGGACTGCGGCAAGCCGTACACCACCGAGGCGGCCATGGCCAAGCTGTTCGCCTCGGAGGTCGCGCGGCAGGTCACCAACGACGCGGTCCAGGTCCACGGGGGCTACGGGTACGTGACCGAGTACCACGTGGAGCGCTACCTGCGCGACGCGAAGCTCACCGAGATCGGGGAGGGGACCAGCGAGATCCAGCGGCTGGTGATTGCCCGGAATATCCTGGGCATCCGCGCGATGTAGCTCCTCGTGCGTGCTGCGGCCGCGAAGCGTCCTAATTCACGCAGCACGACCCCTTATGCGCGGATTCCGGCCGAAAACGGGCGCCGAGGCGTCCTAATTCACGCCGCGCGTGGCGATAGGTGCGTTCGGCGGGCGGTTCGGCCCGATAACGCTCTCCCGGCGTGAATTACGCCCGTTCGTGGAGGCCGACGCGGGCCAGTGCGGCCTCCGCACGGTCAGTTGTTGCCCAATTCACCCCACGAGCACGCCATCCCTGGAATCGGCCGCATTCAGCGCCCAACGTCGCCGTGAGGCCGCTTTAGCCGGCGCCACGGCCGGAAACGGTACTTAGTGTCGTCCCAGTGTGAATTAGGCGAAACCGCGCTCACCAGCGAGCTCGGCGAAAAAATCAAGGGATTCGGGGTTGGCGAGGGAGCCGCGCGAGGCGGCCACATCGGGCGGGGTGCCGGTGAGGATGCGCTTGATCGGCACCTCCAGCTTCTTGCCGGAAAGGGTGCGCGGCACGCCGGGGACGGCAAGGATCCGATCGGGGACGTGGCGGGGCGAGAGCGACGAGCGGAGGGCGTCGCGAAGGCGAGCGACGAGCGCATCGTCCAGGGTCAAGCCGTCGCGCAATGCGATGAAAAGCAGCAGCTCATCCGCTTCCTCCAGGTGGACGACCACGGAATCCGCAACCTCCGGCAGCCCCTCGACCACGGCGTAGAACTCGGCCGTGCCGATCCGCACGCCGCCTCGGTTGAGCGTGGCGTCCGAGCGGCCGCTGATCACGCAGGAGCCGCGGTCGGTGATGGTGATCCAGTCGCCGTGGCGCCAGACGCCGGGGAAGTCGTCGAAATAGGCGGCGCGGTAGCGCGAGCCATCGGGATCGTTCCAGAAGGCGACGGGCATCGAGGGCATGGGCGCGGTGATGACGAGCTCGCCCTGTTCGCCGATCAGCGGGCGGCCGTCCGGGGAGAAGGCCTCGACCGCGCAGCCCAGGTGGCGGCAGCTGATCTCGCCCTCCCAGACGGGGACGAGCGCGGAGGCGCCCACGAAGGCGGTGCACACGTCGGTCCCGCCCGAGACCGACTGCAGGTGGACGGATGGGTCGAAGGCCTCGTACACCCAGCGGAATCCCTCGGCCGGCAGCGGTGCGCCGGTTGAGCCGATGCCGCGCAGCGCGCCAAGGTCCGCATCGGCTCCAGGGCGCAGGCCCTCCTTGCGACAGGCCATCAGGAAGGGGGCGCTGGTGCCGAAGTAGGTCACGCCCTCCTCGGCCGCCATCCGCCACAGCGCCATCAGGTCCGGCTCGTTCGGGGCGCCGTCGTAGAGGACGACCGTGGCGTCGACCAGCAGGCCGGAGGCCAGGTAGTTCCACATCATCCAGCCCGTGGTGCTGAACCAGAAGAACCGGTCGGCCGGCCCCAGGTCGTGGTGCAGGGCGTGGATCTTCCAGTGCTCCAGGGTGATGCCGCCATGCCCGTGGACGATGGGCTTGGGCAGACCGGTGGTGCCGGAGCTGTACAGGATGTAGAGCGGATGGTCGAGCGGCACCGGCTCGAACGACAGCTGCGCGGGCTCGGCGGTCAGCTCGTCCCAGCTGATGGCATCAGGGATGTGCCGCTCCCCGGGATGCAGGTAGTCGAGCGCGACCGTGGCCCGCAGGGCCGGCAGCGCGGCGCGGATGGCTGCCACCTCATCGGCCCGTTCGACCGTGCGCTGGCCGTACCGATAACCGTCGATCGTCAGCAGGATGGTGGGCTCGACCTGGCTGAAGCGGTCCACCACGCTCCGCACGCCGAACTCGGGTGCGCACGAGGTCCAGATGGCGCCCAGGCTGGCGGTGGCAAGGAGGCCGATCATCGCCTCGGGGATGTTCGGCACGAAGGCGGCGACCCGATCGCCGCGATGGACACCCAGGCGCTGCAGCCCGGCGCGGGTACGCGCGACCTGGTCGCGCAGCTGGCTGACGGTCAGCTCGCGGCGCTCACGGGTCTGCGAGCGCGAGATCATGACCGCGTCATCCGGAAGGCGGCTCTCCAGGCGCAGCGCCCGCTCGGCCCAGTTCAGGCGCGCGTCCGGGAACCAGCGTGCTCCCGGCATGCCGCGCTCCGGCAGCACCTGCGCGGCAGGCTGGGATGGCCCGATGCCCGCGCACTCCCAGATCGAGCTCCAGAATCCGGCCAGGTCGTCCACCGACCACTGCCACAGCTGGTCGTAGGTATCCAGCTCCAGGCCGCGCTCCGCAGCCAGCCAGTCGAGGTAGCGACCCACCCGGCTGGTGCGGCGGCCGTCGGCTGGCGGCGACCAGAGGACGGGCGGCACGGACGGCGGCGCGGGAGGTGCGGGCATGGGCCGATGCTATAGTCGGCCGGCAACTCCTGCCCGTTGAGGACAGCTGCCGATGGAATCGACGGGAGGCCGCCTCCCCGCGCTGGACGTGCACCTGGAGCGCCAGATGCGCTCGCAGGAGCGTCAACTGGCCGTCGTGCGGGGCGCGATCGCCGGCGCCGCGCTGGTGGCCATCGTGCTCCTGCGCAGCCAGCTCACTTCGTTCCCGTGGCTGGCCGGGCTGGCCGTGGCCGCCATGCTGTACTCCGCCGGCATCCTGCTGCTCGTCGGCCGTTTCCCGGCGCGCGAGGTCGGGATCCTGGCCACCGCGCTGGACATGATCGTGGTCACGCTGGCGATCTACGCCGAGCCGGACGCGCTGGACGCGTTCCTCTTCTACCTGCCGGTGCTGCTGGGCGTCGCGCTGCGCTTCGGCCTGGCGGCGTCCATCTGGGCCTCGGTCGTCATCGGCTTCATGTACGGGTCCGTGGTGCTGGCGGCCACCGGTGACGCCTCGCCGGCGCGCGAGCTGGTTGGCGTGCGGCTGGCTTACGTGCTTGGCTTTGGCCTCGCCGCGGGGCTGTATGCGCGCGTGGCCACGGGCCGCGCCGCGGAGAACGCGCAGCTGCAGCAGCGGCTCTCCGAGGAGGAGCGGGAGCGGATGCGGCGCCGCGAGTCCGAGCTTCTGACCCAGATGGCGCGCGAGTTCGGCACGTCCCTGGACCGCCGCGAGACGGCGCGCGCCATCGTGCAGGCCGCCGCGCCGCTGCTCGGCGACCTGACCTGGCTGCTGATCGTGGAGCGCGCGGACCCCGCGGATCCGGCCTCGCTGCGCATGAGCCTGGCAGATGCCGCCGGCCGCGACCCCGATGCTGTCGAGCGGCTTCGCGCGCACCTGGCCGAACGGAAGCTGCGCCTGGGCGAGGGCGTGGCGGGCGCCGCGGCCGGTACGGCGACGCCGGTGCTGGGCCAGCAGCCGCTGCGCGCCGATGCGGGCGACCCGGACGGCATCACCACCCTGGGCCTGCGGTCGCTGCTGGCGGCGCCCATCGTGTGGCGTGGCACGCTGCGCGGCGTGCTGGCCTCGGGAAGCACCGCCGGCCCGCTGCTGGGTGACGGGGAGCTGCGCCTGGCATCGGCCATTGCCGAGCGCGCGGCGCCGGCGCTCGACAACGCGGCGCTGTGGGGCGACCTGCAGGAGCAGGTCCGGCGCGAGCAGCGCGCCCAGCGCGTCAAGGACGATTTCCTCTCGATCGTCAGCCACGAGCTGCGCACGCCGCTCACCAGCATCCAGGGCTACGCGCAGCTGCTCGAGGCGCGGATCCGCGACTCGTCTGGCCCCAAGGAGCTGTCGCAGATGCGCGTCATCCGCTCCCAGGTGACGCGCATGCGGCGCCTGGTGGAGGACCTGCTGGACGTCAGCCGCATCGACCGCCGCGGCGGGGTCAGCATCGAGCCGCAGGCCATCGACCTGGCAGAGGAGATCCGCGAGGCGGTGGCTCGCACCGGCCGCGAGCACCCGGAGCGGTCGATCACCGCCACGGTCCCAGACGAGCTGCCCATCCGCGCCGACCGCGATCGCATCGGGCAGGTGCTCACCAACCTGCTCGATAACGCCGTCAAGTACTCGCCCGACGGCGGACCGGTTGCCGTGCGGGCGGAGGCAAGCGGCGATCGCGTGCAGGTCAGCGTGCTGGACACCGGCATCGGCATCGGCGGCGACCAGGCCGACGCCGTCTTCGAGCGCTTCTTCCAGGCCGATGCCGACGCTGGGCGGCGGTTCGGCGGACTCGGGCTGGGCCTCTACATCACCAGGGCCATCGTCGAGGCGCATGGCGGCGAGATCTCCGCGCAGCCCAATCCCGAGGCCGACCACGGCACCCTGATCCGGTTCACCATCCCGCGCGTGGCCCGCGTGGCGGCTGCGGTCGAGGCGTATCCGCCCTTCGTCGCGCGCCCCGGCTAGACTCACAACCCGCATGCCCCAGGTCAGCGCGCTCCAGCCGATCGTCTATGCCCCGGCCCGATTCGCCCGCAGCCCCATCCTGGACCGCATCCGCCTGCCGGACGAGCCCGCGGACGCGCCCGGCCGGAGCGTCAGCGACCTGACCGACGTCGCCTGCCCGCCGTACGACGTGATCGACACCGAGCTGCAGCGCTCGCTCCTCGCCCGGAATTCGCACAACGCAATCCGCCTGGAGCTGCCACGTGACGGTGACCCCCACCGCGCGGCGGCAGAAACCCTGGCCGCGTGGGTAGAGGATGGGACGCTTGAGCGGCGGCCGGACGCATCGGTCTACTACTACGCGCACGCCACCACTGATGCGCCGGACGAGCCGACTGTCCAAGGTGTGCTGGCCCGTGTGCTGCTGGAGCCCTACGGAGCCGATGTGCGAGCCCACGAGCACACCATGCCGGGCCCGAAGGCGGAGCGCCTCGAGCACCTGCGGGTGACCGGCGCACAGCTTTCGCCGATCCTGGCCATCTACTTCGACGCCAGCGAGCGCTATCGCCACGTCATGAGCCGGGCCTGGGGCGACGAATGGCGTGCCCGCGACGAGGACGGGCTGCTGCACACCCTGGCCGAGGTGGAGCCCGACGATCGCCTGCTGAGATATCTCTCGCGGCAGCGCCTGTACATCGCCGATGGGCACCATCGCTACGAGACGGCGCTGGCGCACCAGGCGACGGTCCGCGCCGACCCGGCGCACGCGAATGCTCCTCCCGGCGCGCTGGCGGCGGACTGGATGATGATCGTCCTCGTCAACGCCGAGCTGGAGGAGCTTCAGGTGCTGCCCACGCATCGGCTCATCCGGGGCGTCGATGCCGCCATCCTGGAGCGACTGGCGGACGGCGCCGTGCCGCCATGGAGCAGCATCGGTCGTTCCGAGGACGAGCTGCTGAGCGCCCTACGTCAACCAGACCCAAAGGGGCCTGCGACCTTCGGCCTGCTCCTGCCCGGCGGACGCAGCGTTGAGCTGAGCATGGATCGCGCGGAGGCCGCGGAGCGGATGCGGCGCGAGCGGATCAGCACCGCGGTGGCGGCGCTCGACGTGGCCGTGCTGCACGCCGCGCTGCTCGATGATGTGTTGATGCTGGGAAACGCCGCGGTCGCGGCGGAGGATCGGCTCACCTACACTAGGAGCGCGGCCGAGGCGCGCCGCGCGGTGGAGTCGGGCGAGGCCCAGGCTGCCCTCCTGGTGCGGCCCACCGGCCTGGAACAGCTGCAAGCGGTTGCCGGCGTGGGGGACGTGATGCCCGAGAAGTCGACGTACTTCTATCCAAAGCTGCTGACCGGCATGGCGTTCTACTCGGTGGAGGACTGATCGAGAGTCGTGGTGCAGGCCATCAAGCGCGACGAGGTCTATATCGAGCCGGAGGGGATCTACGTCGAGACCCACCAGCCGGAGCGTCGCAGCCGCAAGCCGCCACTGCTGCTCGTCCACGGCGCGCTCACCGGCTCATGGATGTGGTCCAGCTTCGCCGCCTATTTCGCCGAGCGCGGCTGGGAAGCCCACGCCATGAACCTGCGTGGCCACTACACCTCCGACCTCGCCGAGCTGGGCAGCGTCTCGATGCGCGACTATGCCGACGACATCGGCGTCGCCATCCGGCACCTGGGCAGGCCTCCCGTCGTCATCGGCTGGGGGATCGGTGCCCTGGCCGCAATGCTGTACGCCGAGCAGCATCCCGTCCTGGGCCTCGTGCTGCTTGCTCCTTCGCCGCCCGCCGGTGCGCTGCCGCGCCGCCCGAGCGAGCACGAGCTGAAGGACGTGCCGCCGGTCTACGACGCGCGCTGGTGGGGCTGGATCACCGACTGGGACCGCCTCACCGAGACGATGCCCGACATGGGGGACGAGGCGCTGGAGAAGATGCAGGAGATGCTCGACGGGGCGCGGGAGTCGGGCAGCGCGCGCCGCGAGCGGATGCGCGGCGTGAATGTCGACACATCGCGCATCGACGTGCCGGCGCTGGTCATTGCCGCCGGCCGCGACGACGTCATCCAGCCGACCGAGGCGCGACGCACCGCCGACCTGCTGGGCGCCGGCTACGAATACATCCCATCCGCGTCGCATTTCGGCCTGGTCATGGGCGAGGAGACCTGGCCGCAGGTTGCCGCCGCGATCCTTGGCTGGCTCGAGGAGCGCCGCCACTCCATGACCGCCAGCCTGGTGGCTGCCGGAGCCAGGAATTGAGCACGCGCCGCCTCCTGGCGGTGCGATTGGTTCGTGCCTGCCAATCGTGACCGGACGGTCCGGCCACGGGGGAGCTGAGACAAGGAGGAGTTCATGACGGCGCTTAGTTCACTCGCCCGCCGATCGCGCGTAGCGGTGGTCGGGCTTGCGGTCGGGCTTGTGTTCGCCACCGCTGGCGTGGCCGTTGGGATCAACCTGCATACGCCGCGCATCATCACGCCGAAGACCGCCGATCAGGTCACCAACATCGACATCCTGCGATCCGAGATCAAGAACTACTACGGGGCCCCTGGCGCGCGCACCGGGCCTACCGGTGACTGGATGGCGCCGCTGAACCTGGACAGCAACTACGCCCACGAGGCCGAGAAGGTTGCACGAAAGGCCAGCAACTGGCTGCACCGCAAGGCCGATGGCTCCGCCAACCAGGCAATCGTGCTTGACGTCGACGACACGACCCTGACGACCTGGAACTACGAGCTCTACAGCAACTGGGACTTCAACCCGGTCACCAACGGCCAGTTCGTCACAGACCAGCTGTTCCCGGGGACGCCGGGCATGGTTGCGCTCGTGAACCGGGCGGCGGCTGACGGCTACGCGATCTTCTTCCTGACTGGCCGGCCGCAGGCGCAAGAAGGCCCCACCCTGGGCAACCTGACCGATGACAACATTGGCGTGGATGCTGGCTACCCCGTGCCAACCGAAGCAACCGCGGGCGTTGACGGCCTCTTCACGAAGCCGGCCATCGGCTCGTATCCGGCGTACCTGGACAAGCCGGAGTTCTGCGCATCGGCAATCACCGCCAGTGCGTCGTGCGCAACGATCCCGTACAAGTCCGGCACTCGCGCCTACATCGAGTCGCTGGGCTACGACATCGTCGGCAACTTCGGCGACCAGTTCAGCGATCTTCTGAACGGCTTCGCGGACAAGACGTTCAAGCTGCCGAACCCGAACTACTACCTCCCGTAGGCGGGGAGTAGAAGCGCTCGATCGAGACCACCGCTCCCCCTCGCGACAGGCGTCCGAGGGGGAGCGGTCACTTCGCGAGCTCACGCAGCACCTCCCAGGCGCGACGCACGTCGCTCTCGGTGGTGCTCTCGTGGCCGACCGCCAGGCGCAGGACATAGCGTCCGTCGAGTCGTGTGTGCGAGATGAAGATCTCGCCGCTGCGGTTGGCGCGCTCGAGGAGCGCCTCGTTCTCCTCGTCGCTGCCCTGCTTGCGAAAACAGACGACCGAGAAAGGCCGGGGCGCGCACAGCTCCCAGCGCGGCTCGTCGCGGAGCCAGCCCTCGAACAGTGCGGCCAGCTCGATCGCGCGGCGTATGCGCTCCTGCAGGCCGGCGCGGCCGTAGCAGCGCAGGACAGCCCACAGCTTCAGCGAGCGGAAGCGGCGCCCCAGCGCCGGCCCGTACTCGCTCAGGCTGAGAGCGTCCTCGGAGTCGGGCGTGCGCAGATACTCGGGAACAAGGC
>DATAOD010000077.1:0-12109 GCA_036265975.1 Candidatus Limnocylindria bacterium
CATCCGCCTGGTTGCCATTCAGGCCGCTGCCTCGATCCTCGGGCTGACACAGATCAGCGCGGCGATCAATGCGGTGCTGCTGTGGCTGCCGAACCTGGTCGTGGCGCTGGTGATCATCGTCGTTGCTGCTTTGCTGGCCAATTTCGTGTCGGGCATCGTTCGCGGCGCTGCCTCCGAAATGGGCTTCGCTTCGCCGGCGCTCATGGCGAACGTGGCGCGCTACGCAATCATCGCGTTCGCGGTGGTGGCTGCCATCAACCAGCTGGGTATCGCGCCGACCGTGGTCGACACCCTGCTCATCGGCACTGTCGGCGCCGTGGCGCTGGCCCTGGGGCTGGCGTTTGGCCTTGGTGGTCGTGACGTCGCCGCCCGCATTACCGAGAGCTGGTACGCGAGCGGCCAGCAGGCCGCCCAACGCGTGGCGCAGTACGCCCAGGAGCAGGGGACCGCAGCGCAGACGCCTGGGGCCTCTACAACCGCGGGAGGCAGCACTTCATCGGCGCCTGCTCCCGGGTCGCCGCGATAGCCGAGCGTCTGGCACGTCACGTGCGTTAGGCCGTCGCCTGCGCGGCCTCGGCCGACGCAGCTAGGAAGCAGATTGAAGAAGGGGAATCTATTCATGGATGACACGAGACGCGATTACGCGGATCCAAACAGCGATACCACGGACCCCGATTACATCGATCCGAATCTGGACACGACTGGCACCAGCGCGGATCGCGCCTCGGAAGGCACTGCACCTGACAACGAGGAGCATGCCGGTGAGGCGGTCGGTGCGGCCGGTGGCGCCGTGGGCGGCGCGGTCGTTGGCGGCGTGGTCGGCGGACCCGTGGGTGCCGCTGTTGGCGGCGCGATCGGTGCAGCCGGTGGCGCGATTGCCGGCGAGGCCACCGAGGGCGACGAGGAGGCAGGTTCCGGTGCCGGTGGCGCCGCAGGCGCGGTCGGAGGCGCAGCCATCGGAGGCGCAGTGGCCGGCCCCCCGGGAGCCATCGTCGGCGGTGCCGTCGGCGCTGGTGCCGGCGCTGGCGCCGGTGACCAGGTCCAGGAAGAGGCCGAAGAGACCCATCCGGACGATGTCAACGAGGTTCCGCGCTAGGTCCTTCTCAAGTGCGGCGCAAACGCCGCAGCAGGTAGTGGGAGGGCTCCGGTCATGCCGGGGTCCTCTCTGTGTCTGGAATCTGCGGGATCAGTCGCGGACGAGGAGGTACGTCGTCATCCGGCCCAGGCCCTTGACTTCCACGGCATCGCGAGCTTCGAAGGCGAAATCGTCCTGCAGCAGAGCATGCGTGACGGCATCCACCTGGATGCGGCCGGGCACGCCGGATGACTCCATCCGCGAGGCGGTATTCACGGTATCCCCCCACAGGTCGAACAGGATCCTGGCCTGGCCGATGACGCCACCGACCACCGGGCCGCTCGCGACGCCGATGCGCAGCTCCATCGGCCCATCAATGGCGGGTTGGGCGTGCACAAGGGCGTCCTGCATGCCGATCGCGAGGCCGATGGCGGCCTTGGCGTGATCAGGGCGAGTGTCGGGTGCGCCAGCCACCGCCATGTACGCATCGCCGATGGTCTTGATCTTCTCCACGCCGTGCGTTGCCGCGACGGTGTCGAAGCGGCGGAAGAGATCGTCCAGGAAGGCGACGACATCGGCCGGAGAAGTCTGCCTTGCCCATGGCGTGAAGCCGACCAGGTCGGCGAACACCACCGTCGTGTTCGGGTAGGTCTCCGCGATCCGCTGCTCGCCGTGGCGCAGGCGGGTGGCGATGGAGCGGGGGATGGCGTTGGTGAGCAGCTCGTCGGACCTGGCCTCGGCGGCGCGGCGGCGAATGTCGGTGTAGCGCAGCAGGATGAAGGTGATGCCCAGCGGGACCGCCAGGTTCTGCGCGAAAGAGAGGAGCCGGACGGTGTACGGGGGCGAAGACACGTTGGCGGTGACCCATGGATCGATCAGCACGGCCACCAACAGCGCCGCCAGGTACACGACGAACCACGCCGTGGCGGGCCCCGGTCCAAGAGCCAGCAGTGCGTACAGCGGCGCCAGGAACGCCCAGATCAGGCCCGCCCCGGTTGCCAGGCCGCCGATCAGAACGTCTGCTCCAAGGGTGAAGAGCACGCCGCTCACCAGCAGGACGACCGCGTACCGCTCGAACTCCTTTGTCCGCGCCAGCACCACGACGTTGACGATGCTCAGCGCGGACAGGCCAAAGCCCATGACGAAGCCGATGGGGTTGCCGCCCGAGAAGAACGGAACGCCCAGCGGGGCGAAGATGGTGAGGTAGCTGACCACCACCCCCACGCGCTTGCGTAGCCGCGCGTCGTCGTCATCGGTGGGAAGGTCCGCGATGCCCAGGAGTCGCGCAGCCAGGCCCCGCCAACTCATTTCGCCTGCAGGCCCGCGAACGTCAGGATGTCGCTATGACGCGCGTCACGCCGTTGTGGAAGCGGATGCAGAGCTGGGTGTGGCCGGTCCCACTGTCCCGCAGGAATAGCCGCCCCCTGTTGCTGCCGGGCGCTGCCGGCTTGGCGATCTCCTTGAGCTCCAGGTAGCTGTTGCTGTACACCCGTCCATCGAAGTAGCCCGCCCAGCCGCTGTCGCTCTCGCCATGGATGCCGTGGCCGGCAGTGCTCGTCCCCCACACGCCTCGGCTGGCATTGTCCTGCTGGGCGTAGCCGTAGACCCCGGTATGCACCGGGCCGACCGGATCCACGTCGCCACTCACCCCGACGACCCCTGGACCATTGCCGGCGTTCCGGGTGCGCAGCGCCGCACGGTCGGGTGAGCCTGTGCGCCCATAGATGCCGGTGCCGCCGCTGCTGTCGCCATAGAGACCCGTGCCGTTCGTCGCGTTTCCCCAGACGCCGAATCCATCACTCGACACCCCCTTCACGCCACCGGCCTGCGAGGAGTTGCCGACGCCGATCATGCCAAATCCATCGGTGCTGTTTCCTGCCACCCCGGTGGTGCTGCCGCTTTGTCCATAAACGCCAAAGCCGCTGGAGCTCGACCCGACCACGCCACGACCGGATGTGCTCACCCCCTGCACGCCGGAGCTGGACGTGCTGATGCCGTCGACGCCGATGCTCGAACCGCTCTCGCCTTTCACCGCGATGTTCGTGCTGCTGTACCCGTACACGCCGACGCCATTGGCGGTGCTCTGGGCGAGGAACACCGTCGCAGTGTTCGTGGAATTGGTGAGGATGGTGGCCGAGGTTGCGTCGTTGTAGTCGCCACCGACGACCATGGCCTCGCCCTCGGCGCGGGCAGGGCTGGCTCGCCCGACCGCACCGGCGATGACGGCGCCGATGCCGCCCAGGGCGCCGATCAGCATGGCGCGACGAGACCGGGATTCAGCTGCGGGATGCTCTGCGGACATGACGCCCTCCGGGACCCTGCGATATGGGTGGTGATTGGTGATATCGGGCAGCAGCCGCAGGCTAGCCGACGGCACCTCGCATGGCTAGACCGAATGCGACCGATATCGCCGCTATGCTCCGCTGGTGACGTGGCTGCTTGATCGGCTGGCGAGCATCGGCGTCGATCCGAGCGACGACCTGGATACCCGGCGGCGCAAGGCGCTGCTTGTGTACCTGGCTGCCCTGATCCTGCCGATCTCCCTGGTGTGGGGCACGCTTTATCTCTCGCTCGGCGCCGTCTCGGGCGTGGTGGCCTTCGCCTACTTCCTGATCTCGGTCGCCTCGCTGGCGCTCTTCGCGATCACGCGCAACTTCAGCCTGCTGCTGCGCATCCAGCTGCTGGACATCTGCCTGGCGCCCACGCTGTCGATGTGGCCGACGGCCGGCTTCCTGGCCTCCGGCGGGGTCGGGCTGTGGGGCCTGCTTGGCCCGATGGGGGCCCTGGTCTTTGGCAGCGTCCGCTCCAGCATCCGCTGGTTCGTGGTGTTCGCGGTCGCGTTCCTGGGCGCCGGACTGCTGGGAGAGCTGACCGGCGGCCTGCCCGAGCTGCCGCGCTGGTTCAGCACGACCATGATCGCGCTGAACGTGGTGGTTGGTGGCGCCGTGGTGTTCACGCTGCTGGCCGTCTTCGCCAAGCAGCGCCAGGACGCGCAGGACGTGGCAGAAAGTCTCCTGCTCAACATCCTGCCACGGTCTATCGCGGACAAGCTCAAGGCCAAGCCAGAGACCATCGCCGACTCGTTCAGCTCCGCCTCCATCCTCTTCGCCGATGTCGTGGAGTTCACGCCGCTTGCCGAGCGGCTGCCCGCCACCCAGGTGGTCGCCATGCTGGACCAGCTGTTCGGCCACTTCGACACGCTGGCGGAACGGTATGACCTGGAGAAGATCAAGACCATCGGCGATTGCTACATGGCGGCGGCCGGGATACCCGCGCCGCGGACGGACCACGCGCGCACGCTCGCGTTGCTGGCACTGGACATGGTGGACGCCGTCCAGCCCGATGGAGCCATGGGCGACCTGGGATTCCAGCTCCGGATCGGCATCAACTCTGGGCCCGTCGTGGCGGGCGTCATCGGCCGCAAGCGGTTCCTCTACGACCTGTGGGGAGACGCGGTGAACACCGCGGGCCGCATGCAGACGGAGAGCGCGCCCGGGCGGATCCAGGTCACGCGCTCCACCTACGAGCAGCTCCGCGACGAGTTCGTGCTCGAGCCGCGCGGCACCATCCCGGTGAAGGGCAAGGGCGAGATGGAGACCTGGTACCTGGTTGGTCGGCGCGAGACCACGGAGGCCGCTGCGGTCCCTGGCGCTTCGCCTGGTGCTCGAATGGGGGCGACTAAGGGGGAGGAAGCGGCGACTTGAGGCCGGAACTTCCCCGGAATGGGCCCCGGCCTGAGAATCCCTGGGTCTGCAGCCCTCTATCTTCCCCGTTGGGTGCTCCCAGTTGAGCGCGAAGCGGACAGCAACGGACCGGCGCCTTGCGACGCCGGCCCGTCCTGAAAGCGGTCAGATCTAGCGGCGCGTGCCGGCAGGCATGCGCTCGCCGTAGTACGTGCCGATGTTGTTCCGATACGCCTCTTCGGTGTAGCGGTCGGCATCGAACTCCGGAGCCTTCTGGATCTCGTCCTTGGTGCGGTTCACGATCAGCTTCTGGTTCGTGACGTCGACCATGTCAACCACGCCGGCCGGCAGCAGGACCTTCTTGCCGAAGATCCACGGGCCGGTGTCGACCACGAGGTAGCTCGCGCCGATGTCGTAGGTCGCCTCGTCGACGGTGCCGATCTCGCCATCGACAGCCTGCACCTTGAAACCGGTGATATCGGTCCCACGCCAGCTGTCGAGGTCAGAGAACGTCCAGATGTCATATGTCGTGTTCTGCATGGTCAGGAGAACCCCCTGCGTTCTTCTTGGATACCCAGAAGGGGCCGCAGGTCCTGTGCCAACATGCCGCGCTTCGTGCCCAGGGTTTAGTTTTCTTAGCCCTTGAGGAGGCTTGATATCTGGACGGTCGTGCGGCGCGGGAACGCGATTGCTCCGCTAGGGGATCATCCACCGGATGGACTGGAGCTGGTTGCTGGGCGTCATCGGCGCAGTGGCGGCCATCTGGGTCGCCCTGATTGCGATCCTGTGGCTGTTCCGGCCGCGCGACACCAGCCTGGGGGAATTGCTGCGACTGATCCCGGACGTCCTCCGCCTCATTCGCGGGCTGCTGGCCGACCGGTCGACGCCGCTGGGTGTGCGACTGGCGCTGGGCGTGCTGCTGATCTGGATCGTCAGCCCTATCGACCTGATACCGGAGTTCATCCCCGTGCTGGGGCCGCTCGATGACGTGGTCGTGGCGGTGCTGGTCCTGCGCTGGGTCAGCCGTCGATTGGGTCCCGACGAGCTCGCTCGGCGCTGGCCCGGGAAGCCGGAGGGATTTGCGCTGCTGCGTCGCGTACTCGATTAACCTCCTCTGCAATGACGACTGACAAGCGCGTGGATGCCTATGTGGCCGGCCTCTCCGGCTGGCAGCGCGATGCCGTGGTGCGGCTGCGCGAGCTCGTCCACCAGGCGGTGCCCGACATCCGCGAGGAGTGGAAGTGGGATACGCCAGTGTTCGCCGGCCGCGCAAATGTCTGCGCAATCGGCGTCTTCCGCGACCACGTCAAGGTCAACTTCTTCAAGGGTGCGTCGCTGACCGATCGAGCAGGCCTGTTCAATGCGGGTTTGGAGGCGAAGGCCAGCCGCGCCATCGATTTCCCGCGCGGCGACCTGAGTGGGCTCGACACGGAGGCGTTCCAGGCACTCATTCGTGAGGCTGCTGCCCTATGAGCCGATAGGGCCCGCAGGGGCTGTCTTTGCCGCTCCGCCGCGCACGCCGGCCTCTGCCTCGTTGACCTCGGACAGGAACAGCTGGGCGTCATGCTCCACCAGGATCTCGCGCGCCCGATGCAACACCTGGGAGGGGTCTTCCGCGGCACGAGCCAATGCGCTGCCCAGATCCACCATGGCGCGCGCAGCGAACACCATCATGCCCAGCCGCTCGTATTCCTCGATCGCGCCTCGCAGGGCGGTGACGGCTGCGTGCGGATCTGGCTCGAGCAGACCGGAGATCGTCATCGCGTGCGGGGCACCCTGGAGCGAGCCGCCAAGCCGGTCGATGTCTGCGTACCGGCGCGCGCCTTCCATGTCACCAATGCGCCGCAGCGCCCGGACGGCGGCCAGTGGCGCTTCCGGAGCCCCTTCGACGCTCTGGGCGACGACGAAGTCGGCCGCGGTCGTGAGCTGCTTGGCGCTTTCCGCCAGATCACCCCGCGCCATGGCGAGATGCCCGTCTACCCAGGGTAGGAAATGGTCCGATTGTGGCTCGCGATTCGCGGCAAGCACGGGGGCCGACATGTCGCGGAGCTCGACAGCCTCGTCGATCTTGCGGCGCTGGACCAGCACCGCCGCCAGGGCGGACAGCCGCTGCCCGAGCAGGGGTGCGTCGCCTAGCCTCGTGGCGAGCTCGACAGCCTGCCGATGGGCGTCCTCCGCCTCGCGAAGGCGGCCAAGGACGTCGAGCAGGTCGCCGATTGTGCCAGCAATCCACCCGGCGTTCATCATCACGCCCGATCGCAGTGCCAGGTCCAGACCCTCGCGCATGACCTCCACCGTTGCGGCCGGACCGCGCGTGGCCTGCATGGTGAAGCCCCAATTGTTGTACGCGCGAAACAGGTTATCGGGGTCACCCACCTCCT
Organism: Candidatus Limnocylindria bacterium; assembly: GCA_036265975.1. Classification (GTDB taxonomy): domain Bacteria; phylum Chloroflexota; class Limnocylindria; order QHBO01; family QHBO01; genus DASSCW01. Next base: position 7,140 of record DATAOD010000077.1, read on the forward strand.
TTGCCAGGTTAAATGCCTGCTCCATCAGGAGGTGGCTCTCGGCGACATTGCCCATGGCCGCGAGAGTGACCGCCAGCGTCTGCGTGGCCGCGGCGTGGGTGAGTGGCGCATCGAACGTCTTGGCCATGGCGACCGCTCGACGGAGCAGTGGCTCCGCCTCTTCGACCGCGCCACGACGCCACAGGAACCAGGCGAGCCGATGCATGACATCTGCCAGGTCTGCGCTTTCGCCGAGTGGCTCCAGCTTTGCCACCGCATCGCGCCCGGCCTGCTCCGCCTCGTCATGCCGGGATTGCTGCATCAGTGGGATCACCAGCCTGGCCATTGCCCAGCCCACGCCCTGCTGGTCATTCAGTTGCTCCATGATGCGGATTGCTCGGCGCACGACGCGCTCGGTCTCGGCTGCCGTGTCGGCTCCCGGTGAAAGGGCGGCGTGTTCGCGGACCAGCCGCGCCCGGTCCTGGAGCGGCAGGTCCAGCCGATCCGCAAGCCGCTCTGCCTCCCGATACCACCGGGTGCCCTCCCCATTCAGCTGGAGGGCCTTGGTTCGCCGCGCTGCCGCCCAGGTCGCGGCAAAGGCGGTGCGTTCGATCTCTGGGCGCCGTTCGCCAAGCTCATCCAGGTAGCGAATGGCCTCAACCTCGTGGGTCGCCAGGAGCTCAGCGATCTCGTCCGCCCGATCACCGGCACGTGCCTCCGCCCAACGCGCGACCCCCAGGTGCATGTCCGCACGCAACGCCTTTGGCAGCGAGTCGTACGCGCCGTCCCGGATAAGCGCGTGGCGGAATGCGAACTCCTGCTCGTCGCGGAACGATGAGGGGTCGTGTGGCACGAGCAGCTCCTTCACGCGGAGCCGTCCAAGCGTTTCACGGACCTCGGCAAGCGGTCGTCCCGTGAGCTCCACGATGGCTCCGACCCAGAACACCCGCCCTACCACGGCAGCGTCCTGGAGGACGATCTTCTCGTCGTCCGGCAGGCCGTCCAGCCGGGCGGAGATCAATCCCTGGATGGAGCGTGGCAGCTCGATGTTCTTGACCGACTGCGCCACTTCCCAGCGCGAGGCCTGGGTCGCGCGCAGCACGCCGTCATCGATCAGCTTGCGAACGATCTCCTCTACGTACAGCGGGTTACCCTCGCTGCGCTCCACGATCGTGCGCTTGAGCTGTGGCTCGATGGGGCCTGGAATGAGGTCGTCCAGCATCGCCTGGCCCTCGACCGAGGAGAGGGGATCGAGGTAGATGGAGGTGGCATTGCGCTTGCCGCCGCCCCAGGTCGGGCGCTTCTCGAAGAGCTCGGCCCGGGCGGTCGCCACGAGCAGGATCGGGCCCTGGGCCCAGTCTGCCACGTGGTCAACGAAGTCCAGCAGGCCGTCGTCGGCCCAATGGATGTCATCGAGCACCAGGACGAGCGGGTATCGCGCCGCCAGCCGCTCCAGGAATCGTCGCCACGCCTCGAACAGGTCCTCGCGGCGCACGTCCTGGACCTCGCCCGCACCGACCAGGGCGCGGAGCTCCGGCGCAACGCTGTTATCGCCGAACAGTTCGCGGACCGCTGCTTCCACCTTGGCAGAAGCGACATCAGCGGAGTCATCGTCGAAGATCTCGCACTGGGCCTTGATGGCATCGGCAAGCGCCGAATACGAGGTGTTCGCATACGCCAGGCAGCGGCCGCGCCGCCAGTACGCCAGCTCTTTCAGATCCTCGACGTGCCGCTCGAGCTCCGAGACCAGACGCGACTTGCCCACGCCGGCGGGGCCGATGACCGTCAGCAGTGCCGGCCGTCCATCGGTCTGGACGCGTTGGAACGTCTGCTTGAGGAGGCTGAGCTCCTCGTCGCGGCCGGTGAGCCGCGCCTCCATGCCCAGCCGCGGGCGTTCGCCGCGCGTCCTGGCCTTGATGCGCAGCACGCGCCAGGCGGGCACGGTCCCCGCTTTGCCCTTCAGGCTCAGTGGCTCCAGCTCGGTGAACTCGATGACATCCTTGGTGCTGGCATACACGGAGGCGCCGACTACGATCTGGTTGGGCTCCGCGGCCGACTGCAGGCGGGCGGCGGTGTTCACCGCATCCCCGGTGAGCATCCGATCGCGCGGCCCGAGCGCGCGGTCCATGTCGACCAAAACCTCGCCCGCCTCCAGCCCGATGCGCATCTGCAGCGAGGGCTTGCCCTCTGCAGCGAACTCGTGGTTGAGCTCGGCCAGGATGTCCTGCAGCGCCAGCGCGGCGCGTACGGCCCGTTCCGCATCGTCCTCGTGCGATCGAGGCACGCCAAACACCGCCAGCAGGCCGTCGCCCATGAATTTCTCGAGGAGACCTTCGAAGGCTCCGATCTCTTTCGAGAACCTATCGAACGTGCGGCCGATGACGGACTGCACGACCTCTGGATCCTCGCGCTCATTGAGCGCGGTGGAGCCCACCAGGTCGGCGAACAGGGCGGTGGCGAACTTCCGCTCCTTGCGGCTGGTCTGCGCCGTCGCCATGGCAGCGCCGCACGAGTTGCAGAAGCGCGCGTCGACCGAGTTCTCGTGGCCGCACGCTGGGCACGTGAGCATCTGCGAACCCTACGCCAGCGCCACCGTGTGGGGAAGGCTGCTCAGCAGCAAATGGGGGACACCGGACGCCTGGAGGGCGCGCTGCCGGGAGCTACTTGTGCCGCGACGCCCGGATGGTCGGCGGATTCGCGATCCAGTTGTCCACTGCCTTACGCGCCAGGAACAGGGACCGATATGAGCCCTCCATCACGGAGGACTGGGGTGCGCGCACCTGCCATCCGGTAAGGGCGGGTACGTAGAAGATCTCCCAACCCTCGCGTTCCTCGTCGGGTGTCTGCTGGCCGGCAGCAGGGGCAGCCTTTCGCCTGGCGCTCGCGGTCGTCCGGGCGGCACAGCGTCCGCACCGAGATGCCACGAGCCCATGCGGGCAGGTGCGGCAGGACGCGCAATGATTGGTGGGAAAGCCGTGGACGCAGGAGTCGGACATTCGGGCCTCTGAGGGGAACCCCAGCATACGCGCAATCCAGGTTTCCCACCAATGGTGTAGACTTTTCGAAAACGTGTTCGATTGGCGCTCCGGTCCGCGCCGCGGCTGACATGCCGCCCCGATAGCGATCAACCCCAGCCCTGACCGGGCCCCGCGACCTGCGGGTGGGCCTCGTCAGGAGCTTTCCTTCCAATGTCCTTCTCTACGCTCGGGCTTGCGCCCGAACTGCTCCGCGCCGTCTCAGCGCAGGGCTACACCGAACCAACCCCGGTCCAGCGCCAGGCGATTCCGCTGGTGCTGGCCGGCCGCGACCTCATGGCCGGAGCCCAGACGGGTACCGGCAAGACGGCCGCCTTCGTGCTGCCGATGCTCCAGCGCCTCGCCGCGAGCACACCACGCAATGCCGGCCGACCGCGCATCCGCGCCCTGATCCTGGCTCCGACGCGCGAGCTCGCGCTGCAGGTCGAGGAGAGCGTGCGCGTGTACGGCGCTGGGCGGCACCGCTCCACGGCCATCTACGGCGGCGTGGGCTTCCCGGGCCAGGCCGCGGCGCTTCGGCGCGGCGTCGAGATCGTGGTGGCCACGCCGGGCCGGCTGCTCGACCATGCCCGCCAGGGAACCATCGACCTGCGGTCAGTGGAGATCCTGGTCCTGGACGAGGCCGATCGCATGCTGGACATGGGCTTCATCCGCGATATCCGCTCGATCCTGGCCCTTCTGCCTGATCGACGGCAGAACCTGCTGTTCAGCGCCACGTTCTCGAAGGAGATTCGCGGGCTGGCCGAAGGCCTGCTTGATCGTCCGGCATCGGTCCAGGTGGCGCCCGCGAACACCGCCATTGACCTCGTGCGCCAGGTGGTGCACCCGGTCGATCGGCACCGCAAGCGTGAGCTGCTGTCGCACCTGGTGCGCACGCACGCCATCGAGCAGGCACTGGTCTTCACGCGGACCAAGCACGGCGCCAACAAGCTGGCAGAGCAGCTATGGGCCGATGGCATCGCCACTGCCGCCATCCACGGCAATAAGTCGCAGCCGCAGCGCGTGCGCGCTTTGACCGACTTCAAGGCTGGGCGCGTGACCCTGCTGATTGCCACGGAAGTCGCCGCGCGAGGCCTCGATATCGACCAGCTGCCCCACGTCGTGAACTACGAGCTGCCGATGGTGGCGGCCGATTACATCCATCGCATCGGTCGGACCGGTCGCGCCGGCATGCAGGGGGATGCGATCTCCCTGGTGTGCGTGGACGAGCTGCCGATGCTGCGGGACGTCGAGCGCCTGCTGGGCGAGCCGATTCCTTCGGAACTGGTGCCGGGCTTCGAGCCGGACCGCTCGATCCGTGCCGAGCCCATCCGCCTGCGGAGCGCTGGACGGCACGCCGGCAGCGCACCTCGCAAGCGTGTCGGACGATTCCCGGAGCGTGGCGCAACACGCCGTCCCTCCGCGCCGCGACGCAGCGGGGGACGACCGGCGACCGGCGTCGGCGGTTGGGTCAGTCTGCCGGGCGAGCGGAGCCGTGCCCGCGCGCGCCATGGCTGACCGGGAGCCGCGGCCACTCACGCCGCCGCTGGTCATCCAGGACCTGGCGGCGTTGGAGCTCCCGCCTCGCAAGCTCGATCCGTATGACCGCGAGATCGGCCTGCTGCTGGTGCACGAGGATGCGGACTCCGGCGTGGAGATCTACGTGGTGGAATATCCGGCCGGCATGCAGGCGAGGTGGCACCGCCATCCAGCGGCGCACACCATCCTGGTGCTTCAGGGCCGGCTGGAGGTGAACGGCACGGTCATCGGCCCCGCCTCCCTGTGCCGGTATGCCGCAGCCACCCCGATGCATCATGCGCCGGCTGGCGACGCGCGGTGCCGCTTCGTGATCGTTTTCGAAGGCGCGTCCGACGCGGAGGTCGTGGACCCCCCGGCTTTCTGACTGCCCGATCAGTAGGCGAGTGGATCGACCATGGATTCCGGCGGAAGCTCACCGTCACCGCCGTTCATCTCGGG
>DATAOD010000078.1:0-2938 GCA_036265975.1 Candidatus Limnocylindria bacterium
GGGTATGCCTGCCGTCCACGCTCCGGCGCCTCCGCGTGCCATGGCCGTGTCGCTGTGCGGATGGAGCTGGGCGGCGCTCGCGCTGCTGGAGGGTGCGTACGCGGTCTACCTGGGCAGCGGCGCGCTGGCCAACGGCGGCTCACAGGAGACGTGGATCCTCACCGTTGGGTTCGCGGTCCTGACCGTGTTCGGCGGCCGGCTCGCCCGCGGGATCCTGCTGGGGCCCTCACGCAGGCTGCTGCACGTGTCGCTGGCAGCCGCCGGCGGTCATGTCCTGTTCGCCATACGCGGCCTGTTCCTGAGCGGACCCGTCCAGCCGTTCATCGTGCTGGGTGCGATGGCGGCTGTGATCATGCTGATCTCCTGGCTGGCAATGAGGGATATGCCCGACTGAAACCCGGTCCTAGGGCACGAAGATCAGCTTCATCCCCGCAATGAGCAGGACCAGCGCGAGCCCGCGGCGCACCCAGGGCGCCGGCAGGCGACGGCTGCCGAGCTCTGAGCCGATGACGCCGCCCACGGCCACTGCGCCCAGCCAGATAGGGATGGCGCTCGGTACATGGCCCACGGCGCCGAAGTTGCCGGCCAGGCCGGAGATCGAGTTCGCCAGGATGAAGAGCGCGGAGGTTCCCGCGGCGAAGCGGGTGCCCGCCCAGCCGGCCGCGATCATGAGCGGCGTCAGGAAGATGCCGCCGCCCGTCCCGGTCAGCCCTGCCAGCAGGCCGATCACCGCCCCGCTGACCACTCCCAGGATCGTCGGGACCCGTGGCGGGAACTCCTCGCCAGCCCGTGACGCGGTGACGCCGAAGCGGAACGCGGCAAAGACCAGCGTCGCGCCGACCAGCGGCCGGTAGAGCTCCCCCGGCAGGCTGATCGCGCCGCCCAGGAAGGCGGCAGGGACGGAGCCGATGAGGAACGGCAGCACCGCGATGGGCTTCACGAACCCGGCCCGGGCGAAGCGCAGGCTGACGATGCTGGCCACCAGGATGTTGAGCACCAGCGCGGTCGGCCGCATCTCTTCGGGCGCCAGGCCGACCAGCGCCATGATCGCCAGGTACGCGGACGCGCCGGCGTGGCCCACCATGCCGTACAGCACCGCGGCGAGCAGGAACAGCGCGGCGAGCAGGAGGATCTGTTCCATCGGCGGCCGATGCTAGCGGGTTGCTATCCCAGCTCCTTGTGCGCCTCGATGAAGAGCGAGCCCATGGCGCGCGCCACGGTGGGGAAGGCGTGGATCGTGTCGGCCAGCACGGAAAGTGGCGTCTGGAGCTTCACCGCCAGCACCGCCTCGTGCACGGTCTCCGACACGCCGGGGCCGGCCAGGAAGGCGCCCACCAGCGTCTTCGCGCCACGGTCGACCACGATCGTGACGTGCCCGGCGGCCTCGACGGTCTCGCCCCTGGCGGTCTTCGCCAGGTCGATGAAGTACTCCTTGGCGTCGATCCCGCGCTCCTGGGCCTGCTCCAGCAGCAGGCCGGTGGAGGACGTCTCCGGATCGGTGTAGGTGGCGCGCGGGATGGCGCGCAGGTCCGGCTTGACGTGGGCGCCCAGAGCGTTGCGCGCCGCGATCTCGCCCTGGTAGTGCGCCATGTGGGTGTGCAGCTCGGGTCCAGCCGCGTCGCCCGCGAGGTAGATATCCGGCGCCGCGCGCAGCTCGTCGTCAACCTTGAGGCGGCCACCATCGGCTTCCAGCTCGACCGCGCCCAGGTTGAGCCGATCGAACGGCACGTCGCGGCCGATGGTCATGAGCAGCGCTGCTCCCTCTGCCGTCGTCCCGTCCGACAGCTCCACCAGGTGGCGCCCGTTGGTGCCGGCGCCGGCGCGCACCCCGGTGGCGCGCGCGTTGAACCGCAGCTCGACGCCATCGCGGCGCAGGGCTTCGGCCAGGATCTTCGAGCTGCGCGGATGGTCGCGGTCGTTGATGCGGTCGTGCGGATGGACGAGCGTGACCGGCACGCCGTAGCGGGCATAGACCTGGCTCAGCTCCACGCCTGACGGACCGCCACCGAGCACCACCACGCCATCGGGCAGCTCCCGCAGCGACGTTCCCTCACGGTTGGTCCAGTGACCGGACGCGTCCAGGCCGGGCAGAGACGGAATGCGCGAATGCGACCCGACGGCCAGCACCACGCTGCCGGCCTCCACCTCCCGCACGGAGCCGTCCTGCTCGCGGATCTCCAGGCGCAGCGGATTGGTGCCGGTGAAGCGGGCCTCGCCCCGGATCGGTTCCGCGCCCGACTTGCGAAGGGCGCGGAAATGGCTCGTGTCGTCCGGATAGTCGCGGTCGACGCGGTTGATCATGTAGTCCCGGAAGGCCGATGCCTTGTCCCAGGGGTAATCGCCGCCACCGTGGTGGACGGCTGCGGCGTGCAAAAGAGCCTTGGATGGCATGCACTGCCAGTACGGGCAGCCGCCGCCGAACAGGTCGCGCTCCACGATCGCCACCCGAGCGTCCAGCTCCCGCGCCTCGTACGCGGCGGACTCGCCGGCCGCGCCGGCGCCAACCACCACCAGGTCGTATCGGTCCATGGGCGGCAAGGATAGGGAAACGGCCGAATCAGGTTGCGTGGCGGCCGTGTGGGCAGGCGCGGCGGATCAGCGCCGCGATGTCGTCGGCGGCGATGGGCTTGTCCAGCACGGTGCCCCGGATGCTCAGCAGCCGATCCGCCGTCAGCAGCACCACCGGAAGCTCCGGGTTGACGTGCCGCAGCTCGCGCTGGAGGTCCCAGCCGTCCTTGCCGGGCATGCGCACGTCCGCCAGCACCACACACACGTCCGGGTCGGCGCGCGCGACGGCCACCGCCGCGTCGACGGAGCCCGCGGCGCGGACGGTGGTGCCCATCGGCTCCAGGCTGTCGGCGAACAGGCGCCGCACCTGCAGGTCGTCATCTACCACCAGCACGGTGTGCTGATGGACGTCCGCGATCCCCTCCCTCAT
>DATAOD010000079.1:0-18607 GCA_036265975.1 Candidatus Limnocylindria bacterium
GCGTGCGGGTGACCAGCATCCCGCCGACGTGGATGCCCAGGTGGCGCGGGAAGCCGTCGATCTCGCCGCACAGGGTGAGCAGCCACTGCCAGCGATTGCGCGGCGTGGCATGGATGAGCCACGGCATCGGCGCGAGAGCTCGACCATGCCTGTGGGGCATCAAATCGCGCACAAGCGGCTCATTTGGCGCGGATTCATGCGAAGGCGGCATCAAACCGTGCGAAATCGGGCTTTGAAGGGCTGATCCTGCCGCGCTTGGCGAGATTTGATGTGCGGGCGGCATCAAAGCCGAACCCGCCGGCAGCACGCTGGGCCGTCGCCGCTCCTGGATGGGCATGCCGGACTCCGGATCCACGCGGACCACGGCCGGTCGGTCGCTGGACGGACCCGGCGTGCCGTTGTCGCGAGGCTGCGGAACATCCAGGGCGGCAGCTGCGGCGTCACGCAGCCCACCCGGCCCGTAGCGCTTCTGCTCCCAGCCCTCGTGCTTGACGCTCACCACCGACTGGTCGAGCACGCGCGGCCGCCGCGGAGGAACCCAGCCGGACTCGCTGTACGGACGACCATCGTGATCGCCCGATGCGTCCCGCGCGCGAGCCTCGGCATCGGCCAGGTCAGGGCGCAGGGGCAAGGGGGCCGTGCCGGCGGGCGCCAGCACCGGGCGCGGCCGGTGGTTCCAGGATGAGTCGGATTCGCGGGCGACCAGCGGACCCCCATCGGTCCGGCGTCCGTCGCGGCCCGGTGGCACCGCCTCCACCTCCATGTCCAGGCCGATCTCCTCGAACAGCCAGCCGAAGCCGCCGTCCAGCGCCAGGTCGCGCGCCACGTCGGAGGCGTCGCGTGTGTCGAGCGCCTTGGCCACGCGATCGACCGCCTCCAGCGGGAAGCCCAGCGCCTTGGCCACCTCGCGCACCGCCGATCGGGCGCGGTAGGTGATCACGGTGCAGACCATGGCCGAGTGGTCCTCGCCGTACCGGTCGTAGAGGTACTGGATCACCTCCTCGCGACGGTTGACGTCGAAGTCGATGTCGATGTCCGGCAGCGTCCGCGCCTCGTTGATGAAGCGCTCGAAGAGGAGCTTGTGCGCGATCGGATCGACCTTGGTGATGCCCAGGCAGTAGGCCACGATCGAGTCGCCGGCGCTCCCCCTGCCCTGGCCGATGATCCCGCCCCGCCGCGCGAACTCCATCAGGTCCCAGACGATCAGGAAAAACTCCGCCAGGTTGGTGCGCTCGATGATGTCCAGCTCGTGCGCAAGCTGGTTCACCGCCTGCTTGGTAATGGGCCGATAACGGCGCCGTAAGCCCTCGTGCGCAAGCTGGTAGAGGTATGAGAACGGCGTCTCGCCCTCGGGGACCGTGAACCCCGGAAACCGGTAGCGCTCGAAGTCCAGGTCCAGCCGACATTCGGAGCCGATGGCTGCCGCCCGAGTCATGCCCGCGGCCCACGCGCGCCTGCTGCACTCGTCCGGCAGCGCCTGCCCGATGCGCGCGAGCTCGGCCCCCGATTTCAGCCGATATTCGGCGTTGGGGAGGAGCAGCTCGCGCGCCTCGTCCAGCGTGGCGCCGTGCCGGACGCAGACCAGCACGTCCTGCAGCCGATGGCTGCCGGGATCGGCGTAGTGCACCTCGTTGGTCACCACCGTGGGCAGGCTGGCACGCTCCGCCAGCGCAGCCAGCTGCGCCACGAGCCAATCGTCGTCCGGCTGTAGATGGTGGCTCAGCTCCACCGCGAAGTCACCATCCGGGAAGTGGCGCGCCCAACGTTCCGCCGCGGCCAGGGCCTCGTCCGGTGCTCCGGCCAGCAGGTGCCGTGGCACCTCCCCGTTGCGGCAGCCGCTGAGCCCGAGCAGGTGGCTGCGACCCGCCGCCAGCGCTTCCTCCACCAGGGAGCGCTCGAAGACGGGGAACTGCTTCTCGCCGGCCAGGTGGCCGCGGCTGGCCAGCCGGGACAGCGCCGCGTAGCCGGTGCCGTCGCGGGCCAGCAGGATCAGGTGGTCGCCGGGGATCGGGCCGGCGTGGAACTCGCCGGGCCAGCCGCGGCTCGCCTTCTCGCCGCGCAGCGGGTCGTTCAGCTTGCGGCCACGATGTGCGAGGCGCAGCTCGCGCTCGTCCCGTGGGATCGCCAGCTCCAATCCGACCAGCGCGCTGACCGGCGAAAGCCCTGCCTGGCGCGCTTCCTCGGCCCGGGTCTGGGCGGCCGCCTTCCAGAGGCGGACCGCGGCGTACAGGCCGGCATGATCGGTGATGGCCACGGCCGGAATGCCGATCTGTGCCGCGCGGCCGATCAGCTCCTCGGGGTGGCTGGCACCGTCCAGGAAGCTGAAGTTCGAGTGCGCGTGGAGCTCGCAGTAGGCATCGGCTGCACCGGCTCCATCCATCCGCTCAGAATAGAACGAGTGTTCTATCTTGCCAACCGGTTTCCCCATGCGCGTCGTCGCTCTACGCTTCGTCATTCAGTACGCCGAAATCAAGGAACCGCCATGAGCGTGGACCTGGTGGCCGGCGAGGGCCACGTCCCCGGACACGATGGCGTCTCGCTGCACTACCGCGTGAGCGGCAGCGGGCCGGTGCTGCTGGTGCACCCCGGCGGCCCGGGAACCTCCAGCGCCTTCTTCGGGGACCTGGCCGGCCTGGACGAGATCGCCACCATCATCTGGCTCGACCCGCGCGGCACGGCCAACTCGACCGCTCCGCAGGATCCGGACGCGTACAAGGTCGAGCACTACGCCGAGGACATCGAAGCGCTATGTGACGGCCTCGCCCTCGAGCAGATCGCGCTGCTGGGCTTCTCGCACGGCGGCATGGTGGCCATGCGCCACGCCATCGATCACCCGGAGCGGCTCACCAAGCTGATCCTGCTGGACACCGCGCCGGCACTCGACGAGGCGGCCGGCAAGCGGATCGCGGCGGCCATGGATCGGCGGCAGGCAGAACCGTGGTACGCCGAGGTCCGGAGGCTGATTGACGCCGATGAGACCGCGCCGGACGACGTCACGGCCTTCGGGGAGCTGCTGGCCATCATGCCGATGTACTTCCATCGCTGGGACGCGACTGCCCAGGCATTCATCGACGGCCTGCGGGGTTCGTCATTCCACGCCCGCGTCGGTTCCAGTTGGGCGACCGAGCAGGCTGTGATGGACCTGCGTCCGGAGCTGAGCCGGATCGCGACGCCGACCCTGGTGGTCGTGGGCGAGCACGATTTCATCTGCGACGTGACGGCCGCTCACGACATGGCCGACGGGATTCGCGACGCAGAGCTGGTGGTCATTTCGGAGGCCGGTCACTTCCCCTGGGTCGAGCGGCCAGCGGAGTTCCGCGCGGCGGTGGATGGATTCCTGACAGGCGAATGACAGGAATCGCGTCCTAGCATTGACCCATGCAACAGACCATTCGAATTGACTCTCGTGATGGCGGAACCGACGCCTACCTGGCCACGCCGGAGGGCGGCTCGGGCCTTCCGGTGGTGGCCCTCCACGCCTGGTGGGGCCTGAATCCCGATTTCCGCGACTTCGTGGATCGGCTGGCCGGTGACGGCTTCACGGTCATCGCCCCGGACCTGTTCGACGGGACCGTGCTCGGCACCATCGAGGAGGCCGAGAAGTTCAGCGAGGAGCTCGACGAGGAGAACAACGCGGAGCGATTGCTCGGACGCGGCGCGGCTGCGCTGGATCATCTCCTCGCGCTGCCGCAGACCACCGGCGAGCGGGCGGCCGCCCTGGGCTTCAGCTTCGGTGGCGTATATGCCCGCTGGCTGGCCAAGACCCGTCAAGAGGTGACCGCGCTGGTCACCTACTACGGCGGGGCGTGGGATCCGCCGGCCGAGGCATCGTCCGGCGCGGCCTGGCTGAGCCACTGGGCCGCGGAAGACCCCTACGAAGCGCCCGAGGACGCCCGCGAAGCTGTGGCTGCACAGGCGGGCGCCGGAGCGGTCGGCCATTTCTACGAAGGCACGAGGCACTGGTTCGCGGAAGCCGGCCGTCCGGAGTACGTGGAGGCGGCCAGCGAGCTTGCCTATCGGCGGACGGTGGACTTCCTGCGCCAGGCGCTCGGCGAGGGCGCCTGACCATCCAGCTCGACATTCCGACCATTGCCACCCCACGCCTGACGCTGCGGGCGTTCGAGGTTAGTCGCCCGCCATCGCCTCCAGCAGACCCAGGTTCTCCGTCGCTCCCTCCGCGGAAAGCGGGATGAGGGCCACGTGGTCGGCCCCAGCCGCGACCAGCTCCGCAATCCGGCCGCGCAGCGCCTCCACGTCGCCCCAGGCCACCATCGCGTCGACCAGTCGGTCGCTGCCCGGCTTCTCCCAGTCGGACTCCTCGAATCCCTGCAGCGCCCAGACGGCCTGGTAGGTGGGCGTGCGCAGGTAGGGCGCCAGGTAGCCGCGGGCGGCCACGCGCGCGGAGGAAGCGTCGGTGCCGAGCACGAGGGGCAGGCTGACCGCCAGCAGCGGGCGCCGCTCGGCGTTGGCCGCATCCAGCACGGATCGAGTCCAGGCCACGCGGTCCGCGCCGATCAAATACGGAAAGGCACCGTCGGCCTCGGTCGCCGCCAGGGTCAGCATCCGCTCACGCAGGGCGGCCAGCAGGATGGGTGGCTCATCGGTATCCGCTGCGTTCGGACCCTTGTAGATGGCCGCCCGGTACGCCGCCAGGAACTCGCGCATGCGGGTCAGCGGCCGGTCGAAGGCGTGCCCCCGCAGGCGCTGCGCCAGATGGGGGTGCGACACCCCGAGGCCCAGCACGAAGCGGCCGCCGGTGGCCTCCTGCAGGGTGAGCGCCGCCATGCGGGTGGTCTGCGCATCATGGCCCCAGATCGAGACGATGCTGGTGCCCAGCACCAGGCCCGCTGTCTCGGCGGCGAGCATGCCGAGCAGCGTGAAGGGCTCGCGTCCGACGGTCTCCGGCACCCACAGGGTCCCGTAGCCCAGCTCATCGGCACGGCGGGCGTAGTGGCGCACCTCGTCGGCGCTCAGCGAGTCCAGGTGCCCCCACACGCCCAGCCGTCCGAGCGCGATCATGCGGCAGCCTCCCCGATCCGGTAGCGCAGGTACAGCTCGTCCCCGGCGCGGTGAGCGCTGACCAGCCGGGTCGGGATGGGGTCATGGGCATCCGGCAGCGAGGCGATCATCGGCTTGGCTTCGGCAGCCACCAGCTCCGGGCCGATGGTCCAGTACAGCTCGTCGACCAGCTGCGCGCCCAGGAAGGCGGCATTGACGGTCGGCCCGCCCTCGATCAGCAGCGATCGCACGCCACGTTCCGCCAGCCGTGCCAGGAGCCAGGCAGGCTCTGGCTCGTCGGTCGGCGCGACCCACGTCTCGACTCCGGGAAGCGGCTCGTTGGTAGCGTGCGGGCTGCCGCGCCCGACCGCCACGACCCGTGGCTGCGAGCTGCGGCTGAAGAAGCGGCGATCCGACGGCAGCGGTCCGCTGCCGGCGATCAGCAGCGCAAGGGGCTGCGGCGGCCTGCCGGCCTCTTTCCGCGCCGTGGCCAGGTCCGCGGGCAGCGACGCGTAGAAGTCGTCGGCGCGAAGCGTGCCGGCGCCGCTGGCCACCGCGTCGTAGGCGCGGCGCAGAAGCCGCATCAGCCGCCGGTCGGATCGCGAGCCGAGACCCTCGGCAGTGCCCGCCAGCTGCGCGCGTCCATCGACGCTGGTGACCATGTTCAGGCCGACCAGCGGTCGGTGGCCGGGCGCATCGGGCAGGGCAAGGTCGGCGAACGCCTCATCCAGCGGGATGTTGCTGGCCGGATCCGGCCAGAGGCGATCGACGCGCGTCGGCGATGAAGCTGGCTCAGCTGGCATCGGCTCCGGATGGTAGCCCCGGGAGAGCCCTCAGGAAGCCGTCGCGGCCGTCTCGTCGAACTCCGGCAGGGCCTCGACCTGCTCGACGCTCAGCTGGATCTGCACCTCGGAGGTCGTCAGCAGGCTCACCGCGTCCGCCGGAATCACGCGGGTCCGTCCCCCAGACGCGGGATGGAGGGCAATGCCGTGGAAGATGCCCTCGGCCTCCGTGCCGAGCATGGCCTCCACGCTGCCGACCTTCACCCCCTCGCGCCCGGTCACGGGCGTGCCCGGCTCGATGTAGCTCCAGGCCACCGGGTCGTCCGGACCGGGCAGGTCGAGCTCCCCGACCTGCGGCTCGTTGCCAGTGTCGTCCGCCGTGTCGCCGGGCGGCAGGCTGTCCATCTCCGGCTCCAGGCCCCCCTTCATGCCCGGGTCGTCGATCGAGCCGGGGTTGCGCTGAAAGTCACTCATGCCGGTCGTGGACCTTGCATGGCGGGTGCCACGCGGTGCAGCTGACCACCTACAGCACGAACGGCGGCGCGAAGCCGATGAAGCGCGCGAAGTCGCCGAACGGCCGGCTGGACATCAGCAGCGTGAAGAACGGGTCGAGCTGCAAACGTCGATCCAGCAGATGGAGGAGCGCCGCCTCGTTGGGACCGGGTACGTCCAGCGTGATCTCCTCCAGCTCGAGGTCAGCGGCGCAGCGCTCCAGGTGATCCAGGATGCCCGGCATGTCCCTGGCGCTGATCGAGACCACGGGCCCGATGCCTCCGCGATGCGTCATGAATCCGGACCCCACGACCCTGCCGGCGCGGCGATAGAGAAAGCCCTTTCGCTGCTCCACCAGCCAGCGCATCTCGTCCCCACGGTCGAACTCGATGGCGTCGCGCTCGAGCGACAGGAGAGCGGGCACGTCATCCTGCGTGACGGCCACGGCCTCGAGCGGGGGGTCAAGTGGGCCGCTGCCGGTGGCCACGCCCGGCCTGCCGAGCAGCGACGCGATCGGAAAGCGGGCTGCCGTGCCGGCGCGGTAGTAGTTGGCCTGTGCCCGGACGTCGGTGGTGGCGATGATGGCGCGCAGGTCGCCGCGACCCAGGGGAAAGGCGCGGCGCAGCAGCTCGCGGCCGATGCCCGCCGCCTGGCGATCGGGCAGGACAAACATCTCGGACAGCTCGAACAGGCCACCGCGCTCGACCGAGCGCGCGTAGCCAATGACGCGGCCGTCGCCGTCCTGCGCCACCCACCACTCGGCGGCATGCGCGGCGAGGAGCGCGAACATCGGCTCGAGGCGAGGCCAGAGCTCGTCCGGCTTCGCGTCCCAAGGGCTGCCAAGGCGTGCGGACAGGTCGGTGACCGCGGCCAGGAAGACGTCGAATGCCGGCCGCGAGTCGGCGGCGGTGCCCGGCCGGATGTCGGGCGCGGGGTGGGTCATGGCGGGAGCGTAGTGAGCCATCTGGCATCGGTCAGTCGAATATGCGCTCCAGGTGCCAGGTGCCGGTCATCTCGTCCAGGTAGACGGTGCACAGCAGGCCGTCGCGGGTGACGAGCTTGTAGTAGGCGCGGGCGACGGGGGTCCGCCACCAGTCGTCATCCAGCCGCCAGCGGTTGCAGATGCCCACCTCGCCGTGGGTCGTGCCGTCCATGCGCAGACGCACCGGCGTCCCATCTGGGTCCGTCTCCACCTGCACCAGCGGGTGGCCCTCCACCAGGCGGGTCATGACACGGATGGCCCGATGTCGACGAGGCGCGACCGCCGTTCGGCCAGCGCCGCGTTCGGCCGGTCGTGGACGGCCCGCCACAGGCGGCCCTCCCCGAACCGCGCGGCCAGCCGCTCCAGCGACCAGCGCAGCTCCTCCCAGCGTCCGGCCTGCGCCTCGAAGGCGGGCAGCTGCCGGCTCATCGGGTCGCTGAGCCGATCCAGGACGAGGCCTATGGCGCTCACTCGCGGCTCGTCGCTCAGCCGCCGAGCACGGCTGGCCGCCTCCACCCGCCCGATGAGCAGCCGCGCGATCCAGTCCGGCTCGAGCGCCGGTGCCGGGAACGCCAGTTCCACGCCGAGCGCGGGCATGTCCTCCAGCAGCAGCCGCAGGCGGGCGCGGCCTGGCGCCAGGTGGCGGGCGCGCAGGACTTCGCACAGCTCGGCGCAGGCGCGGCGCAGGGCCAGCGCGATGGAGCCCACGCCGTCCAGCGGCGGCTCGAACGTGACACGGCGCGCCAGCCGTTCCGGCCGGCGTCGGGGCGTCAGTGGCCGTGGATCGTCGCCGCGGGCCAGCGCTTGCAGCCGCTCCCCGGGGAGGCCGAACTGGGCGCCGACCGCGGAGCGCGGCAGGGTTGCCAGCTGCCCCATGGACGTCAGCCCGAACAGCGCGAAGCGCTGGCGCGTGGCCGGATCGGCGGGCAGGAGGTCGATTGACAGCGCCGCGAGCTCCGCGCGCTCCAGGGCGCGGAACGCGGCCGGGGCCTCGGGGCGTTCGGGACGCGCCAGGCGCGCGGCGAGCACCGCCAGCCAGCGATTCTCCCCCACCCCCACGCGGGCGGGCAGCGGCGTCACTCCCCGGGCAAGGGCCACGGCCCGCGCCGCGATCCGTCGCTCGCTGCCGAGCAGCGGCCCGAGGCCCGTGACGTCGACCAGCGCCACGCCCACGTCGACCGCCTCGATCCGCGGGGAGAGGTCGTCGAGCCGGTCGAGCATCGGCTCGAAGAGCGCTACCTGCGCCGCGTCGGCATCGGGCAGGCGCAGGTTCGGCCAGACAAGGGCCATCAGCCGGCTCACGCTCATTCCGCCATCCCGCATTCCGGCAGATTCATTTCACAGCGGCGCTAAGTGACGAAAACCGGCCAATTTGGGTGCTAATGCGACCCTGAACCTGCAGCAGGCCGGCGCCGGAGCCTATTTGCCGGAGTAGTGCGGCGGTCATCTGAATCTGCCGGTTTCCCGCGTCACGCGCCCACCACCCGCAGCGCCGGTTGCGGCTCGACGCGCTCCTCCTCGAGCGGAGCCGCCGCGGCCCGCAGCAGTGCATCCACGCGCCGGCCCTCGGTGAAGAACAGGTCAAGCTCGGCGCGTCCCCCGGCGAGCGCCCAGCGTTGACGCGTGACGGTGGCCACGACCCGCTGCCCGACCAGGTCGCGTCCGGCGGCCAGCCACGCCTGCCGGCGCAGCGCGACCCGCACGCTCGCCACGCGGCCCGCCGTCTCCCGTCCGGCGCCGGCCAGCAGCAGCGTCACGCAGCCGGCACGCACCAGCAGGTCCGCCAGCCGGTCCAGGCCACGAGGCGCCGCGCCGCCGGCCAGGTCGAGCACCAGCGCATCGATGCGCCCCTCGCGCGCCAGCCAACCGGCCAGCTCGACGGCCTCCGCGGCATCGGCCGGGCGGACGACGAGCAGCCATTCCAGGTTCACGCCCAGCCGGCTGGCGGTCGCCGGGTCCAGGCTGTGGGCAGGATCCAGGTAGGCGACCACGCCACCGCTCGCCTGGCAGGCGGCCAGCGTGCCGAGCGCAAGGCTGGTCGCCCCGGACCCAAGTGGCGCGTCCAGCAGGGCCAGCGATCCGCGGGGCCACCCGCCGGTGCCCAGGGCAGTATCGAGCTGCGGATGGCCGGTGGGCAGTGGCACCTGCGCCGGCATCAGATCGGGCGAGCCAACGCCGCGACGCAGGCCGCGTTCGCGCAGCGCCTCGAGGAGCTCGGAGAGCGGTCGAATGGGCCGGGACACATCGGCCTGGGAGGTCATGGCCCAACCGATGATAGAACAAACGTTCTAGTTTGAGAAGGGTTCCGGACCCCCTGCTATACTCGCCGCCGGCCGCCGCACCAGCCGGTGCCCACGTGCCAGCCCGTGGGGATGTAGCTCAGCTGGGAGAGCACTGCGTTCGCATCGCAGGGGTCAGGGGTTCGAGTCCCCTCATCTCCACCATCAACCTCCACTGGCACGCCTCATGCTTCGGCCCGCAGCCAAATGAAGCTGCTCCGTGACTACGGCCTCACCATCGTGCTGGCCGTCCTCTTCCTGGCAAGCTGGCTGCTGCAGAGCACCACCGGCTGGGTCGAGTTCGTCGGTGAGCAGCGGGCCCACGGCGAGGTGGCGACGCTGTTCGGCGACTCCGGCTACTTCTGGTCGTGGATGCAGTCCACCTTCGAGAACTGGCAGTCCGAGTTCCTGCAGCTGTTCACCATGGTCGTGCTGGTCTCGTTCCTCATCCATCGCGGCAGCCAGCAGTCGAAGGACTCCGATGAGCAGCTGCGCGCCCAGCTGGACGAGATGGAGGAGCGCCTCATCCGGATCGAGGCGCTGGCAGGAGGGCAGAGATGACCGAGCAGCGCGACCGGACGGCCGCCGAGGAGCTCGAACGCCTGCGTCGCACGCGCCAGGCCCGCGTCGATCGCATGCTGAACAAGGAGATGCTCAGCCAGGCGCCGGGCAACGCCGCCTACTGGGTGGCGGTCGTCATCGGCTCCTTCGCCGTCAACCTGCTGCTGCTCATCCTGATCGCGCGCTGAGCCGCGCGCAGGAGCGCGTCAGATGCCGAACCCGCCACCCTCTGTCACCTGGTCGGATGGCGGCGGGCTGACCTCGACCGCCTCGTTGTACTTCGACAGGGTCAGCGACAGTCCGAACTTGCCGACGTCGGCGGCATCGATGCTGGTCGAGACGCCGCTCAGCCGCAGGCTGTCGCGCTCGAACTGCAGGTTGAGCACCACGGAATCGCCGAGATACTGGCCGACGTCGACGCCCGCGCTGGTGCCCGCATCGGCCATCAGGCTGGTCGGGACCGTGAGGGTGACCGCGTAGCACTTGGTGTCGCCGCAATCGACGTCGTCGAGCTTGGCGGTCTCGACGCCCTCCTTGTCCAGGAATGTCGAGACCTCGCTGAAGACCTTGTCCGGATCGGCCTGGACGCTGGTGTCGCTGGCGGTCGACTTCATGTACCGGGTGCCGGTCAGGCTGGTCTTTACGTAGCTGTCGCTGCCGATCTGGATCAGCTCGCCGCTGAGCGCCATGAGGCCCGGGGCGCTGAACGTCAGGCGCGCGAGCTTCTTGGGGATGTCGAAATCACCCGCCGCGCTGGTGCCATCCAGGTTGAAGGTGCCGCCGGTCTGCTGGATGTTGATCGTCCCGCTGACGTTGACGTCGACGTGGAAGCTGGTGGCCTGGCCGGTCGCCTTCATGCCCTGCGTGATGATGTCGTCGGGATCGCTCAGCGCGGGCGCCGAGGTCCCGCATGCGGCCAGCACGGTGGCGAGCAGCAGCACGGCCGGCATGAGTCTGCGAATCACGCTTGGGGTTCCCTCCGCTCGGGCGTCGCAGTGGGCGGCAACGCGTGCGGCCAAGAATAACCCGGATGGGCTAGGGTTGGCCGATGCGCCGCGTGGACGCCAGCCTGGAAATCCCCGCCAGCCCGGATCGCGTCTTCGCCTTCGTGGCCGATCTCGACAACCTGCCCAAATGGCAGACCGGCATCGTGAGCGCCCGGATGACCTCCGCACCGCCGGTACGAGCCGGCTCGACAGCGCACGTGGTGCGTGAGCTGATGGGCCAGCAGCTGGCCGTCGACGTGACCATCACCGACTTCGAGCCGGGCAGCCGGCTCGGGTTGCGCAGCGCGGCCAGTGGAATCGGGATCGAGGCTTTCCTCGATCTGGCGCCCTCGGATCAGGGCAGCCTGGTGCGCTTCGCGATGGAGATCTCCGCCCAGAACGTGTTCATGAGGGCGCTGGAAGGAACCGTGGCCGGTGCCGCCGCCGGCGACCTGGCGGCGAGCCTGGATCGGCTGCGCGCGGCACTGCCCGCCGAATGAGGGCGCTGGTCACCGGGGCCGGCGGCTTCCTGGGCGGGGCGTTGGTGCGGCAGCTGCTGGCTCGCGGCGACGATGTCGCGGCGGTGGTGCGCCACATCGCAGGCGCCACGGACCTGGCGACGGCCGGCTGCGAGCTGGTGCAGCTGGACCTCGCCGCGGACGATCCATCGGCATTGGTCCAGGCGCTGCGCGGACGGGATGCGCTGTTCCATCTGGCAGGGTCGTATCGGATCGGCATCCCCGGCAGCCAGCGGGCGCAGATGTACGAGGCCAACGTTGCAGCCACGCGCAACATCCTGGACGCGGCCGACGCCGCCGGAATCGAGCGAATCATCTACACCTCGACCGGCAACGTGCTTGGCGACACCGCGGGGCACGCACCCGACGAGAGCTACCGTCGACCGCAGCCGGCGCGGTTCCTGTCCTACTACGACGAGACGAAATACCTGGCCCATCGGCTGGTCGAGGAGCGCGTTGCCGCGGGAGCGCCGGTGCTGGTCGCCATGCCGGGCATGGTCTACGGCCCCGGGGACCACTCCCAGGCCGGTGCGCAGATCTTGCGAGCCATGGCCGGCCGGCTTGGCATCGTGGCCGGCGCGGACCTCGGCGGGAACCTCGTCCACGTCGACGACGTGGCGGCCGGGCACCTGCTCATCCACGACGCTGGCCAGGTCGGCCGGGCCTACCTGCTTGGCGGAGAGCGGGCACGCATGGGCGAGGTGCTGAAGCGGGCCGCGGCGCTGGGCGGCCATCAGCTGCCGCGCCTGGGCGTGCCGTCCTGGCTGCTGCGCGGCATCGCGCCGCTTGGAGACGCCGCGGCCGCCCTGTCCGACAGGATCGCCAATTTCGGGGAGCTGGTGCGCGCCGGGACGGGCGTGACGTACTGGTTCAGTGACGCGCGGGCGCGCAGCGAGCTCGGTTATGCGCCACGCGACCTGGACGCCGGACTGCGGACGCTGCTCCCTGCGTGATTCGCCTCGCTACGCGAGCTCCACGTTGCCGGTGCCACCGTCCACGGTGACCCGCATTCCAGTCCGGAGGCGTGCGGTGGCATCGCCGCAGCCGACGACGGCGGGAATACCGAACTCGCGGGCGATGATCGAGGCGTGTGCCGCCGGGCTTCCGACGTCCGTCACGACGGCCGCCGCACGGTGGAAGAGCGGCGTCCAGGCAGGGGCGGTCAGCGGCGCCACCAGGACCTCGCCGTCCTGCAGCTGGTCGAACTCCGCCGGGCCACGGATCACCCGAACCACGCCGCTCGCCCGACCGGCCGACGCGGGCGATCCCACCACGATCGCTGTGGGCGAGCGGACCGCGCCAAGCATCTTCGGGTAGCTGTCCCACATCCGCTGCACCATCGGGCTTATCCGGCCCACCATCAGCGGTGGCACCAGCTTTGCCTGCTGCTCGCGAAGCTGTCGGCGCGGCCGAACGTCGATGGCCATGGAGACCCCATCCGAGCCGAGGGCACTCAGCACCTCGTCGCGCGTCAGGAAGAAGATGTCGTCTGCCTGGCGAATCACCTTCCGCGCGACCAGCGCCTCGCCCATGCGCACAACGGCTCGCCGCATCACGGGCCAGGCAATCGTCAGCTCCGCGACCTGCTCCTCGCGGATCGGCACCAGGTGCTGCGCGTCGGCCAGGGTCCTGCGGAACGTGGCCAGCAGCCGCGGCCGGGAGGCGAGGACCGCTTCCGCCGCCTGCTCGGCACCCTCGCGGGCGCGGACCACCCGCTCGTGAGTTGGTCCCTGGGCAGCCGCCCTGGAGGCTACCGGCGGGTGCCACCAGTCGAGGGACGCAATTGCCTGCTCATTCCCCTCCATGCTCACCGGCAGGCCGGCCAGGAGCGTCAGGTGGCTTCCGCCCAGGGTTGGCGCCAGGTGGCGCCGGTAGAACCCGGCGAGGTTGATCTCCATCTTGTATGCGGCGCCGCCCAGCGCGGCGATCCACAGGAAGTACTCGCCCGCCAGTCGGCCAAGCTCATCGACCAGCGCAGGCAGCCCGTCAACGGGAATCCGCTCAACTTCGGACGTGGCACGCTCGATCGCGGCGCGATACCGCGGCTGGACTTCGCCGCGCCATTGGCGCTCGGTGATCGGGAAGCTGTGGCGAACCGTGGCGGGCAGGACACCTCCAAGCGTCCGCGGGTCACGAATCAAGTGCGACAGCATGCCCGGCAGGCTGCGCAGCATGGCGCGGCCCGACAGGAAGTTGATCGAGTAGAAGTACCAGCCGTTCAGGATCACGTGATATGGTCGCGGTGCGACCTGCCCGATCATCTGCCGCAGCAGTTCGTGCATCCGCTCCTCCATCGGAGTGAGCAGCCATGACTCGAATAGCGGGGTCACGGGCTCGCCGATCCACTCGCCCATGCGGAGCTGCCGGGTGTAGGCGCCAGGGGCCGGGGCGTCCCAGCTGACCGCGGGCGGCAGCCCGGTCATCGGTCGCGCCTGCAGGATCCAGAGCGCCCCGCCGCCGTCGATGGCCCACTCGACATCCTGGGGACGTCCGCGCGCATCGGCGATCCGCCGTGCCTCGCCGGCGACCGCCGCGGCCTGGCGCGCGTCGATGGCCCCCTCCGGCTGACGCCGCGCGACGGCTCGGCCGGCGCGCACTTCCCATTCGTCACCGGCGGCGGCGCCGGCGACGAGACGCTCCCCAAGGCCGCGGACGGCAGTGACAACGCAGGTCTGTCGGTCACCGCTCAACGGGTCGGCGGTTAGCGCCACTCCGGCGGCCACCGGCGCGACCATCCGCTGGACGATCACCGCCATCCGGCGGTCCTGGGCAGCGTCGCCGGGCGCAATGCGTGCCGCGCTGGCGCTGCGCAGCACGCGATCGGCAGCTGTCGGGATGTCGGCAGATGACACGTTGAGCACCGAGTCGAACATGCCGGCCAGTGACTGCTGCGCGCCGTCCTCGGCGATACCGCTCGACCGGACCGCGAATGGCCCGTGCCCCAGAGCGGCCGTCGCCTGCACCAGCGTGTCCAGGCGTTCGTCAGTCGCGTCGCCATTCGATGCCGCGGCGAGCACCACTCCATCAGGGACGTTGGCACCGTCCGCAAACAGCTCTCCCAGGCCCGCGGCCTTGCCACCAACCTCCGGGGCATCGGTTAGCCGAAGCTCGCGCAGGGACCTCACGTTTGCTCGGGTCATGGCTGGCTCCTCCTGCTGGCGGCGAGAGCCGCCCGAATGGCGAAATCGATGTCGTCGGCTGCCTGCTCGACGGAGGCCCCCAGGTGACGCCGCCACATCCGCAGCGAGGCGGAGGCGGTGAGGACGGCCATCAGGCGAGTGATGCGAGCTCGCGCGTCGGGCGGCAGGTCGGCGCCAACTGCGTCGGTGAAGCCGCCGATGCGCGCCAGACGACGCGGCATCGTGGCGTGACGGACCTCATCGGCACCGGGGCTGGCCATCGCGGCGCGATCGAGGTCGTCCAGCGCGTCAACCCGGGCGAAGATCGCCCTCAGAGACTCGCTGAGGTCGTCGAGCGAGGTGGGGTCGGGCAGCCGATCGAGGCCCGTGCGAGCAGCGACATGCGGATAGACGGCTGCCATCAGCTCCGCCTTCGTGCGGAAATGCCGGTACACGGTCGGCACCGAAACGCCTGCCTCGCGTGCCACGGCCGGCATCGAGACGCTGGCGATGCCGCCGGAGATGACGCGCAGCGCGGCATCCAGGATGCGTGACCGCGTTGCGCGCTGCTGGGCATCGCGCAGAGGGCTGTCATACGGTCGAGCCGACGCATCAGTGATACGATCCATCTTGTGAATATACGAACCACGTCAAACGCAGCACAATGGGCTCGAAACCACTCCTGTGGTACCCTCCCCACGAACGCGTTGACGCGGGAGCAGTAGGCGCTGCCCGTCGATCTGCAGCGAGCCGGGGTGGTGGAAGCCGGCAATCGAGAAGGCGCCGAACTCGCCCGCCGAGCAGCCGGGAAACCGGTCCGGGTGGCACCCGATATCGTGCCGATGAGTGGACCGATTCGTGGGGTTGTAGCTCAGCTGGGAGAGCACCTGCATGGCATGCAGGGGGTCGGGGGTTCGAGTCCCCCCAGCTCCACCACCTCCATCGGTCAAGTCATGGTGGTACCGCGAATGGAAGCCCCCTTCGTCCTGACGAACGGGGGCTTTGTGATACCCATGAGCCGATGGAGAGGCACCAGCGAATGGTCACTCAGCCAGGCACCGAGCAGCGGACGGCCAACGATGGCCGGCGCTGGCTGCTGCGCCCTGCGCGTCCGACCGATGCGCGCGGGCTGGCGACCCTGTTCGCCGCGGTGCGATCGGAGGGTCGCTGGCTGCTGACCCCGCCCAGCGCGCTGAGCCAGCCGTCCGAGGCCTTCTTCATCGGCGAGATGATTCGCAGCAGCGACGGGCTGACGCTGGTGGCCGAGGCCGATGGCGAGATCATCGGCAACGTCCTGGTCAGCCTGGAGCGCAACACGGTCAGCAGCCACGTCGGCACACTCAGCATCGTGGTGGCCGATGGCTGGCGCGAGGTCGGCATCGGCTCCGACATGGTCCGCGCGGCCCAGGACTGGTGCGCGGCAAGCGGGCTGCTGAAGCTGGGCCTGGCGGTCTTCCCGGATAACGAGCGCGCGATTGCGGTCTACGAGCACGCGGGCTTCGTGCACGAAGGGCTCCGCCGCCGGCAGTACCGCGGCGAGGGCGGTGTCCTGCGCGACGAGGTACTGATGGCGTGGTTCCCGCCGGAAGCACCGGAGGCAGACCGATGATCCCCGCCGACCAGTCTCGCGCCCGCAGCTTCGACGCCTGGGCGGGCGACTACGATCGCTTCCGTCCGGGCTATCCCGATGAGCTGTTCCACACCATCACGACGCACCTGACGCTGCCCCGCACTCCCCACGTCGTGGACCTGGGCGCCGGCACCGGGCGCGCCTCGCTGGCCATGGCCGGCCTGGGCTGGCGCGTGACCGCTGTCGAGCCCGGCAAGCCGATGCTGGAGGTGCTGCGGGGGCGCGCCGCGAACGAGGGGCTGCTGATCTCGACGGTCCAGGCCAGCGCAGAAGACACCGGCCTGGATGCGGCATCGGCCGACCTGGTGACTGCGGCCCAGGCGTTCCACTGGTTCGACCAGGAGCGCGCCCTGGGCGAAATGGCCCGCATCCTGAAGCCCGGGGGCGGCCTGGCGCTGTTCTGGAACGTGCGCGATGCCGAGCGCTCGCCGTTCCTGGCCGACTACGCCGCGGTGCTGGAGCGCTACGTGAGCGACGCCGATGCCGGGCGCTACGAGTCCGCGATGCCCCAGGAGGCGACGCGCAGGATCATCGAGGGTCACGCGGCAGCATTCAGCGACGTCCGCCTGGACGTGCTGCGCCACGAGGTGCAGATGACGGGCGAGGAGTTCATCGGCATGGTCTTCACCGCGTCCTATGTCCGCATCAACAAGTCCGCCGAGGCGCAGGACCGCTTCCGGCTCGACCTCGCAGCCCTGCTTGGACGTCACCACCTGAACGATGGGCGGCCGTTCGCCGTCCCGTACCGATTGGATCTGTGGACAGCACGAAGGAGCGACCGATGACGACCCGGACCGCCGAAGAGGCCCGCACCGGCCGCGGCGAGCGATTCGACCCTGCCACCTATGAGCAGAAGTGGCGCGACCGCTGGGAGGCGGATGGCCTGTACCGCACGCATGACGATGACCCGGAGCCGAAGCGCTACATCCTGACCATGTATCCCTATCCGTCGGGCGACCTGCACATCGGCCACTGGTATGCGGCCACTGCGCCGGACATCGTGGCGCGCGTGCATC
Source organism: Candidatus Limnocylindria bacterium (assembly GCA_036265975.1). Taxonomy (GTDB): domain Bacteria; phylum Chloroflexota; class Limnocylindria; order QHBO01; family QHBO01; genus DASSCW01. The sequence goes on from DATAOD010000079.1 coordinate 17,364, forward strand.
GGATGAGCGGCTACAACGTGATGTTCCCGATGGGCTTCGACTCGTTCGGCCTGCCCGCCGAGAACGCGGCCATCGATCGCGGCGTGGACCCCGCCACGTGGACGGCGGAAAACATCGAGCGCATGCGGACCCAGTTCCGGAGCATGGGCTGCATGTTCGACTGGGATCGCGAAGTGGTCACCAGCGACCCGAATTACTACCGCTGGACGCAGTGGCTGTTCCTGCAGTTCTACAGCGCCGGTCTGGCGTACAAGGCCATGGCTCCGGTCGATTGGTGCCCGAAGGACCAGGTCGTGCTGGCACGGGAGCAGGTGGAAGGCGCCGATCGCCACTGCTGGCGCTGCGGCACCCCGGTCATCAAGCGCGACCTGGAGCAGTGGTTCTTCCGCACCACCAACTACGCGGACGAGCTGCTGCGCTTCGACGGGCTGGACTATCCGGAGCCGATCAAGGCCATGCAGACGAACTGGATCGGCCGCAGCGAGGGCGCCGAGATCGAGTTCCCGGTGGAAGCCGATGACGCCGCCCCCATCCGCGTCTTCACCACGCGGCCGGACACCGTGTTCGGCGCCACGTTCATGGTGCTGGCGCCCGAGCACCCCGCCGTGGCGGCGCTGACCAGCGAGGACCGTCGGAGCAAGGTCGACGCATACGTGGCGTCGGCACGACGCCAGACCGAGATCGAGCGCATGAGCACCGAGCGGGAGAAGACCGGCGTCTTCATCGGCGCCCATGCGGTCAACCCGATGACCCAGGAACGCATCCCGATCTGGGTGGCGGACTACGTGCTGCCCGGCTACGGCACGGGGGCGATCATGGCAGTGCCCGCCCACGACGAGCGCGACTACGCCTTCGCGCAGAAGTTCGACCTGCCGATCCGCTACGTGGTGCAGCCACCCGATGGGGCACCAGAGGATGGGCCGTTCGTGGCGCACTCCGCGGACGAGGTGCTGATCGATTCCGGCGAGTTCAGCGGCATGCGGGCCTCGCAGGCCATTGCGGCGATCACCCAGCAGCTGGCCGACCTGGGGCTGGGCGGCCCGGCAGTCAGCTACAGGCTGCGGGATTGGCTGGTCAGCCGCCAGCGCTACTGGGGCGCGCCGATCCCGATCGTGTACTGCCCGGAGCACGGCGCGCAGCCGCTGCCGGAGGACCAGCTGCCGGTGCTGCTGCCGGACGACGTCGGCTTCGCGCCGACCGGCGTCTCGCCGCTGCAATCGCACGAGGCGTTCCTGAAGGCGAGC
>DATAOD010000080.1:0-4104 GCA_036265975.1 Candidatus Limnocylindria bacterium
CCGCCGTCGGGCTGGTGCTGGATCTGACCGATGCGCGGCCGATATCCTTCGCTGTTCGTGGACGCCGTGATACGCAGCCCGGCCGGCGACGTTTCCCTTTCGGGAGCGACCGCTGGTGGCCGCGAGCCGCATTCATGACCGATACCGCTCAGCCGCTCAACGATCAGCTCCTTGCAGAACGACTCCGATCCGGCGATCGCGAGGCGCTCGGCGAGCTGTACGACCGCTATTCCTCGGTCGCGATGGCGGTTGCCGTTCGCGTCGTCTCGGATCGGGAGCTGGCGGAGGACCTGGTGCACGATGCATACGTGGCGGTGTGGCAGAAGATCGATCGATTCGATGCCTCGCGCGGCAGCCTGCGCTCGTGGCTGCTGACCATCGTCCGAAATCGCGCGATCGACCGCCTGCGCGGGACGCGACCGAGCATGGAGGTCGGCGAGGCCGATGAGCAATCGCTCCTCCGCACCGGACCGAATCCGACGTGGGACGCCGCCGTGCAGCGGCGTTCGGCGCTCGAGCTCCGGCGTGCCCTGGCGTCGCTCCCCGACGAGCAGCGGCAGGCCGTGGAGCTCGCCTATTTCGGTGGTCGCACGTATCGCGAGATCGCGACACTCACCGGCGTCCCGCAGGGCACCGCCAACGGGCGCCTGCGGCTGGCACTGGCCAAGCTGCGCGACAGCCTGAGCCTGACAGATGCGGCTCCCCTGTCGGTGCAGCCGGAGCCGGTACGGGCGGAGGGCATGGACCGATGAGGCCGCTGCGCTTCAGCTGCCAGGACGTGGACGAGCTCGCCGGGGCGCTGGCGATTGATGCCGTGGACGCTGACGAGGCGCGCGCTGCGCGCGAGCACCTGGCCTCCTGCCCGGAGCCGCATGCCGAGCTGCGATCGCTGCTCGGCGCGGACGCGGTGCTGGCTGCCGGCCTGGAGCCGATCACCCCCAGCGCCGGCCTGCGCGACCGGCTCATGTCCTCGATTGGCGACGTGCCCCGGCGCGAGGCCGTACAGCCCGCTGGCGAGCCGGCTGCGCGACGAGGCTGGCTGGACTGGCTGTCACCCCAGGTCGCGCGGCCGCTGGCCGTCGCAGCCGTGGCAGCCTTTGTGGCCGTGGGGGTCTGGGGTGTCACGCTGAACGGTCAGCTGGGTGAGCGCGACCGCGCCCTGCGGGACGTGGCGGCGGCGATCTCCCGCGGCCAGGCTGCGTTCCGGGTGGAGGGCGGCGCCGGCCGTGGCTACGTGGTCGACACCCCGGGGAGCGGCGCCTCCTTCGTCGTGGCGGACCTCGGCTCGCTTCCCGCGGATCGGCTGTACGAGCTGTGGCTCATCGGCCCCGATGGAGCGGTCGACGTCGGCATGTTCCGCCCTAGCGGCGATGCTGTTGCCGTGGTGCCGGTGGATCGGGATCTGTCGGGCTTCACGACCTTCGCCGTGACCGTCGAAGCGCAGCGCGTGTCGGCGCCCACGACCGATCCCGTGATGGTCGGGCAGATCAGCTAGAGGCCGACCAGCGTCGACGCGGCGTAGCCGACGATCCCTGCCGCCAGGCAGATCGCGAACGAGCGGGTTGGCGAGGCGACGACCGCCGCGGCGGTGGCGATCAGGACCGGGATTCCCACGATCTGCCGCTCCGGCGTGATCAGCGACAACGTCGCCAGGCTCGCGAAGATGGCCGCCGGCACGCGAGACAGCACAACTTCGACTTTGGCGGATGGGCGGGGCAGCAGCACCATTGCGCTCAAGCGGCTGCCGTACGTGATGGCCGCCAGGGCGAGGACAACGAGCAGCGTCACTGCAATGGCTCGCGGCGCGGATCGCCGGGCAGCGCGACGAGGAGTCCGGCGACTGCCGGCGCCAGCGCACGCCAATCGGGTGCGACGAAGCAGACGATCGCCGTGAGGGCGGCAGCCGCCACCGCCCGCAGGGCCAAGCTGGTGGTCCGCGCCGTCAACGCGGCCAGGCACACAAATAGGACGGGAAAGAGTGCGTCCGCAACGCCGCTGAGAGCCTGGACGCCCGCCCCGAGGAGGCCGAGCCCCGTTCCCAGAAGCCACGCCACGTAGCAGCAGATGCCGGTGACGAGCAGCGTCCGTTCGGCGATGCCCTCTCGCATTGGGCCCGGCGCTACTCGCTCGGCGGCCATGATCGTGAACCCGAACGTCTCGTCGAGCATGAACCAGGCAAGCAGGCCGCGGCGCATCCGCGAGGGACCCAGGATCGGGCGCAGCACCGCGCCCATGACCAGGTGGCGGACGTTGAGGATCGCGGCGGTCAGCAGCAGGGCGGGTGCTGCTGCGCCGGCGGCCGCCAGGGCAAGCGTGGCGAATTGGGTGGCGCCCGAGAAGACCAGGAACGAGGCGGCGAAGGTCAATCCTGGCCCGATGACGGGGCGCGCGGCGGCGCCGAACAGGACGCCGAACACTGCGATGGCCAGCGCCGCAGGAGCGGCCGTGGCAACGATCCGCGCTGTGGACGGGGCGCCTTCGGACATCGGGTGACGGTAGCCGAAAACAATGTGGCGGCGGCTACACTGCCGGCGCCGTGCAGGACGAAACCGGGGGCAGCAACGAGGTCGCGACTGATCCGCGAACCGGTGGGCAGCGTGTCACCAACCTCGAGCTGTTCTTCGACCTGGTCTTCGTCTTTGCCATCACCCAGGTCACCGGCTTCCTCGCCGCCGACCCGACCTTCAACGGGCTGCTCCACGGGATGCTGCTGCTCGCCGTCCTGTGGTGGGCATGGGGCGCGTACGCATGGCTGACCAACACGCTGAATCCCGAGGAGGGAGGCGTGCGGCTGGTGGTCTTCTGCGCCATCGGCGCCATGCTGGTTGTCTCGCTGGCGGCACCCGACGCGTTCGGGCGCGATGGGCTGACGTTCGGGATCGCCTACTTCGTGGTGCGCGCGCTGCACCTGGCGCTCTACACCCTGGCCGGACGTGGCGACAAGGAGCTGCTGCGGGCAGTGGTCCGCACCACGCCGAGCGCGGTGCTGGGGCCTGCGGTCCTGGTGCTGGCGGCCTTCTTCGGCGGCACGACGCAGGTGCTGCTGTGGGCAGCGGCGCTCGTGATCGACTACGGCGGCGTGCTGATCGGCGGGATGCGGGGTTGGCGCGTGTCGCCCGAGCACTTCATCGAGCGGCACGGGCTGGTGGTGATCATCGCCCTGGGCGAGTCGATCGTGGCCATCGGCGTGGGGGCGGCCGGACTGCCATTGGACGCGGGCGTCCTGCTGGCGGCCCTTCTTGGCATGGTGGTGATCGCGGCGCTGTGGTGGTCGTACTTCGACTGGGTCATATTCGTTGCCCAGTCACGGCTCACGGAGCTGACTGGGGCGCATCGGGCCATCCTGGCGCGCGACCTGTATTCCTACCTCCACCTGCCGATGGTTGCCGGCATCGTGCTGTTTGCCCTTGGCCTGAAGACGACGCTGCACGGCGAGGTGCATCCGCTACCCATCATTCCGGCCATTGGCCTGTGCGGCGGGCTGGCGCTGTACATGGCGGCGCACGTCGCCGGGCGGCTACGGATGGGCGGCGGGCTGGGGCATGGTCGCCCGGTGGCGACCGTCGTGCTGGCTGGGCTCATTCCGGTGGCCTTGATCGTGCCCGCGTTGGCGGCGCTGGCATTGGTCGCCCTGGCGTGTGCCGGGCTTATCGCCTACGAGGCGCTGCGGTACCGCGGTGCTCGAAGATGGATTCGCGAGCGGCGCGGCGCGTTCACCACCGAGGAAGCGCGACGGGGCGGCAGCATGGGTCCCGGCGCGGGTGTGCCGCCGCCCTAAACGTCCATCCGCAACGTCCCGCCGAAGAGGAATGGCGTGCCCGAGAGGACTCGAACCTCCGGCCTTCAGGTCCGCAACCTGACGCTCTATCCACTGAGCTACGGGCACACGCCATGGGGCTGGCGGAGAGGGAGGGATTCGAACCCTCGGAAGAGGAAACCCCCTTCAACGGTTTAGCAAACCGCCGCACTAGGCCACTATGCGACCTCTCCGAAACCGGCGCCGATGATAGCATTTCACCCTGGAGCGACCCGCTGAGCAGCCAGCGGCGGACGCCCGCCCAGTGAACCCCGCAGCAGCTCGAGCCCGCCCGTGCAGCGCCTTCC
>DATAOD010000081.1:0-2230 GCA_036265975.1 Candidatus Limnocylindria bacterium
CAACGGCGAGCAGATCGGCCTGGCTGTGCACGCGCAGGTCGGTCCGCTTGGGGAAGTACTGGCGTAGCAGCCCGTTGGTGTTCTCGTTGGTGCCGCGCTGCCACGGGCTGGCCGGGTGGGCGAAGTACACGCCCTCGGCGAAGTGGGCGGCGATGCGGTCGTGCCAGGCCATCTCCGAGCCCTGGTCCCACGTCAGCGTCAGCCGCGTCGCCTGCGGCAGGGTCGCCATGACCTCGGTGAGCGCGGCCCAGAGCTGTTCGGCGCCGTGCCCGCTGGGCAGGTGGACCAGCTTGAGGTAGCGGCTGGTGCGGTCCACGAGCGTGCCGATCGCCGACTGGCTCGAGCGGCCGACGAGCAGGTCACCCTCCCAATCCCCGACCCGCACGCGCTGCTCGACCGCGGCGGGCCGGTGCTCGAGCAGCAGCGCCGGGGCCACGAACCGGATGCGGCGCTGATCGGCCCGCCGACGTCGTTTGCGCAGCGGTCGTCCCGTGCGCAGCCGGCGGGTGAGCTGCCGGCTCAGCCCGCCCCTCCCGCCGTGGTAGAGCGCCTGGTAGATCGTCTCGTGGCACACGTGCCAGTCCGGCCGGTCCGGGTAGGCCACCCGCAGGTGCGCGGCGACCTGCTGCGGGCTCCACTCCAGCTCCAGCTTGGCCTGCACGACGGCGCGCAACCCCGCGTCGCGGGCCAGGCGAGCGTGGCGCTCGCGGCGGGCCCGCTGCCGGGCGCGGGCGTGGGCCAGGTCACCGTCGTAGACGTCGTTGTCGTACGGGCGCAGGTTGCGGCGCAGCTCCCGGCTGACCGTCGACGGCGACCGACCCAGGCGCCAGGCGATCTCCCGCACGCCATGCCCGCGGCCGCGCAAGGTCGCGATCCGCTGGCGTTCCAGCAGCGACAGGTACCGGCCCGTACGAGCCGCCTCGGCCAGCCGCACCGGCGGGATCCCGCCGTTCTCGGCCCGCCACCGGTAGCCGGTCTTGCGCGTGATACCCACGAGCCGGCACGCCGCCACCGTCCCGACCCCGGCCTTGAGCAGCTGCCAGTACTCGGCCTCGACCTCCAGCTGGCGCTTGCGTCCTCGTCTGCCCATCCGCACACCCCCTTTGAAGCAGGAGTGTTGCGACAAGCCCTAGAACCCGAGCGTCTCGCCAGGGGGTCAGTTTTCACGCGTCGTCGACAAAGCCCACTGTCCCCGCCCGTAGAAGCACGCTGCCTGCCGACTTGCTGCTACCAATCCCCTGGCGATCTGCTGCCAACCTGGCCGTTGAGCAGTGCCAACACGGCTTCCTGGTAGATCGCCTGTACCGCCGGGATGGTCCCGATCTCGATCCGCTCATCGGTGCCGTGCAGCCCTTGGTAGGCCACTCCGAAGCCGGCAGTTGCTGGAATGCCGCAGCTCGACAGGTAGTTGCCGATGTTGGAGGGCCCGGCAACCTTTGGCGCTGGCGGCCGATCAAGATACGACGCGGCTGCGGTCAGCAGGGCCTGGGCGACCGGCGCATCATCCGGCAGGCGGTAGGCGGGCCAGCTCTCATGAGCCCGGATCTCGCTTGGCCGACCTCCCGGAACCTGTCGATCCACATCATTGGCAAGCTGCCCGACGAGCTCTTCGGCGGCTGTACGGTCGAAGGTGGACGTCAGTCGGGCGTCCACACTGACCTCACACCGGTCCGGGATGATCGAGTAGCCCGTACCGCCGTGTATGGCTGTTACGGTCAGCCGAGGCGGCAATCCAATGATCTGATCAACAGGGCCGGGCCTTTGGTGTTGAGCCAACGCAGCAACGAGTTGGGCGGCCTTCTCGGCGGCATTTACCTGGTCCGGCCGGTCCCGTCCTCGGCCAGTGTGACCTGACTTGCCGTGAACGATGATGTCGGCACGCCAGAACCCACGACCGCCGACGATCACATGATCAAGACCGGGATAGCCGATCATCACCCCGGCAATCGGTCCTGCCGTCTCGGCAAGATAGCGCTTGATACCACCGAATCCGCCGGTGTGCTCATCGACGTCAAGCAGCAACGTCACCGTGCCCGGCAACCGGCGGCGCTGACTGGCCAGACGAGCCATCAGGTGGCAGAAGATCGCCGCCGCCGTCTTACAGTCCGCGCTGCCGCGTCCATGCAGCCAGCCCTCAGCAACAGCCCCTGAGGTAGGCGAGCGGGTCCAGGCCGTCTCATCCCCGAACGGGGCGGTGTCCACGCAGGCGTCTAGGACGAGATGGGGGCCC
>DATAOD010000082.1:0-1595 GCA_036265975.1 Candidatus Limnocylindria bacterium
CTTACTTGGCGGCGGCATATTGAGCTTCCAGCTTGCGCAAATAAGCTTCCGGATCTCGTCTGAAGCGGCTTCCTCTGGTTCGTTGCAGCCGGCGTGCTGTGATGTCGGTGCGCATCGCTTGCCAGCGATCGACAGCGGCCAGATCGCTGGCGGTGCGAGGTGGGAGGTCACCGAGGCGACCAGGCGCGCCGGGCCGCGCACCGCCGAGGAAGCCGAGCGTCTGCCGGTGGTGCGCCGCTGGCAGTAGCGGTAAGAACCGAACAGGCCTTCCAGCCCGTTGTTGGTGCCCGGCAGGTCGGCGACGGCATGGCAGTGGAACAGGCCGGGCCGGTAGCTGCGGGTTACTTTCAAGAAGTGGTCGACGCCGTCTGCCAAGTCGCCGGCGCACGCGCGGTGTCGGCACAGGGCGCCACACAGGCCATCGAGCCGCCGGGCCACCGTGGGCGCCGGCAGCGCCTCGGTGTTGTTCAAGATGTGCGCGGCCCGGTGCACCCAGCCGAAAGCTCTCTTGATGTCCGGCCACAGCGGTGCGGTTTCCTGCAGGGCGCAGCCGATCAGGCGGCTCAAGTCCTGGATTGGCTTGGTGGCCCCCCTTTTTTGTCGACACGCTGGAGGCTGTCTGCCACGGCCTCCAGCCGGGCCTTCAGCTTCAGCCCGCCGGCGTCGAGCGGCGCTCGGCCGTCATCGGTCACGGCGCTGCGCACCGCCGCGCAGTAGCCCTGGACTAGATCGGCTTCAGCATCCTGGCGGCCCTCGACGGCCCGCTCGATCGGCCGGATCCCGCGGATCCGTTTCTTCAGCTCCTTCTTGGCGTGTCGGTCGGCCTCGAAGATCGGATGCGCCGCCTCGCGCAGATAGTGGAAATGGCACAGCTGGTGCGGCACCCCGGGCAGGGCCTTGGCCACCGCGATGCGGATCGAGCGCTGACCGTCACTGACCACGCCGGTCACCGGCACGCCGACGCTCTCGGCCGCCTGGCACAGCAACGGCGTGAGATCCGCAGCGGTGCTCGACAGCAGCGCACGGGCCAGCACCACCGTGCCGGAAAGGCAGTCGCGGATCACCCAGAGCACCTCGTGGCCGACCTCGGGCTGCAAGCCGTCGATCGCCAGCACGACCCGGCCCTGGTCGGCGAAGCGTGCCCGCAAGTGGTCAGGGTCGGTCATGGCCGTCGCGACCAATTCGTCATACCGGTCGAGCAGGTTGGTGACGCTGCGCTCCGAAATCATCACGCCGCGCCGGACCAGCTCGGCATGGATCTCCGGCACGCTGGCCCGGGTGACGTAGCGCAGCCGGCCGACCAAAGCGATGAGGTCAATCTTGCTGCGGCAACACGATGGCGCCTTCGGCTTCCGGTCGAAACGCACGGTGGAACCGGCCGCAGCCGCAGTTGACGCAGCGGCGGACCTTGAGCCGCAGGCCGAGCAGCCCGTCCACGGTCACGACGGCGCGCCGGTTGGTGTAGTGGCAGGACAGCCGACCGCCGCACGCCGGACAGCAGCGCGTCGCCGTCTCCAGCGTCTCCCACCGCGACGGCGACGGCCGCATCGACAGCCGGCTCATCTCACCCTCCTATCCAGAATGCGATGGCATCC
>DATAOD010000083.1:0-17583 GCA_036265975.1 Candidatus Limnocylindria bacterium
GTTCAGCGTCTCGTGGAAATCGAGCGATTCGCCAAGGACCGCGCTTGCCTCGGAAAGGAAGGCGAGGCGCAGCTCGGCCAGCTTGATGGCCGTGATGTCCTGGAAGCTCGTGACCACCAGGTCGTGTTCGCTCTGCTCCCCAGGCAGGAGGCGGGCGCGGACCATCGACCACTGGTCGCGCATCGAGCCCTTCCTGCGGAAGCGGAGCACGGCCTCCGGCTCTGTCTCGCCGGCGAAGGCGCGTCGGGTGGGCAGCGTCTGAGGGTCAAGCGGCTGCCCATTCTCGGCCAGGATCTCGAAGTCGCCGGTGATCGTCGGCGACGGCTTGCCGATGACCTCGGAGGCGTCTGACTTGCCCAGCATGCGGGCCGCCGATGCGTTGGCGAAGATGATCGTGCCCGATCGATCCAGCACCGTGACCCCATCGGCGATGGTGCCGAAGATGGCAGGGAGCTGTCGCTCCAGATCAGCTGCCGACTGCTGCACGACGGATTCCTCGGTGGCGCCCGTCAGTTGTTGCACAGTGAGCGCGTCTCCTCGTCAAGGCGCGTGAGATCGAACGGCTTCTGTAGCCAGCCATCGGCACCGATCTCTGCCGCTTCGTGGTCGATGCGGAAATGCGCGGCGACCACCACGACGCGCACCTCGCGGTGGCGCTGGTCCTCCCGCAGCCGGCGGCTGAACTCCCAGCCGTCCATGCCCGGCATCCTCAGATCCAGGAACACGACGCACGGCTCCCAGCCGTTGGACAGTGCGTCAAGGGCAGCCACGCCATCGGACGCCGTCCTCACGTCGTGGCCGTACCCACGCAGCGCCCCCGCGTAGATCTCGCGGAGCGCCGGATCATCTTCGACTACCAGGACTCGGTGCTCGTCAAGCTCCACGGGCGGCTCGCTAGCTGCACCCTCGGTCACAGAACTCCCGGATTCGGCCGACAGGTTTGCGCGGCCATCCTGCACGAACCATGCCGAGCAAGAGGGTCGACCGACGCATGAAAGGAGAAAACGAGGCACGCCTGTGCGTTGGCTGGGGCGGAAGGATTCGAACCTTCGATCTCCTGATCCAGAGTCAGGCGCCTTACCGCTTGGCCACACCCCAGCGAGGCCCATCGATTTTACCAGCCCATTGGGCGCGTGACCCTCACGGGTACCCGAGGCGCCGCTGGTGCGTGCGCGCACTGACCCGGGCGGCGACGGCCGTCCAACATTCGTACACGTGCCAAATAGCCCGGTCGGATGCTGTTCCCCGCGCCCGAGCGGGCATACCGTGCGCTCGTGGTACATACCGTTCAACCGCGAGAGTGGCGGCGTTTCGGCTTCGGCGGCCCGCCGGAGCCCTGGGCGCACGATGCTCATCAGGATCTCGATCGCCTGGCGACCTCCTACTACCTGGAGGTGCTCGAGGCGCGCCGTGAGCTGCTCGCCGGCGACCCGGAGCCCGATCTCGAGGCTCGGATCGAGGAGCTGTTCATGACCGCCACCAGGCACAAGCACGAGATCGACTACACGCTGCGCCACTGGGCCACGCCCGTGGAACGTGCGCGGGTGACGGATCGGCTCGGCTCGCTGATGCGCATCAGCCGGCGCTTGAAGACACTCACCACGAGTCCCAGCGGGGACGACTTCCTGCCCGACGCGGCCTGAGGCCCGCTCACCCGTAGAATCGGGCCCCTCATGGCCCGATTCCCAACTGTCGCCGACGTCCTGGCTGCCGCGCAGCGCCTGCGCGGCGTCGCCGTGCGCACGCCCCTGGAACCCTCGCCGCGTCTCGCCGAAGAGAGCGGCGCGGCCGAGGTGCGGCTGAAGCTGGAGCTCCTGCAGCCGACCGGCGCGTTCAAGCTGCGCGGCGCCGAGAACAAGGTGGCGCTGCTGGCCGCGGAGGATCCGAACCAGCGCCTGGTGGCGGCCTCGACAGGCAACCACGGGATCGCCGTGGCAGCAGCGGCTGCGCGCCATGGCATGCGGCTCACCGTGCTGGTTCCGGCATCCGTCTCGCCGGCCAAGCTGGAGCGGCTGCGCGCCCTGGAGTCCGACAGCATCGTGATCGAGGTGTTCGGGCGCGAGCCGGACGACGTCGAGAGCGAGGCGCGGCGCAGGGACGACGAGCGCATCGCCACCTACGTTCCGCCCTACAACGACGCCGATGTCGTGGCCGGGGCAGCCACCGTAGGGCTGGAGGTCATGGAGGAGTGGCCGGACTGCGACGCGATCGTGGTGCCGGTGGGTGGGGCCGGGCTGATCTCCGGCATCGGGCTCTGGGCCAAGGCCATGCGTCCCGGGCTGCGGCTGGTCGGCGTGCAGCCCGCCGCCTCGCCACCGCTGTACGCCTACTTCGAGTCCGGATCGCAGAAGCCAATGCCCATCGCGCCAACGCTGGCCGATGGCGTGGCCGGCAACATCGAGCGTGGCAGCATCACCTGGAAGATGGCACGGCAGCTCGTCGACGAGGTGGTGCTGGTCGACGAGGCGCAGATCGCCGACGGGATGCGCTGGGCGGCCGATGCGCACCACCTGCTCGTCGAGGGCAGCGCGGCGCTGGGCATCGCTGCGCTGCGGGCGAGGCTCGGTGGCCTGGACGGCCGGCGCGTGGCCGTGGTGCTCAGCGGGCGCAACGTCGATTCCGGAACGCTGCGCGCTGTCCTCGAGACATGACCCTGCTGTCCATTCGCGGCCTCACCAAGGCATTCGGTGGCCGCGAGATCCTGCGCGGCGTCGACCTGGAGCTGCCCGAGGGGGCGCGGCTCGGCTTGGTGGGCCCGAACGGCTCCGGCAAGTCCACGCTGCTGCGCATCGTGATGGGCGACGAGGAAGCGGATGCCGGCCAGATCACCCGCCAGCGCGGCCTGCGGCTGGCGATGGTCGCCCAGCATCCGCTCGGGGACGAGCGGACGGCGGGACATACGCTGCACGAGGCTCGTGCCGACCTGCGCGAGATCGACGCGGGCCTGGCGGCATGCAACGAGCGGCTGGCCGATCCATCGGTCTACAACGACGCGACGCAGATGGAACGCGTGCTGGCGGAGCAGGCGAGCCTGCTGGACCGGTACGAGCGGGCCGGCGGCCCGGCCTTCGAGGGCAGGCTGCGGGCGATGCTGAACGAGATCGGCCTGGAGGAGCGAGAGCTGGAGCTGCCGACCAGCGTGCTGAGCGGCGGCCAGCGCAAGCTGATCGGCCTGGCGGCAGCCATCATCCAGGATCCCCAGCTGCTCCTCCTTGACGAGCCGGAGGCGCACCTGGACCTGGAGGGACGCGAGCGGCTGCAGGCGCTGATGAACGGCTTCGTCGGCGGCTTCCTGGCAGTCAGTCACGATCGCTACCTGCTGGACGAGACCGTGACCGACGTCGCCTCGCTCGATGCCGGGAGAGTTCGGGTCTGGCCGGGAAACTACACCGCCTACGCCGTGGCGCGCGAGCTGGAGCTGAAGCGCCAGCAGGAGCGCTACCTCGCCCAGCGCAAGGAGATCGAGCGGCTGGAGGAAGCCGCGCGGCGCCTGATCCAGTGGGCGCGGGCGGTGCCGGAGGGGCAGTCGAACAGCGGCCTGATGAACGCGGCGCGCCAGGCGCTGCGGCGCGTCGACCGCATGGACAAGGTCGAGCGGCCGGTGCTCGAGCGCCGACGGATCGGGCTGGAGCTTCATCCCCACCAGCGCGGCGGGAAGCGGGCCGCGGAGCTGCGCGAGGTGGCGGTGGCGTTCGGCGAGCATCCCGTGCTGCTGGGCGTGGAGCTCACCGTGATGCACGGTGAGCGTGTCGGCGTGGTCGGGCTCAACGGCGCAGGCAAGAGCGTGATGCTCAAGACGCTGATCGGCGAGATTCCACCGACCGAGGGCGAGGTGTGGGTCGGCCCGTCCATTCGGATCGGCTACCTGGCGCAGGACCAGGACACGCTGGATCCGGACGCCACGCCGCTGTCCACGATGCGAGCGAGCTACCCGGGCACGGAGGAGCAGGCGGTCAGCCGCTTGATGGCTTTCCTGTTCGACTACGAGCAGGTGCGACGGCCGATCCGCACGCTCTCGGGCGGCGAGCGCACCCGACTCCAGCTCCTGCTGCTGACGCTGTCCGGCGCGAACCTGCTGGTCCTGGACGAGCCAACCAACCACCTGGACATCGAGTCGATCGAGACGCTCGAATCCGCGATCGAGTCGTTCGAGGGCACGGCCATCTTCATCAGCCATGACCGCTACTTCCTGGACCGCATGGCCGATCGCATCGTGGAGGTGCAAGACGGCGGCACGCACGCCTTCACCGGCGGCTATTCCGACTGGCTGGCACGCCGTGACGAGGCGCCGGTCCTTGCCGCGAGCGGTAGCATCCGCCCATGACCGAGCAAGCTCCGCCGCCCGAGCCTGCACCCACGTCGCAGCAGCCCATGCCCGAGCCGCAAGCCGCTGGCACCCCACCCCCGGCGAGCGATGCGCCCTGGAATCCCATCCCGGACTGGCCCGTGCGTCGCGGAACGTCCGGCACAGCGATGCTGGGCATCCTGCTCATCCTTGTGGGCGCCGCCTTCTTCATCGGGCAGTGGGCGAATCTCGACTGGGGCGCCGCCACATGGCCGTTCTACGTGATCGCGCCCGGCGTGGCCCTCGCCGCGCTGGGGCTGACCCAGCGCAACGGATCGGGGCTGACGATCGCCGGCAGCATCGTGACCATGGTTGGCCTGGTGCTCCTCTACCAGAACGCGACGGATCGTTACGAGAGCTGGGCATACGCCTGGGCGCTGGTCGGTCCGGGCGGCAGCGGCATCGGCATGCTGCTGTATGGCGTGCGGAGCGCGAACCGCAAGATGGCGCGCGAGGGGTTCTGGCAGATCGTGGTCGCCATCGCCCTGTTCGTGGCCGGCTACCTCTTCTTCGAGGGGATCATCGGCATCAGCGGCGAGCGTCTGCCGCTGCCAGGCTGGGTCCTGCCGGTCGTCGTGATAGGGCTGGGGGTGCTGGTCCTGGTCCGCGGTGTCACCACGTCCCGCAGCAGCGAGCGGACGCCATAGGCTGAGCGCGGCGCGTTCGCCGCCTATCCTTAGCGGACATGCCATCCGAGCCGGAAACCCCGCAGTCCGCACCCCAGTCCAATGTCGAGCGCACGCTCGACGAGATGAACGTGGTCAATGCCGGTTACGTGGCGGAGCTGTACGAGCAGTTCCGCCGCGACCCGTCGTCGGTCGAGGGAGAGTGGCGAGCGCTCTTCGAATCGGGCCTTCAGCCAGCCCCTCCACCTGCCGCACCCGCGCCGGGCGCGCCTGCGCCGGAGAGCGGCAACGGATCGGCCACGGCCGCGGCCAGGGAAGCCTCCGGCTCGGCGGCATCGGCAATTCCAGCCGGGGCGAGCCAGCTCAAGGGCCCGGCCGCTCGCCTGGCGCAGAACATGGCCGCGTCCCTGTCCGTGCCCACCGCGACGTCCTTCCGCGACATCCGGGTCGGAGCCATGGAAGAGCGACGCCGCGCGCTGAATGCGCAGCTGGCGCCGACCAAGGTGAGCTTCACGCACCTCATCGGCTGGGCCATCGTGCGCGCCGCGTCCGAGCAGACGTCCATGACCCACTACTTCCTGGAGGCCGATGGTGCGGCGCACCGCGTCGATCCCGGCGGGGTCAACCTGGGCCTGGCGGTCGACGTCGAACGAGCCGATGGCAGCCGCTTCCTGGTCGTGCCGGTCATCAAGGGCGCCGACGCCATGGACTTCGCCGAGTTTCACGCCCGCTACGAGGAGCTGGTGACGAAGGCGCGTGGCAACAAGCTGTCGCCTGACGACTACGTCGGGGCGACCATCACGCTCACGAATCCCGGCACCTTGGGCACGACCGCGTCGGTCCCGCGGCTGATGCCCGGGCAGGGCACCATCGTGGCCACCGGCGCGATCCGGGACGCCGGCGCCGGCCGCGTGATGACCATCACCTCCACCTACGACCACCGCATCATCCAGGGCGCCGAATCTGGCGCGTTCCTGCGACGGATCGAGGCGCTGCTGGCCGGCGGTGACGAGTTCTACGACGACCTGTTCGGCGCAATGGGCGCCAAGCCGACGCAACCAACGCAGGCCACACAACCGGATGCGGCCACGCCATCGGGCCCGGACACGTCATCGGCAGCGGACATCAAGGAAGTGGCCGCGGCAGTGGCGCTGGTGCGGGCCTACCGCTCCTTCGGCCACCAGGCCGCCCACCTGGACCCGCTGGGCAGCGACCCACCCGGCGATCCGGCGCTCGACCCGGGGCCGCTGGGGCTCACGCCGGAGGCGATGGCGCGCGTGCCGGCCGACGTGCTGCGCGTCGACGTGCCGGGCACGACCCTGGCGGAGGCGCTTCCCGCGCTCGAGTCCACGTACTGCGGATCGATCGCCTATGAGGTCGAGCACATCGCCAGCCACGAGGAACGCGTCTGGCTGCGACGCGTCATTGAATCCGGCGAGCACCGACGCCCGCTGAAAGCAGACGAGCAGAAGCGCCTGCTGGAGCGGCTGTCCGCGGTGGAGGGGCTCGAGCGCTTCCTGCATCGGGCCTACCTGGGCCAGAAGCGGTTCAGCATCGAAGGGCTGGACGTCATGGTCCCGGTGCTGGACCAGGTGCTGGGCGATGCGGCGGAGCATGGCACCGTGGCGGCGGTCATCGGCATGGCGCACCGCGGCCGGCTGAACGTGCTGGCCCACATCGTGGGGGTGCCCTACGAGGCCATCCTGGCCGAGTTCGAGGCGGGGCGAGCGGAGACTGCCGCGCGGGCGACCAAGGGCGGCCTGGACGACGTGAAATACCACCTCGGCGCCGACGGCGAGTACCAGACCACCGCCGGCCAGCAAGTGGCCATATCGGTCTCGCCCAACCCCAGCCACCTGGAGGCGGTCAACCCGGTGGTCGAGGGCCGCGCCAGGGCGCAGCAGAGCGACCGGAGCGGGCCGCTGGTCGCGCTGGACCAGCCACGCGTGCTGCCCATCCTGATCCACGGCGACGCAGCCTTCGCCGCGCAGGGCGTTGTAGCCGAGACCTTCAACATGGCCCGCCTGGCCGGCTACTCGACCGGCGGCACCGTCCATGTCATCGCCAACAACCAGGTGGGCTTCACCACCGGCCCGAACGAGGGCCGCTCGACCGACTACTCCAGCGACCTGGCCAAGGGCTTCGACGTGCCGATCATCCACGTCAACGCCGACGACGCGGAGGCTTCCCTGGCCGCGGCCCGACTGGCGATGATGTACCGCGACCGCTTCCATGCCGACGTGGTCATCGACCTGGTGGGCTACCGCCGCTACGGGCATAACGAGGGCGACGATCCGGCCTACACCCAGCCCCAGATGGCGAAGGCCATTGCCTCGCACCCGACCGTGCGCGAGATCTACGCGCGCTCCCTGGTCGACGCTGGCGTGCTGTCAGCCGAAGAGGCCGATGGAGTGGCAGCGGCTCCCGCCCGCGACCTCGCCGCGCGGCAGGCGGCGGTGCGCAAGGATCACGCCGAGCCGCAGCTGGACCGTGGCGCCGAGGCCATCCCGGTGGACGAGGCCGGCGAGCCGGAGACGGCGGTGGACGTCGAGACGCTGCTCCGCCTCAACGAGCAGCTGTACAGCTGGCCGCCCGATTTCCACATCAACGCCAAGCTGGCCAAGCAGCTGGAGCGACGCCGCGCGGCAATAGCCGCGGAGGACGGCCGGCTGGAGTGGGCACACGCGGAGGGCCTTGCCTTCGCGTCTCTCATCGTGGAGGGGACGCCCATCCGGCTCACCGGCCAGGACACGGTGCGCGGCACCTTCAGCCAGCGCCACCAGACGCTATGGGACACGGAGACCGGCGCGCCATGGACCCCCATCCAGCACCTGGACGGCGCCGCGGCTGCCTTCGAGCTGCACAACAGCCCGCTCTCCGAGTTCGCCACGATGGGCTTCGAGTACGGCTACGCCGTCACCGCGCCGGAGGCGCTCGTCCTGTGGGAAGCCCAGTACGGCGACTTCGTGAACGGCGCCGAGATCATCATCGACCAGTTCATCATCGCCGGCCTGGCCAAGTGGCGGCAGACCTCGCGGCTGACCCTGCTGCTGCCACACGGCTACGAGGGATCCGGCCCGGAGCATTCCTCGGCGCGCCTCGAACGCTTCCTGGCGCTGGGGGCGGAGGGCAACATCCGGGTCTGCTACCCCACCACGCCGGCGCAGTACTTCCACCTGCTGCGCCGCCAGGCACGTCATCCGGACCTGCGGCCGCTGATCGTGATGACGCCGAAGTCCCTGCTGCGCCTGCCGGAGGCATCCTCGACGCTGGCCGACCTGACCAGCGGCACGTTCGCATCGGTCCTGGATGACCCTTCGGTGGCCGATGACGCCGCCGCAGCGGCGGTTCGCCGCGTGGTGATATGCGCGGGCAAGGTCTACTACGACCTGGTCACGACCGAGGAGCGAGCGGCGCATCCGGAGCTGGCCATCGTACGTGCCGAACGGCTGTATCCCTTCCCGACCGACGACCTCGGCAGAGTGCTGTCCCGCTACCCGAACGTCGAGCGCGTCTCGTGGGTGCAGGAGGAGCCGCGCAACATGGGCGCGCGCAAGTTCGTGCTGCCCAAGATCCGGCACCTGGTGCCGTTCCGCATCCCGCTGGGCGACATCAGCCGCCCGGAGCGATCACGCCCGGCGGAGGGCTACCCGGCGGCCCACGCTGTTGAACAGGCGCGGATCGTCCACGACGCGCTGACCAGCTAGCCCTATCTAGCGGGCCGCGTCACGGCCGGCGAATCCGGCCGCCACCCCGAGCAGGGCGCCGAGCAGCAGGGCGACGGCCGGTGACTGCGCGCCGAGTGGTTGCATTCGCATGGCGAGCATGGCGAACGCCGCGGCAGCCCCCAGCATGACGCCCCCGCCGATACCCGCCGGCCACGATCCGCGGGCACCCACCGCCAGCAGCACGACGCCGAGCAGGGCCAGGCCCAGGGCAGCCACGAACGCGACCTCGCCCACGCGCCTCCTCATCGGCGACGAGACTTCGCGACGTACCTCGCCGCTCTCGCCAGCGATGCTAGGAGCGCACAGCAGCGGTTCGCGGCTGGAATCGCGCACTGCAGTCAACGCTTCCTATACTCGCCGTCATGCCCGTTTCGCCCCCGCTGCTCGACCGCTACCGCGACCTGCTGGCCGAGCACGAAGAGCTCTTTCCGCTGACCCTGGGTGAAGGCGGCACGCCGTTGCTGCACGCCCGGCGGTTGGGCGAGGAGCTCGGGCTGGAGCGGCTCTTCCTGAAGTTCGAGGGCACCAACCCCACCGGAAGCTTCAAGGATCGGGGCATGGTGCTGGCCGTGAATCGGGCGGTGCGCAGCGGGGCCGCGGCAGTGGTCTGTGCCTCGACCGGCAACACCAGCGCGTCTGCTGCGGCCTATGCGGCGGCGGCGGGTCTGCCGTGCCACGTGGTCCTGCCGGCCGGCAAAGTCGCCCGCGGAAAGCTGGCGCAGGCACTTGCCGCCGGAGCGCGGCTGGTAATGATCGATGGCAACTTCGACGAGGCACTGGCCGCCGTCCGCCGCCTGGGCGAGGAGGGCGCCGCCGCCGTGGTGAACTCCATCAACCCGGATCGCATCGCCGGGCAGCAGACCATCGCCTGGGAGATCGTCGACGCGCTGGGCGAGTCGCCGGAGGCGGTGGCGCTGCCGGTAGGCAACGCGGGCAACATCACCGCGGCCTGGTCCGGGTTCAAGCGCTATGCCGAGGCTGGCATCACGCCCTCCGGCCGTCGGCCACGCATGCTGGGCTTCCAAGCCGATGGCGCGGCGCCCATCGTGCGCGGCGCTCCGGTGGAGCAGCCGGAGACCGTCGCCACGGCCATCAGGATCGGCAACCCGGCCTCATGGCAGGGAGCCGAAGCCGCGCGCGACGAATCCGGCGGCGTCATCGAGGCCGTTTCCGACGCGGAGATCGTGGAGATGCAGCGCCGCATCATCGGACTGGAGGGCGTCTTCTGCGAGCCCGCCTCGGCGGCAGGCGTGGCGGGCGTCGCGCGCATGGCTGCAGAGGGGCGCATCCATGCTTCGGAAGGCGTCGTCTGCATCCTGACCGGTCACGGCCTCAAGGACCCCGATGCGGTCGCGGCGGAGGAAGGCAGCCTGACTCCGGTGTCGGCCGATATCGGCTCCATCCGGCGGGCCATGGGCCTCTAGGCGACTGGGCCGCGTCCGTATCGGCGCATCAGCGCCAGCAGGCGGTCCGCCGGCAGGGCGTGGAAGGTGACGCCATTGCCGGTCATGCTCTCCGCCGAGAGCAGCGCGTTGACGATCGCCTCCTCGGTGGCCTCGATGGCCGCCCAGAACAGCGCCGTGATGTGATCGTCCTCAAGCATGGTGATGGGGCGGGCGACGGCATCCGCATGGTCCTCGGCCCGCAGGTTGCGGTTGCCGGTGGCGAAGGCCAGGAAGATGTCCCCGCTGTCGTGCTCTCCGCCGCCGCCGGTGCGCGCCACGCCGATCGTCGCCCGCTGGGCGAGACGGCGGCACTGGTGCGGCAGCAGCGGTGCGTCGGTGGCCAGGATGACGATGATCGAGCCGCCTTCGGCGGCAGCCGGGCCGGGCATCGGGGCGGCCGGATCCGGACCGGGGATCTCCGAGCGCGGGATCTCGCGCCCCACCGGCACGCCATCGATGGTGAGCCGCTCGCGCCTGCCGTGGTTGGCCTGCACCAGCGCGCCAACGGTGAAGCCGCCATGCTCCGCCGCGACCATGCGTGATGCCGTGCCGATCCCGGCCTTGAAGCCATAGGCCTTCATGCCGGTGCCGCCCCCGACATTGCCCTCCTCCACCGGGCCGCCGCGGGCATCGGCCAGCGCGGCCTGGACGTCGTCCTCCGCGACGTGCTGGGCGTCGATGTCGTTCAGGTAGCCATCCCACGTCTCGGCCACCACCGGCAGCGACCAGCGCGGGTGGTCGGGGATCGGCGCGGCGCGCACGCTGGCCGCGACCAGTGCGTGGTGAACGATCCCCACCGAGTGCGTGTTGGTGAGGCCGATGGCGCTCAGTAGCGTGCCGCCCTCGCGGATCCATTCCAGCCCGGTCATCTCGCCGTTGCCATTGAGCGTGTGCGTCCCGGCGAAGACAGGCTGGTCACCGGGATCGCCCTCGTGCGGCAGGACCACGGTCACGCCCGTCCGGACCCGATCGCCACGAATCAGCGTGCGATGGCCCACTCGCACGCCAGCAACGTCCGTGATGGCGTTGAGCCGGCCGGTCGGCAGCTCGCCCAGCACGATGCCCAGGTCACGCGCGCGCATCGGCCTCCTCCTCCGTGCGCGCGGCACTGTTCGTGGCCAGCCGAGCATCGATGAGCGCGTCGGCTGCCGCCGTGCTGGCCGGCACGCCCGTGATCGCCTCCAGGAACGGGCCCCGCTCCAGCAGGACCATCTCGGTCGCCTCCATGGCGCGCACCGTGGCGGTGCGGGGCACGCTGCGCAGCAGGGCGATCTCGCCGAAGGACTCCCCCGCCCGCTCCTCCCGGACCTCCTGGCCGTCCATGCTGATGCCCACGCGGCCCGAGGTGACGATGTAGAAATGGTCACCGGCATCGCCCTGCTGCACCACCACGCTGCCAGGATGGGCATGCACCGGCACCAGCGCGCAGGCCAGACGATCAATGGCCGCGGGACCGAGCGGCGCGAACATCGGGATGCCACGCAGCAGGTCCACGTCCTGCTGGCGCGCCGCACCAACGGTGTCCAGCCGCCGCAGGGCGGGCCACGCGGCCACACCGGTCACCAGCATGCCGGCGCCGGCAACCAGGAACGCCGTCCCCTCCCCGCCGAGGGCGACCAGGGCTGGCGCCAGGATTGAGCCGATGGCCAGCGACCCCATGTGGACGCCCTCCAGCAGCCCGAAGATGCGCGCCAGCATGCGGTCCGGGGCGACCCGCTGCAGCAGCGTGTGGCTCGAGGTGTCGAGCAGCATGCGGCCCAGCCCGGCCACCGCCAGCAGCGCAATGGCGATCGGCAGGCTGGCGAACTGGCCGAGCACTGCCAGCGGCAATGCCCACAGGACGATGCCGGCGGCAACCGGCACGGCCAGGCCCCGCCGGCCGATGAGCGTCACGCTGGCCGCGGCGGCGCCGAGCAGCCCGCCCGCACCAAGCGCGGCGTTCAGCAGGCCCACTCCGGAGTCGCCGATGCGAAGCACGTCGATGGCGAGGACCACCAGCAGCACGTCCAGCACGCCCCACAGGATCGAGCCGGCGGCGATGATGGCCAGCACGACCCGCGGCTGGCGTTCACGGAACGAGAGGCGGAAGCCGGTGAACAGGTCCGCCGCCGCGGTCGCGAAGCCGCCCCCGGCGTCATGGAGCGGGTCCTCGTGGGCGTGCGCCCGTGCGCCGCGCACCAGGGCAGCGCCGGCCAGCAGCAGGAGCGCAGATGCGGCAAACACAGCGGCAGATCCGGTGACGGCCAGCGCGAGGCCAGCCAGGGCGGGTCCGACCAGCATGGAGCCTGTCTCGATGGTGGCCGTGGCCACGTTGGCAGTGGTCAGCTCTGACGGCGTGCGGGCAAGGGAGGGCAGCAGGGCGCCCTGGATGGGGCGGGTCAGCGTGATGCTGCTGTTTGCGGCGGACGCCGCCACGTAGACCAGCCAGCTCGGTGCCGCCACGCCCAGCGCAATGGTGGCCAGGACCATGCACGATGCCTGCAGCAGGTACGCGAACCGGAGCGCGCGCTCACGACGGAAATGGTCGCCGAAGGTCGCCGCCAGCGGCGCGACCACCGCGGCGGGAGCCAGCTGCACCAGGGCCGCGATCCCGGTCTCGGTCGTGCCGCCACGCCCGAAGGCGTAGACCAGGATGGCAATCCAGCTCATCCACTCCGCCAGCGAGAAGCCGGCGTAGGCGAGCAGCACCCGGCGGATGTCCGGGTTCTCGAACGCGGCCCGGACGACGATCAGCCGTCCACGAGGACCTCGCGCTGCCACCGCGAGATCATCGCATGCGGATCAGCAGTTGCAGGCCTCGAGCGTGGCGGCCACAAATTTCTCGGGCAGGGCGGTCTTGGAGATGAATGCCATGTCGGCCGGCACGCCCTCGCGCTCATCGGTCCAACCCATGAGCACCAGCCGAACCGATGGCCAGCCGAGGGCGATCCCAGATAGCAGGGCGCGCCCGGCGTCGATATCCGGCAGGCGGGGATCGACCAGCAGCACGGTGGGATTGGCGGACTCGACCAGCTCGAGTGCCGATCGGACGTCGCCGGCCGTGCCGATCACCTGGACACCGGCCACGCGGAGGACCTCTGCGATGGATTGCTGAACGCGGCGATCCGCGTCGATCACGGCGACGCGAGGTTGCTTGCCCGGGGCCGTCCCCGGGTCCGTTGTTGCCATGCGCCGATGCTATGCCCGGGCCCACGCCCCCGTCGTCGTCGCAGCGACCGAGCGAGCGCTACGTCATTCGGCCGTCGCAGGCACGGCAACCGCCGGGGCCGGTTCGCCCGTTGTGCGGCCACCACGCAGGGCCAGCGTCAGCCGAACGCGGGTCCCGCGTCCCGCCCGCGAGCCGATCTCCAGCTCCCCGCCGATACGCTCGGCTCGCTGCTGCATGCCGATCAGGCCGAGGTGGCCGCGTGGCACGACATCCGGATCGAAGCCCACGCCGTCATCCTCTACGGCAAGGCGCAGCTCGCGTCCCACGCGACGCAGGGTGATACGCGCCTGCGACGCATTTGCGTGCTTGACCACGTTGTGCAGCGCCTCCTGGGCAATGCGGTAGAAGGCCTCCTCCATATCGAGCGGCAGCCGTTCGTCAGTTTCCACCTCGACCGCCACGCCCAGGCCGGTCCTGCCCTGGACTGCGGCGGCGTGGTTGCGGAGCGCCTGCGCCAGTCCATCCGTCTCCAGGCCCTGCGGGCGCAGCTCGAAGATGAGCGTGCGCATCTCGGCCAGCGCATCCTTCTGCAGGTCCTGCAGCTCGTGCAGCTTGTCGCGCACCGCATCCGGATCGCGGTCGAGCAGCAGCTCCAGGGCGCGCATGGTGAGCCCCATGCTGAACAGCGCCTGGGTCACCGAGTCGTGGAGCTCCCGCGCCAGGTTGGCGCGTTCCTCGTTGGCCGCGATGGCCGCCGCCTGGCGGCGCAGGTCCTGCTCCAACCGCTCGCGCTCCCGAAGGTCCCGGACTGAACCGTGCGCGCCGGCGAACTCGCCGTTGATCACCGTCGCGACCATGCTGATCTCCGCCGGGATACTGCCGCCGCCGGCCAGCGGGAGGTCCAGGCGGACCTGCTGCTCCTCGTCGGGACGCTCCTGCATGGCGCGCCAGGCCTGGAGCGCCACGGCCGCGGTCTGCGGCGAGCTGAGGATCTGGAAGTTCTTGCCCATGATCTCGTCTGGCCTGAATCCGGTCATGCGCTCAAGCGCATCGCCCAGGTAGGTGAAGGTGCCATCGGCGTCCACCGACCACACCAGGTCCGGTGAGTTGTCGACCAGGTGCCGATAACGGCGCTCGGAGCCATGCAGCTGCTCGTACAGACGGGCGTTGCTGATGGCAATGGCGCCGATGTCGGCCAGCCCCTGCAGCAGGGCAATCTCCTCGGACGGCGTGTCGTGGGGCTCGTCGAAGGAGATGGCCAGGGTGCCCAGGATCTCGCCCTCCGGCGCCCGCAGCGGCGCGACGGCCATGCCGCGCAGGCCCATGCGACGCGCCACCTCCTGGTCGTCCTCCGTGTGCGGGATGCGCGGATCGACCAGGTAGTCGGCCGTCCACACCGCCTCGCCATGCTCGGCGGCAAGCCCGTTCATGCCGCCGCCAATGGGGAACTCCTGCTCGGCAAGCCACTCCCGCGTCGCGGCGTCCACGCCGCCCGCGATGACGTACGGCCGCAGGATCGGCTGCTCGGGGTCTCGCAGGGTGAGATGCGCGCCGTCGGAGCTCAGCAGTCGCTTGGCGCCGTCGACCACCTGCTGCAGGATCTGCTCCGGGTCGCGGCTGGCGGTGACGCGCGCGGCGATCTTCTGGAGCGTCTGCTGCGTCTCGATCCGATGCGCCAGCTCGGCGGCCTGCTGCCGGTTGGCAATTGCGGTGGCGGCGTGGTCGCCCAGTGCCCGCAGGAGCCTGATCTGCGCCTCGCTGAAGGCCGCGGGCCGGCTGGAGTAGGCGCCCATCGCCCCGATGACCCGCTCGTTTGCTATGAGCGGCGTGACCGCCATGGAGCGCATGCCGGCGGCGTTGACGATCTCATCGGCCACCGGGGAGTGCTCGAAGCGCTTGTCCGTGCGGTAGTCGTCGGTGACCGTCAGCACGCGATCGGCGACGGCCGTGCCGAACATGCCAACGCCCATGGGCAGCGACAGGTCGCGGATCAGCCTCCGCGCATGGCGGTCGATGATGCCGGCGTCGTGCGCAAAGCGCAGCCGCTCACCGGCCTCGTCGACCAGGTAGATCATCGCGCCGTCTGCCTGAAGCAGGCGAGCCACTTCCTTGACGGCGCCCTTCAGCAGCTCGGCATCGGCCGTCATGGGGCGAGAGGATAGCGCGATCGTCCCGGCTTGAGCCCAACACGCTCCCGCCCACTCGGGGACGTACGTCACTTGGCCGATGCCGGCTTCGGCCGATCATCGAAGGCGGCGTGGTGCCGACGGCGGATGCCATCGACGGCCGCGCTGCCTACCTTCGGATGCAGACGTCGCCAACTCGCGGCGCA
The DNA here is from genome assembly GCA_036265975.1 of Candidatus Limnocylindria bacterium. Taxonomy (GTDB): domain Bacteria; phylum Chloroflexota; class Limnocylindria; order QHBO01; family QHBO01; genus DASSCW01. The sequence goes on from DATAOD010000083.1 coordinate 15,625, forward strand.
GCAACCGAAGCGACATGGAGACCCGTCCTATGACCGCACACGACCATCCCGCGACCCGCGAATCCCACGCGTTCGGTGCCGCGCTGACCATCGCCATCGTCGGCCTGACGCTGACCACGGCGTACATCCATCTCACCCTTGGCGGCATGCTCTTCACGCTCAACGGCCTGGGCTACCTCGGCCTCGCCAGCCTCTACCTCCTCGGCAGCGTGGCCCCCACTGCGCTCGTCGCGCGGTTCAGCTGGATCCCGCGCACTGCGCTCGGCGGCTACGCGGCACTGACGATCGTGGCCTGGTTGATCCAGGGGCCGTACTTCCCGCTCGCCTACTTCGCGAAGGGCGTGGAGCTGACGCTGATTGGCCTGATCACCATCGACGTGTTCCGCGTGTACGGCAGCCCGCTCGGCCTGCTGCGTGCGGCCTTCAGCTCGGTCTTCGGGACGGGCAGCGGCATGGCAGCCGCCTGACGCGTCACGTTCCCGCATCACGAGCCCGGCCGGCAACGGTCGGGCTCTTTCATGTTCACGGGCGGCGGGTTGATTCCCGGCCCGTAGGTGCGTCAGAACCAGGAGTTCCCAGGATGACCCAAGAACGGCGAAGCGCGCCGCTTTCACAACTCTGAGTACTGCGAGCGACGTATTCAGGGCTGAATGGGTCGTCTTAAGAACTGGGAGTTCTATCGAGAGCAGCGATGCGGCTCAACCCGGTCAGTCGACGAGCTTGTGCTCCACGGCCCACAGCGCGGCCTGCGTGCGGCTGGTGAGGCCCAGCTTGCCCAGGATGTTGCTGACGTGCGTGCGCGCAGTGCGTTCGGTGATATCGAGCTCGTGGGCGATCTCTTTGTTGGATGCCCCATGGCCCAGCTGGGCGACCACCTCTTTCTCGCGTGGCGTGAGGGGCTCCAGCGGCTCCTCCTCGCGGCGAGCGCGCATTCGCTGCGCCAGCAGCCGCGCAACCGCCGCGTCCAGATGCACCTCGCCGGCGTGGGCGGAGCGGATGGCGGCCGCGACCTCCTCCGCATCGGCATCCTTGAGCAGGTAGCCACTGGCACCCGCCTCCAGGGCGGAGGTGACCTTCTCCTCCTCGATGAAGCTCGTGACCGCGATGATCTCGATCACCGGCGTGGCGTGCTTGATGGCGGCGATTGCCGTCAGGCCATCCATCTTCGGCATGAGCAGGTCCATCAGGATCACGTCCGGGCCGAGCTCCTGCGCCAGGCGGACAGCCTCCAGCCCATCGGCGGCCTCACCCACCACCTCGATGTCCGGCTGCAGCTCCAGGAACCCGCGCAGCCCGCGGCGCACCACCTGGTGGTCGTCGACCAGCATGATCCGGATGCGCTCGTGGTCGTCGCTCATCGACCAGAGAATACCGGGTCCGCTAGATTCGCCCGATGCCTGTATCCGACGCTCGCAGCCGCTGCGCCTGGGGCACGTCCGACCCGCTCTACGTTGACTATCACGACCGCGAGTGGGGCGTCCCGCTGCACGATGACCGGACGTTGTTCGAGCTGCTATGCCTGGAGGGAGCGCAGGCCGGGCTGGCCTGGATCACCATCCTGCGCAAGCGCGAGGGCTACCGCCGCGCCTTCGCGGGCTTCGATCCGGCACGGCTTGCGGCCTACGGCGAAGACGACATCGCTCGCCTGCTGGCCGATCCCGGAATCGTGCGCAATCGGGCCAAGGTCGGCTCCGTGGTGGGCAATGCCCGGGCCTGCCTGCGCCTGGCCGATGACATCGGCTCCTTCGCCGACCACCTGTGGTCGTTCGTGGACGGCCGTCCCCTCCAGAACCGATGGAAGGCCATGGCCGATGTGCCCGCCGAGACCGATGCCTCCCGCGCCATGTCGCGCGACCTGAAGCGCCGCGGATTCACCTTCGTTGGGCCAACGATCTGCTACGCCTTCATGCAGTCGGCGGGCATGGTCAACGACCACGTGGTTGCGTGCTTCCGCCACGC
>DATAOD010000084.1:0-4886 GCA_036265975.1 Candidatus Limnocylindria bacterium
CGGCGCGCTCATCTGCGGTGCCTGGTCGTAGGTGGCCACGTCCCGGCGTGACGGCACCAGCACGCGATCCTCGCCGGGCAGCTGCGCCTCCACGCCGCCGTTGAAGAAGTAGGTCACGTGCGCGTATTTCTCGGTCTCGGCCAGGTGCAGCTGCCGCTTGCCGAGGCGCGAGAGGTAGGCCGGCAGCGAGTCGATGACCAGTGGCGGAAACGCGACCGGCACTGGCAGCTCGTGGGGCGCCTGGTACTCGGTCAGGGTCGCCATGGCCAGTTCGCCCGGGATGTGGCCGCGGTCGAAGGCATCGAAGCCGGGCGCGGCGAAGGCCCGGGTGAACTGCCGCGCTCGGTCGGCGCGGAAGTTCATGTGGACCAGCGCGTCACCGTCGCTCATGCCGCCGTAGGAGCCGATGATGGTCGGGCGCACGAACTCGTCCCCCTGGTCCCGGGCGTACGCCGCGCGGATGGCCTCTTCGCCGGACGTGGCCCGCTCACCCGCCGCGTGGACGATCGCCTCCCAGGCAAGCTTCGTCCGTTCCCAGCGGTGGTCGCGATCCATGGCGTAGTAGCGGCCGCTGACCGTGGCCAGCGTCGCGCGACCGTCGAGACGGTCCAGCAGGGCGGGGAGCAGCTTGCCGGCGGAACGCGGCGGGGTGTCACGACCATCGGTGAAGGCATGGAGCATGACGCGGTCGGTGGGCAGCCCGGCGCGATGCGCGAGCTCCACCATGGCAACGATATGCTCATCCACCGCATGGATGCCACCCGGCCCGATGAGCGCCAGCACGTGCAGCCGGCTCCCGTGCTGGATCGCGTGCGCGACGACGTCGCGCAGGACCTGGTTGTCGAAGAAGCTGCCATCGGCGATGGCCCGGTTGATGCGCGGCAGGTCCTGGAGCACCGGAAAGCCGGCGCCCAGGTTCAAGTGGCCGACCTCGGAGTTCCCCATCTGCCCCGGCGGCAGGCCGACCGCCGCGCCCGATGCCTCCAACTGGCAGTGCGGCCACTCCTCGTTCAGCGCATCCCACGTCGGCATGTGCGCGGCCATGGCCGCGTTACGATCCGGGTCGTGACCGATCCCGAAGCCATCCAGCACGCACAGCACCACCGGACGCGGCGGTGCGTCGGTCACCCGCGCACCTCCGCTGCGGCACGGACGATGGCCGCGAAGCTGTCGGCGTCCAGGGAGGCTCCGCCGACCAATGCGCCGTCGACGTCAGGCTGCGCGAACAGCTCCGACGCGTGGTGCGGCGTGCAGCTGCCGCCGTACAGGATCGGCACCTCGCCGGCTCCCTCGGGATCGACCTCGCGCAGGATCGCGCGGATCTGGGCGGCCGCCGCCTGCGCGTCGTCCGGCGTTGCCGCATCCCCGGTGCCGATGGCCCACACCGGCTCGTAGGCAATCACCAGCCCGCTGCCGGCGATGCGGTCCAGCTCCGAGATCGCGGCGCGCAGCTGCCGATCGATCACCTCCGTGGTGATCCCCGCGTGCCGCTCCTCGGCGCGCTCGCCGATGGCGGCGATCGGGATCAGCCCGTGCTCGACCGCCGAGGCGACCTTGACGGCGACGGACGCATCGGTCTCGTTGTCGTATTGACGGCGCTCGGAGTGGCCCAGGATCACGTACTGCGCCACGCTGGCTAGCATGACCGGCGAGATCTCGCCGGTGAACGGGCCGCTGTCCGCCGCATGCATCGTCTGGGCCCCGACACCGAGGCGCCCGGGCACCGTGCTGCCACCCACGGCGGTCGCGATGGCCTCAAGGTAGATGGCGGGCGGGCATACCAGCGAGCGAGCAGCCAGGCCCTCGACCCCGGCGGCCACGTTCTCCGCCAGCGCGACCGCCGCGTCCTGCGAGGTCGGGTTCATCTTCCAGTTGCCCGCCACCAGCGGAACGCGCGGGGCGGCCACTCAGGACGCCTCCGCCGCGGATTCCGCAGCCAGGGATACGAGCCGGCGCAGCCGGTGGTTCACTGCCGAGCGGCTGATGCCCAGGCTGCCGGCCAGCGTGTCCAGGTCGGCGTCCGGATGCCGGCGGCGCTGCTCGGCGACCTCGCGCAGGCCCTCGGACAGGCGCTCCAGCTCGCCGCTGGCGCGCAGCTGGGCGATGGCGTGCAGCTGGCGATCGGCGGCGCGCACCGTGCGGTCGAGGTTCGCCTCCTCGGCATTCAGCAGCCTGTTGAGCCGATTCCGAACGTCACGCGCCACGCGTCCCGCCTCGAAGTCCAGCAGGGCGCGGTTGGCGCCGGTCAGTCGCAGCAGCGTGGCAACTTCCTCCTGTCCCTTGATATAGACGACGGAGCGCCCGCGGCGCGGCAGCAGGCGTCCGCGCACGTTCACGCTGCGCAGCCGGGCGAGCAGCTCACGGGCGCGCGCCCGATCGTGGAAGACGAACTCGACGTGGGTGCTGGCGGGTCCCAGCGAAATAGAGGCGTTGAGCACGGCGCCGCGCAGGAAGGCGCGACGGTCGCAGGGCTTCGCCTGCTGCCAGGTCCACCCCTCGGGATCGGCACGCTCCATCATCACCTCCAGGTGATGGCGGCCGGGACCGCGCATCGGCCCCAGCGCGGGCACGCCCATGCTGCCGGCCAGGTGCACGGCCACGCGTGCCGTCGCGTGATCCAGGGTGCGAACGCGCGTGGCACCCACGCCGGCATCACGCGGGCTCGCGTAGAGCAGGCCCATCAGCTCGGCGCGGCGGCAGCAGGCTCGAGCCGGCTGGATGCGTGCGAGCTCGCCCTTGAGCTCCGCGGCGACCAGCATCGGCTAGGAGGCGGCCGATGCGGTCGGGCGGCGCAGCCGTCGCTGGCGGACGTTCGCCGCGTGCTCCTCGTGCTGCAGCCGCATCAGCGCTGCCGCCAGCTTGGCCGAGTCGTGGCGGTGGGCGTTGGTCACGTCGACCAGGTCCTCCTCGATGACGGTGACCGGCAGCTCCTCCAGCCGTCGCTCGTCGATCTGCACCGGTTGGCCCAGCCAGCCCTCGGGCCGCCGGGCACCCTGGTTGCTGTTCAGCAGCGCGTAGTCGACCAGCCCCTCGCCGACGTGGTCGAACAGCGCATGGAGGTGCGCGGCCGCGCTGAACTCGCCGGTCTCACCCGGCTGCGTGGCCACGTTGCAGACGTAGACCCGCACGCCCGGCGCCGCCGCCACCGCGTCGCGGATGTCGCTGATCAGCAGGTTGGGCATCACGCTGGAGAACAGGCTGCCGGGCCCGATGATGACCATGTCCGCCTCCAGGATGCGCTCCAGCGCTTCCGGGTTGCCTCGGACGTCATCGGGCTCGATGGTGACCTGCGCGATCGGCTCCTTCGAGTTGCTGATGGAGACCTGCCCATGCAGCGTGCGGCCGGACTCCAGGATGGCGCCGAGGTTCAGTGGCACGCTGGTGGCGGGCAGCACCTGCCCGCGCACGGCCAGCACACGGTTCGACTCGCGCACGGCCTCCTCGAAGTCGCCGGTCACGGCAGTCATGGCGGCGATGAACAGGTTGCCGAAGGCGTGGTCGTCCAGTCCGGATCCCGGCGGGAAGCGGTACTGCATCAGCTGCGTCATCAGGGGCTCGGCATCGGCCAGGGCCGCGATACAGTTGCGGATGTCTCCCGGCGGCACGATGCCGAGCTGCTGCCGCAATCGGCCTGACGATCCCCCGTCGTCCGCCACGGCCACGATGGCGGTGATGTTTGCCGAGTAGCCCTTCAGGCCGCGCAGAAGCACGGACAGGCCAGTCCCCCCGCCGATGGCCACGATCCGCGGCCCGCGGGCCAGGTAGCGCTTGGTGTAGAGCACCTCCATCACCGAGTCGCCGCGCGTCACGAAGGGCGAGATCATGCTGCGCATGAGGCCCCAGATGCCAAGGCCGATGAGCGCCAGGCCGACCACTGCGAACAGCGCCCCGCGGATGGCGCGGTCCAATCCCGCCCCGGTCAGCGCGAAGACGAAGGAGTCCGGCGGCAGGCGGCGATACCCGACCACCAGCAGCACGGCGGCACCCAGGCCCAGCAGCGTCACGCCCAGCACCATCAGCAGCAGCCAGCGCTTCAGGTGCATGCCGGGATACAGCCAGCGCGGCAGGCGCACGTTCATCGCTCCAGCTCGCGATGGAAGATATTGACGGTGGCGTTGTCCAGCGGGCGAAGGCGGCTGGCCAGCTCCTCCGCCAGGGCGATGGACCGATGGTGCCCGCCGGTGCAGCCCAGGGCCACGGTGAGCCGGCCCTTTCCCTCGGCCCGATACGCAGGCACGGTGAGGGCCAGCAGCTCGGCGACCAGGTCAAGGAAGCGCGCCGCGGCCGGCTGGTTCAGCACGAACTCCTTGACCGGTGACTGCAGACCGGACAGCAGCTTGAGATCCGGCACGTAGTAGGGGTTGGTCAGGAAGCGCGCGTCGAAGACGAGATCGGCCTCCAGTGGGATGCCGTACTTGAAGCCGAAGGTGATGATGTCGATCTGCAGCGCGTCCACCGCGCCCTCGCGCGGGACGAGTGCGAAGAGCCGCTCCTTGAGCTGCGGGATCGACATCTCGCTGGTGTCGATAACGTGGTCGGCCAGCTCGCGGGTGGCCGCCAGGCGACGCCGCTCTTCGGCGATGCCGGCCTGGATGCCGGAACGAGTCTGCAGCGGGTGCCGGTGCCGCGTCTCGCTGAAGCGGCTGACCAGCGTCGAGTCGTTGGCCTCCAGATATAGCACCTGCATCCCGATGCCGCGTGCCGCCAGGGCCGATCGTGCTCGCTGGATGGCCGGCGCCGGGTCACCTGCGCGGATGTCCAGCATCAGGCTCGCCTGCCGATAGCGCTTCGGATCGGAGTCCCGCAGCGCCAGGAATCCCTCCAGCAGCTCGGGCGGGAGGTTCTCGACCGTCGCGTAGCCCAGGTCCTCGAACAGCTTCGAGGCC
>DATAOD010000085.1:0-22580 GCA_036265975.1 Candidatus Limnocylindria bacterium
GTATCCTGCCGATCGTGCGCGAAGTCCGCGACCGCCACGTGGATACCGCGCGGCCTCCGGCCAGCACCGCGATCCAGGTCGGCGCACTATTCCGCCCCGGCTACGTCGTGGAAGTCGATGCCCTGGCGGTGGTCGATGACGGTGCTGGGTAGCGCGACAGGAGAGGCGCATGGAGTGGTGGATGTGGATCCTGGCGGTGGTCATCGTGGTTGCCGCCATCTGGATCATCGCTGGTGCGATGGGCTTCCGTAAGAACATTCGCGGCGACGACTAGGGCAGTGGATGGTCCAGCAGCTGCCCTAGTGCGAGTGACTCCGGCCCCCTAGAACTCCCAGTTCTCAGGACGACGGGAAACCGCGGAAATCGGTCGCCATCAGTGCTGGGAGTTCTATTCCCGCCGGAATTCGCCCAATCTGAGTCAACCTCAGAACCAAGAGTTCTCCCGGCGGTGGCAGAATCGGGGAGTGCCGAACCTGCCGAGTGGCACGGTTACCTTCCTGTTCAGCGACATCGAGGGCAGCACCGCCCTCCTGAAGCGCCTGGGCGATGAGCAGTACGCCGAGCTCCTGCGGACGCATCGACGGCTGGTGCGCGACACCTTCGCCGAGTACCACGGCCAGGAGATCGACACGCAGGGCGACGCTTTCTTTTACTCCTTCCATCGCGCGCGCGAGGCGGTAGCCGCGGCGGTGGCGGTGCAGCGGGCACACGCGGAGCAGGCGTGGCCGGAGGGCGTATCGGTCCGAATGCGGCTTGGCCTGCACACCGGCGAGCCGGCAGTCGGTGAGGACGGCTACACCGGGCTGGACGTGGTCCGCGCGTCGCGAATCGCCGCGGTCGGACGAGGCGGCCAGGTGCTCCTGTCGGATACCACGCGTGCCATCGTGGCCGGCGACCTGCCCGATGGCGTGGCCATCCGTTCGCTGGGCGACCAGCGCCTGAAGGACATCGACCAGCCGGAGGCCCTGCACGAGCTGACCATCGACGATGTCCCGGTCACGCCCGTGGCCGTCCCAGAGCCACCCGTCCCCGCGGCGTCGAAGCTCGCCCTGGAATCGGTCATTCCGGCCGATGCCCTGGCCAACATGCCGAGCTGGCTGCGCGAGACGGCCACCCGGCTGACGCCGGTCGCCGAGCGGGCCAGCCACATGATCGAGGCGCGGGTGATGGCCGAGATCGCCGAGAGCATGCGTGAGGATGCCGAGGCGGAGGGGCCGAAGCCACCGAAGCCACCGAAGATCGGGAAGGCGTCCCGCGAGGCGAAGCGGCTGCCATCGGCTGCCGGGTCTATGGCCGATGAGATCGCCAAGCTCAAGGCTCTGCGGGACGAGGGCGTACTGACCGAAGAGCAGTACGCCAAGGCGCTGGACCGAACCCTCAGCGGCGGCTGACCGGCCGGAACCCTCAGGCGCAGCCCATCACGGCGAACCCGTCGTGCACGAACCCGATCTCGGCATCATCGGTCGCGGTTGGCGTGAACTCGGTGAGCCCATCCGTCACGCTGCCTGATGCGGTGGCCGTGCGACCCGAGCCGTTCCAGCGGTTCAGCACGTGGCAGCCGCCCGGATACTGGTCATTCGTGTTGCTGTGATCCCGGTGGATCGCGCTGGTGCCCGACCAGGTGACGTCGACGGTGATCGTGAACGCTGCGCCGGTATCGAGGTTGGTGACCGGGATCTCGCCCTGCAGCGACGCTTGGTCGAGCTGGTTCGACACGCTGAAGGCGGCGAGGCTGAGCGTGTCGACCTCTCCGGCCGCCTGCAGCACGACCGTCTCGCTGCACAGGTCATAGGCCAAGACGCTGACGCCCGCGATCACCGAGGTGAGGCTGCTGCTCCCGTGGTGGTCCGTGGAGCGATTCGCCGTCACGAATGTATCGGTCTCGACGCAGCCTGACCCGTCCATGGAGGTGAACAACGCGTTCACCAACGGACCGCGCTGGTGCTCGACCTCCACCTTGCCAGTGGCTGCGTTCGCCGCAGCCGGCAGCAGCGCAACGAGGGCGAGGCTCAAGGTCACGGCTCGGGCCGCACGAAACCCATGGATGTTCACAGCTATCTCCGTCCTTCGAAGCACACGGTTGTGTGCCGGACCGACGCCGGAACAGGGCAATTCGCTGCGCAACCGTAACCACGCCGCGTACCGGATCGGTGACAAACTATCGCCGGCTATAACCGGAGACGCTTCGCCTTTGCAAGGGTTGCTCGCGGGGTGGCGGATGAGCCTGCACCGCGCCCGCGCCGATTGGCCGATGGTTGCGGCGGCGTGGCTCATCACCGTCCTCGCTGCCACGCTGGTATCCACAGGCCCGATCTACTCGTCGGCGGCCGCGGTCGCCGGTGTCCGGCGCGCGATCAGCGATGCGCCCACATCGGCCACCACCGTGCGCGCCTCATTCTTCGCACCGCCGAAGGCCGTCGCACAGGTCGACCGGCCCATCCGGCTGGAGCTCGAGTCGGCGCTGGGCGACCTGGGCGGCACCATCATCCGAGACGAGCGGAGCATCGAGACGTACGCCCTGCCCGGGCCGGCGGATGCGCGCGTGCAGAACCGTGCGCTGCTGGGCGCGCTGGATGGGCTTTCCGAGCACGCGACCCTTACCTCCGGCAGCTGGCCGGCGGATGCGACCGGCGACTCCGGGCCGATTCAGGTCGCGGTGCTGGACTCGGTCGCGCGGGAGCTGAACCTGGCCATTGGCCAGGAGCTGCCGCTCGGCGGGCGCAGCTTCGGCAAGGACGTGGCCGTGCCGGTGCAGGTCGTCGGCATCTTCACCATCAACGCGCCCACCGATCCCTACTGGCACGACGATCCACAGCTGACCACCGGGTTCGTCGACAAGCACAGCTTCATGGTGCTCGGGCCCTTCTTCACCACTGGCGAGAGGCTGGCCGCTTCCCCGGCGCTGCCCGCGGTCGACGTGGCGTGGACGACGTTTCCGCGGCTTGACCGCCTGACCGTCGAGGACGCGCCCGCCCTCCGCGGCCGCCTGGAGCAGCTCAAGGATCGGCTGACGACGGTGGCTGAGCAGGAGGTGACCGTCGCAACTGGCCTGCCCGCTCTGCTGGCCAACGCCGAACGCTCCCTGCTGGTCAGCGGCGCGAGCGTGTTGCTCCTGATGCTGCAGCTGACGATCCTGGCCGCCTACGCGATCGTCCTCACCGCGTCGTTGATGGTCGAGCAGCGCCGAATCGAGACCGCGCTGCTCCGTTCGCGCGGGGCCGGGCCGCTGCATGTGGCGCTGCTGGCGCTGGGTGAAGGCATGCTGCTGGCGGCGCCGGCAGTCCTGCTTGCGCCGTGGCTCGCGGTCGCGGCGCTGAGCGTCCTGAACGTGGCGGGGCCGCTGGCGGACGCCGGCCTGGCCCTGCAACCTCACGTCACGCTGGACGCGTACGTGGCCGCGGCGCTGGCCGGGCTGCTGTGCGTGGTCCTGCTCTCGGTGCCGGCGCTGCTGGCGGCGCGCAACTTTGCCACCACGGAGCGGGAACGGTCGCGGCAGGAGACGCGGACGTTCGGCCAGCGGATGGGTATTGACGTGGCGCTGCTCGCGGTCGCCGGCATCGCGCTGTGGCAGCTTCGGCTCTACGGAGCGCCGCTGACACGGACGGTGCAGGGCAACCTGGGCCTCGACCCGCTGCTGGTCGCGGCACCGGCGATCGGCCTCCTGACCGGCGGCGTGCTGGCACTCCGGGTTCTGCCACTGCTGGCAGAGGCCGGGCAGGCCCTCGTGGTTCGCGGCCGCGACCTGGTGCTGTCGCTCGGCGTGCAGCAGCTGGCGCGACGGCCTCTGCGCTACACGCGGGCCGCGCTGCTGCTGATGATCGCTATCTCGACCGGCGTCTTCGCGCTGTCCTATACCGAGACCTGGACATCCTCACAGCGCGACCAGGCGGCCTACCAGTCGGGAGCCGATGTGCGGGTGGTCCCAAGCCGGTCCAGCGGCGCACTGCAAGCATCGGCCCTTCGCGATGCCTACGCCGCATTGCCCGGCGTACGCGCGGTAACGCCGGTCGAGCGCGAGTTCGGCGAGGTCTCGTTCACCTCCGGGTCCGGCGACCTGCTGGCGGCGGATGCTGATACGGCCGCCGATATCGTGCTGCTGCGCCGGGACCCCTCGGCGCCGGCGCTGGATAGCCTGATGGCAACGTTGCGCGCGGGCCGGCCCGATGTTGCGTTGGTGGCCCTGCCGGCCGACACGCAGTTCCTGCAGGTGACGCCGCGGGTGCGGTTCAACCGCATCAGCCAGCTCGTCATCGACCACAGCACGGACAAGGTCCATGACGCCAAGCTGTCGCCGGAAGCGCTGCGCACGGCGCAATTGCTGGTGCGCATCACGATCCGGGACGCGCATGGGGTGATGTACCAGCTGGCATCGACCCGAGTTCGGCTCGTTGACCAGGGACAGCCCATCGTGCTGCCCCTGGCACCGGGGTTGGACGGCCCGGTGCAGGTTGCCGGGCTTTCCATGGACGTCTGGCTGCCCGTGGATAGCACGGCGCGCGGCGGCGAGCTCGGCCTCTCCGATTTGGCTGCCAGCAGCACGTCAGACGGTCCGTGGTCCGATGTGTCGGTGGCCATGCCAGACGGGTGGCGGACCCGGCTGAAGCAGTTCGGCCAGGTCACGGAGGGTGGCTCGCAGGGGTCGAACGGCGTCAGCCTGCTGCTCGCCGGAGACGGGCCCGAGGGCACGCTGTTCGGCGATGGCCCTACGCGGTCCCCGTTCCAGATCGCCTTTTTGCCAGAGTCCGTCGCATCGTTCAACGAGCCGATCCCCGTCATTGTCAACGAGGCGTTCGTCAAGACCAGTGGCTTCGGCCAGGGCGACCAGTTCTCGGTGGGCATCGAGGGGGAGCAGCAACCCATCGTGGTCACCACGGTCGTCCAGGATTTCCCCGCCACGGATCCCGCCACGCCGGTGCTGGTGATGGACGGGCAGACCCTGGGCCTGCTTCGGCTGCAGGCCGGTGACGCGGTCCGCCCGCCAGAGGAATGGTGGATTGCGGCCGGTGGCGCCGACGCCACTAGCACGGCCGATGCGCTGCGCCGCCAGCCGTTCAACAGCGCCGAGGTCGTGACCGTTGGCGACCGGGCACGATCGCTGCGCACTGACCCGGTGGCGCTGGGCATCATCGGCGCACTGATGCTGGGCTTCGCTGCCGCCGGATTCTTCGCGGTGATCGGCTTGATCGTGAGCGCGGCGGTCTCCGCTCGACAGCGCCGCGCCGAGTTCGCCGTGCTGCGAGCGTTGGGCCTGTCGGGACGGCAGCTCTCCGGCTGGCTGTGGCTGGAGAACGGAACCGTGGTGCTGGTCAGCGTGCTGACCGGCACGCTGCTGGGCCTGCTGATCGGCTGGCTGGTGCTGCCGTTCGTGACCGTCACGCAGCAGGGGACGGCACCGGTGCCATCGGTGTTGGTAGAGGTCCCGTGGATGAACATCCTCCTGCTGGACCTGGCTTCTGTCCTGGCGTTGGGGGGCGCGGTGGTCGTCATCGGCGGGGTCATGCGCCGCTTCGGCCTGGGAGCCGCGCTGCGGATGGGGGAGGACTGATCGTGGGCTCGCTCTGGGCGGCCGCCATGCTGCTGCGACGCATTCGGGCCGAGCTGGCGATGGTGCTGCTCCTCTTCGTGGTGGTGGCGGCGACCAGCTTCGTGTTCGCCGCTGCGCCGCGGCTCTTCAGCCGGGTCTCGGACGATGCCCTGCGCCATGACGTACGCGCGGCACTACCGGTGCAGCGCGATGTCCTGGTAGGCATGGTCGGCGAGGAACGGCCAGGCGATTCTGGAATCGGCGGCGTGCGCGACACCGGCGCGCAGCTGGCCGAGCAGTTCCCACCGACCCTGCGCGGGCTCCTTGCTGATCCGACAGTACGCATCACCACGGCGCGCATGCTCATGTCCGACAGCGGAACGCACCTGTCGCTCAAGTACCAGGATGGCGTACCCGATGCGACCACGCTGGTCGACGGCCGCTGGCCGCGGGATCGCGGCACCCCGCTGCCGCGCGCGACGACCGGCTTCGAGCCCGGGGCGCCGCAGAGCCAGAGGCCCATCGTAGTGGAAGTGGCGATGTCCAGCCGCGAGGCGTTCGAGCTCGGCTTGAAGGTGGGGGACCGCCAGCTCATAGAGGTCGACGGCAGCGACACCATGCTTTCCGGCGCTCGCTTCACGATCACGCCGACCGTGGTGAAGCTGGTGGGCCTTTTCGACCCGATCGATCCGACCAGCACCTACTGGGACGACGTGAGCCTGCTCCAGGCGGTCCTGCCGAGCCAGAACGACCCAGAGACATATGCCGCGGCGTACATTCCGGCCGAGGAGTATCCGAGCATCTACAGCGCCGGCATGCCCTTCCGCTACGACTGGCGCTTCCAGGTCGACCCGGAGAAGGTCGACGCCGCAAAGCTGGATCAGCTGGTGGACGACCTGCTGCACGTCAAGATGGCGACCGGCGTCAGCGAAGCGTCGCAGCCCGGCCTGCCGGTGATGCGGACCGGCCTGCTCGGCGTCCTGCAGAAGTTCGGCGTGGAGCGCGCGCAGTCGCAGTCGATCCTGGCCATTGCCGCCCTGGGTCCGTTTGCCGTTGCGGCCGCCGCGCTGGGCACCATCGCCATCCTGCTGGTCATGCGCCGCCGCCCCGCCCACGCGCTGACGCGCGGCCGGGGAGCGGCCGGAGCCCTGGTGCTTGGCACGCAGCTCTGGGAGGCGGTGCTGATCGCCGGCAGCGCGTCGCTGGTCGGGCTGCTGGCAGCGCTGCGCCTTATCCCGGCCCATGATGACGCGACGTCGGTGGCATTCGCGCTGGCCGTGGGCGCGGCGGCCATCGTGCTGCTGCTGGGGGCCAGCTGGCCGAGCGCCCGACAGCCATTGGGCCAGCTGGAACGCGACGACCCGCCGGTGCTTCACGTGGCACCGCGGCGGATCGTCATCGAGCTGACGATCGTGGGCATCGCGGTCGGCGGCGTCCTGCTGCTCCGCCAGCGGGGCCTGGCGGCCGGCAGCGATGGCACGGCCCGCTTCGACCCGCTGCTTGTGGCGGTGCCGGTGCTCAGCGGCCTGGCGGCCGGCATCGTGGCCAGGCGCATCTATCCGCTGCCGATCCGCGTGCTCGGCTGGGTGGCGGCGCGCCGGCGCGACCTGGTACCGGTGCTCGCCCTGCGGACCCTTGGCCGGCACCCGGCCGTCGCCAGCCTCTCTCTGCTGGTGCTGATGCTGACCGCCGCCTTCGGCTCCTTCGCGTCGGTCGTGGTGGCGAGCCTCGATCGGGGCCAGGCGGTTGCCTCGTACCGCGAGGTCGGCGCCGACTACCAGATCAACCAGAACGGCATCGGTTCGCTGATCGCGCTGGACCCGACCTCGCTGCCAGGAGTGGACGCCGCTGCCCGCGGGATGCTCGACCCCACCACCGGGTTCGCCAGCGTGCCGAACCAGCGTGCGGGCATCGACCTCGTGGCCGTGGAACCTGCCGCGTACAGCGCGGTGACGGCTGGAACGCCAGTTGCTCCCGGCTGGCCGCGTTCGTTCCTGGCCGATGCGAGCGGTGCCGCGCTGGGCACCGATGAGCAGCCGATCCCGGCGATCCTCTCCTGGTCGCTGCCGGTGGGCAGCACCGACCCGGGCATCGGCGGCATCTTCCACATGACGGTTGCCAGGCAGCCGATGGCGTTCCAGCTCGTCGCGCGCTGGGGAGAGTTCCCCGGCATCGGGAATCCGGCATCCTTCGCGGTGGTGCCGTTCAACATGCTCGAGGCCGCGTACACGGACAAGCCGCTCCGCCCATCCGCGATGTGGGTGCGAGCGACGCCCGTTGCTGCCGATGAGCTGGCCGCCGCGCTACCGAAAGCCGCCGCGACCGCACACATCAGCTCGCGCTACGACGTGCTGGCCGGCCTCCAGAAGTCGCCCTTCAGCGTGGCGATCGAGACGGGCTTTGCCATCGCCCTGCTGGTGGCCATCGTCTACCTGGTGCTGGCGGTGATCGGCGCAATGATCCTGTCCGCATCGCGACGGACGCAGGACCTGGCATACCTGCGCACGCTGGGCGTCACCGGTGCACAGTCGCTGGGGCTGACCGTCGTGGAGAACGCTCCGGCGGTGCTCATCGCCGTCCTGCCGGGCGTGGCGTTGGGGATCGGCATCGCGTTCGCGCTGGAGCCCGGCCTGGGGCTGGGCACGTTCGTCGGATCCGGCGGCGTGCCGTTGTTCGTCGACTGGCTCGCGCTGGGACTGCTGGTCATGGGCCTCATCTCTGTGCTTGCGGTGGCGGTCGGCACCGGGACGTGGCTGGCCCGCCGAGCACGCGTCGTGAACGTCCTGCGGGCCAGCGGAGTCTGATCGTCATGACCATCGAGGACATCTACCCCGATGTCGCGCCGGTCCGCAGAGACGGGCCGTTGATCGTGTGCGAGGGCCTGGTCAAGATCTACAAGGTCGCCAACCTGGAGGTCGTCGCGCTGCAGGGGCTGGACCTGGTGGTCGAGCCGGGCGAGTTCATCGCGCTGGTGGGCGCCTCCGGTTCAGGCAAGAGCACGCTGATGAACATCCTGGGCGGCCTGGACGTGCCGTCGGCGGGCCGTGCGGTGGTGGCCGGCCACGCGCTGGGCGACATGGGGCGGCGCGAGCGGACGGACTACCGGCGCAAGGTCATCGGCTTCGTGTGGCAGCAGGCGGCGCGCAACCTGCTGGGCTATCTGACCGCCCGCCAGAACATCGAGCTGCCGATGCTCCTCGACGGGCTCTCGCGCGGGGAGCGCGAGCACCGTGCAACGGCCCTGCTGGAGCGCGTGGGACTGGCTGACCGCGGCGACCACCGACCGGACCGCCTCTCCGGCGGCGAGCAGCAGCGCGTTGCCATCGCGGTGGCGCTGGCGAACAATCCTGCCGTCCTCTTTGCCGACGAGCCCACCGGTGAGCTCGACACCGCTACCGCGCACGACGTCTTCGACTTGCTGCGCAGCGTGAACCACGAGATGGGCGTCACCATCGTCGTCGTCACTCACGACGCGCTGGTCAGCGAGCAGGTGAGCCGCACCATTGCCATTCGCGACGGCCGCACCAGCACGGAAACGCTGCGCCAGCGCTCCATCTCGGTGGACGGCGGTCACGATTTCATCGCCGAGGAGTACGCAGTTTTGGACCGGGTCGGCCGGCTGCAGCTGCCGCGCGCACACGTGGAGGCGCTTGGGCTCGATCGCCGCGTGCGGGTGACCCTGGAGGAGGACCACATCAGCGTGTGGCCGGATCGCGACCGATCGAGGGATGGCAATGGACGGAGCGCATCCGATGGATGAGCCGATGCTTGCCGGCACTGCCGGGGTGCCCATGGTCGAGACCCATGAGCTGTCGCGCGACTACGAGATGCCGGGCGGCGTGGTCCACGCGGTCACAGACGTGAGCATCCAGGTCGCGCCGGGACAGCTGGTTGCCCTGCGCGGCCGCTCCGGCTCCGGCAAGACCACGTTCCTGTCCATGATCGGCGCGCTCGACCGACCGAGCTCGGGGCAGGTCTGTGTCGACGGGACAGCAGTGTCCGAGCTGTCCGAGGCGAAGCTGGTGGACTTCCGACGACGCAAGATCGGCTTCATCTTCCAGGCCTTCGGCCTGCTGCCGATCCTGTCCGCTGCCGAGAACGTGGAGGTGCCGCTCCGCCTGGTCCGCGCCGAGCCACGGGAGCGCGCCGAGCGGATCCGCCGCATGCTGGAAGTCGTCGGCCTCGGCGACCGCGCCGACCATCGGCCCCATGAGCTGTCCGGCGGCGAGCAGCAGCGCGTCGCCATCGCGCGGGCCCTGGCAAACCGGCCTCAGCTGCTGCTGGCCGACGAGCCGACCGGGCAGCTGGATTCCCATACCGGTCGCAGCATCATGGCGCTGCTGCAGGAGCTGGTCCGCTCGGAGGGCCTGACCGCCATCGTGGCGACCCACGACCGCACGCTGATCGACCTGGCGGACCAGGTCATCGAGCTCCAGGACGGTCACGTCGTCAGCTGAGGGCGTACGTCGTCACGAGGCCTTCATGCGCGCGTCATAGTCTCGTCGGCAATGGCCACCGTGCTGCTGGTCGACGACGACCCCAAGATCCGGGAGCTGCTGCGGCTCTACGTCGAGCGTGAGGGCCATCGGCCCCTGTTCGCCGCGGATGGCGAGACCGCGCTGGAGCTGGCGACCCGGGCCAAGCCCGACGTCATCCTGCTGGACGTGATGCTGCCGGGCATGGACGGCTTCGAGGTGACGCGGCGGCTGCGCGAGGTGTCGCAGGTCCCCATCCTGCTGCTGACCGCGCGCAGCGCCGAGGGCGACCGCATCATCGGCCTGGACCTGGGCGCGGACGACTACGTGGTCAAGCCGTTCTCGCCCCGCGAGCTGATGGCTCGCGTGCGGGCGCTGCTTCGTCGGCGCGGCAGGGCATCCGTCACCGACGAGCCGGTGCTGGTGGCCGATGGGCTGGAGCTCGACCCCAACGCCGTTGCGGTTCGGCTGGACGGGGAGCTGCTGGACCTCACGCCCTTCGAGTTCCGCATCCTCCAGGCGCTGATGACCCGACCGTCCCGCGTCCTGACGCGTGACGAGCTGATCGACGCGATCCATGGCGACAACGATCCGGGGATCTTCGACCGGACCATCGACGTCCATCTCGGCCGGCTGCGCCGGAAGCTGCGCGACGATGCGGCCTCGCCGCGGTTCGTCGGCACGGTGCGCACCGTCGGCTACCGGTTCGTGGCGCCGGTGGAACGCCGCCAGGCCGCATCGGCCTAGCCGGCGCGCGAGCCTTGAGCCTGAGCCGAGCCTGATCCGATGCCGACCCTGCGCCTGCGGCTGATCGGCCTGTTCGTGCTTCTGGCACTGGCGGTGGCCGCCGTGATGATCCTGGCCGTCCAGCGCTTCGGCTCCGAGCAGATCATGAAGCTGGCCATGGAGAGCGGCTCCTCGGAGGAGGAGGCACGCGCGATGTTCGACACGTACATCGGCGGCGTGCTGCTCATCGGCGCGGCGGTCTCCGTGCCGCTGGGCGCGCTGGCCGCCTGGTGGCTGCTGCGGCGCATCCTGCAGCCGCTGGAACGCCTCACCCGCGCGACCATGGCGATCGCGCGTGGCGACCTCGCTGCCCGCGTGCCGCCCGCCCCCGATCCGGAGCTGCAGCGGCTGGGTGACTCGTTCAACGCCATGGCCACCGCCCTGGAGCACGCCGAGGGTCTTCGCCGGCGGCTGGTGGAGGACCTGGCGCACGAGCTCCGCACCCCGCTCACGTCCCTGCAGGGCTACCTGGAGGCCCTGGCCGATGGCGTGATCGAGGCAACGCCGGAGATCCTGCGCACGGTGCACGAGGAGATCGTGCGGATCACCCGCCTGGTCGAGGAGCTGGACCGCCTGGCGCGCCTCGGAGGGGCTTCCGGCGAGCGTGCTCGCGAACCGGTCGACCTGGCGGCTGTCGTGCGCCGGATGGCGGCCATCTATGCGCCGGAGCTCGCGGCGCGGCAGATCAATCTGCGGCTGGAGCTCTCCGGGGGGCTGCCCATGGTCAGCGGCGACCAGGACGCGCTGGGCCAGGTGCTGACCAACCTGCTGCAGAACGCCGCTCGCTACTCGAACGACGGCGGAGAGGTGGTCGTCGAGCTTTCCGTGGCGGCCGCCGGCTGGCTGCGCTGCGCGGTCGAGAACAGCGGGCCGGACATCCCACCGGACGAGCTGCCGCTCATCTGGGAGCGGCTGTACCGCGTGGATCCCTCGCGCGCCCGCTCCAGCGGCGGAGCGGGGATCGGCCTGGCCATCGTGCGCCAGATCGTGGAGGAGCATCGCGGCCGCGTGGGCGCGAGCTCGGCCGCGGGGCGCACCCGCATCTGGTTCGAGCTGCCGGCTGCGTAGCCCAGTCTGGCCGATAGATCGGGTAAATCTCCACCGGGCAGCCCGTCAAGGCGTCGAGATGCCCATCTATCGGGCAGCCATGAGCGTGACGTGCACGCCGGCGCACGGCTCGTGCCCGCGCCTGCCCGATACATGCGCGAAATGACACGCAGCCACAGCCCCACGTGACGTATTGCCCGATGGAAAGGGCGGGCAGGCAGCAATGATCCATCTTCACGAACCCGTCACGCGCGTGTCACCGCTGCGAAACGATGCGCCGCCAACCTCCAGCGGAGATGCCGGCATCGGGCCGGCGCAATCCGTTGGAGGAAGCAATGAAGCGAACCCTGCTGACACTGGCACTGGTATTGACCGCGGCCCTGGCCGTGGCCGCCCCGACCAGCGCCAAGACATTTGGCGCGGTGTACGCCAACGACGCGGTCTACCGCGTCTTCGGCAATGCGGCCAACGTGCCCGATGGAACCGGCACCGACCCGCTGGTCACGTTCACCAATTCCACCAACCCCGACCAGATCGGTGTGGCCGAGTTCGCGCCGGGGCTGATCGGCCATCATGGCGGTCGCTGGGCTGTCTATCACGCCACGTGGACCGGGACCGGCGACCCCTCGGCCCTGGTCACCAGCTATGCCGCGCTCCAGATGTACGTCCAGGAAGGCAAGCTGTCGGTGGTGCGCGACGCGGCCGCTGACTTCCGCTGCCCGGTGCTCGGCAATCCCGAGCCCTTGAGCTAGCTCCCCAGCCGATAGGGGCGCGGCCATTCCGCCGCGCCCCGCTTTCACGTCTAGCTGCCCGCCAGCGTCACGAACGCATCGACGTCGACCAGCGAGTGGTCGGCCGTGCCGAGGTTCACCACCGTGACCCGGTGCGCCCCGCTCTCCGCCCAGCTGCGAGCGAACACGACCTGGCGGTCCTGCCGGGCGGATGCGTTCAGGTTCACCTTGCCGGCGTAGGTGCCGTCGACGTAGACCGCCGCCCAGCCACGTGCAGGGCCGCGGACCGCGACCCAGCTCACCGCCAGGCCGGTGAATGAGAACGTGGCCCTGGCACCATCGGCCTTCGAGTAGGCGATGGCATCACCGGAAGCCGCCTGGTCCTGCGCGGTATGCCAGGTCCCGTGGTAGCGAATGGCGGAGCTGTCCTCCTGGTATCGCCGCGGCCGGAAGGTCGGGCCGTATACCGGGTCGCTGCTGTTGCCGGCGCCATCAGTGCCCGCCACCGAGAAGCGGTAGCGCACGCCGAAGCGCAGGTCCTGGACCAGCTGCGTGGCGTCCGAGCTGGTGAGCCCCTGCGTGACCCACGCACCCGAGTCGGTCCGCCGCGCGACCTCGAACGCGGAGATGCGGCAGCCGTCGTGGCCGGCCCACGTCGCGCGGACCGGGGTGGTGCCTCCGCCGATGGTCATGCCGGTGGCGAGCGAGGGCGCCGGTGAGTCGATGCGCGGCGGCGTCCCGTCCGACACCGGCGCCGGGAAGCCGGCCTTCATGGCGAGGATGCGGTCGTAGGAGTCGCGCAGCCGCCAGCGTGGAATGTCCCCCGCGTTCGCGGCGGCGAGCAAGGCCTGGTAGGCGTCCAGGCTGCCGGACTGGGAGCCGGTCAGCAGGATCATGTCGGTGCCGGCACGCGCAGCCTTCACCGCCAGGGTGCTGGGCGAGACGCCGCGCGACTGGGCGGTGCCGTTCAGCGAATCGGTCATGGAGACGCCCCGGAAGCCCAGGGTGCCGCGCAGCAGGTCGACGCTGATGGCGTGCGACCAGCCGGCGGCGTGATGGGCGTCGTACGCGGTGTAGGTTGCGTTCGACAGCATGATCATGGGGATGTCGTGGCCGATGGCCGTCCGGTACGGCCGCAGCCCTGGCGACAGGTTGCTGGCCGAGGTCCTGATGGTGACCACGTGGGTGTCCGTGTTCTCCGTCGCGCGTCCCAACCCGGGAAAGTGCTTCATGGTCGGCACGCCGCCGCCGGACTCCGTGCCCGAGGCGAACGCATCGGCCAGGGAGGCGGTCAGCGACGAGCTGAACGACCAGGTGCGCCCATCCTGGTAGAGGAAGGATTCCGCGGTGCGCGGCACGTCCGCGACCGGCGCCAGGTTGCCGTTCACGCCGGCACAGGCCAGCACGTGGCCGGTCTCGGCGCCCTGGTCGGAGGCGGTTGACGTGCTGCCAATGGCGCCCATCTGCGGCGGCGACAGCGTCGGGCCTGCCCACGGCACGCGGCGCACCAGGCCGCCCTCCTGGTCGGTGGTGATGAGCAGGGGCGGCTGGCCGCCGGCCGCGGCCGCTGCGCGCAGGCGATTCGTCAGCCGCGCCAGCTGCGGGGCCGAGCTGATGTTCGAGGCGAACAGGATCACCCCGCCAACCTCACCACGCTGGATGCGACCCAGCAGGTCGTCCGTGGGCTGGGTGCCGCGCATGGCGACCACCAGCTTCTGCCCGATCATGGCCGCCAGCGACGGCGCGGCCGCCGGCAAGGAACCGCTGTTGGAGGCAGACGGCGGCTGCCAGTCGGCGAGGATGGCCTGCGGCGTGCCCAGCAGGGCCATGCATACCCCCAGGCAGGCCGCGCGCAGGAGCTGGCGACCGCCGATCTGAGGCCGCCGCGCTGTCACGCGGCGTACGGTACCCGACCGCCGCGAATGCTCGGGAACACGAAATGCGGAAGGCTGCATGTCCTAGAGACGCGGGGCCGGCATGATCGCTGCGTGGCAGACGAATTCTCGATCCGGCCGGGCCGCCTCGCGGACGCCGACGCGGTGGCCGATACCTGGCTTGCGGCGTTCCGCGAGACGTACGCCTTTCCGCCGGCGCACTCGGACGACGACGTGCGCGCCTGGGTCCGGACGGGACTGCTGCCGTCGACCCGGACATGGGTGGCCGAGGCAAACGGAAGGATCGTGGGCTTCATTGCGCTGCGTGACGCAAGCGTCGAGCAGCTCTACGTGCGGCAGCCGTGGACCGGCCGCGGCATCGGCTCACGCCTGATTGACCTTGCCAAAGACCGCCATCCGGGCGGACTTGAGCTGTGGACCTTCCAGGTCAACGCCGGCGCGAGGCGGTTCTACGAACGCCACGGCTTCCGCGCGGTCGAGATGACCGACGGGTCGGCCAACGAGGAACACCAGCCTGACGTGCGCTACGCGTGGAGCAGGGGCTAGCGACTCGGGACAGCGAACGGCTATCCTCCTGTCGATGGAGCACACGTCCGCACCGAATCCAACCGTAATGCCGAAGCCAACGGCCAGGCGCCGGCGCGGAGCAAGCTCAGCGCGTGGCGCCGTGCTCATCGCGGCCGGAGCCGCCATCGCCGGAGGGGCCGGCTGGGTGCTGAGCACGCTGAGCGCGCTGCACGGCGGCACCACCGGGTTCTGATCGTGCCCCTCGGCGAGCGGGTGGTGGCCATCGCCGGTTGCACGGGCGCCGCCGGCCGCGCAGCGACCGCGGCCTTTGCGGAGGCAGGAGCGAGACTCGCCCTCATCGGCACGAACAATGACCACCTGCGCGAGGTCGTATCGGACCTTGGCCTGGCCGATGGCACCTGGGCGGCGGGTGTGGGCGACCTGCGCACCGCCGATGGCGCGCGGAATGCGGTCGAGACGGTGACGGCGGGAGTCGGTCCGGTGGACGTGCTCCTGCACCTGGTGGGCGGCTGGAACGGCGGAACGCCCCTGGTGGAGGTTACCCAGAGCGATTTCGACGAGATGCTGGCCCAGCACCTGTACACCACCCTCCACATGGTGCAGGCGGTGGTGCCGGGCATGCTCGAGCGCGGCTGGGGCCGGGTCATGGCCATCTCCACGCCGCTCGCCGCCGAGCCTGGACCGCGGGGCGGCGGCTACGTGGCGGCCAAAGCGGCGCAGGAGGCGCTGCTGCGCACGCTGGCGCGCGACCTTGCGGGCCACGGGGTGACCGCGAACGTGCTTCTCGTGAAGACCATCGATGCCGAGCACGAGCGCGAGTCCAATCCCTCGTCGAAGAACGCGCAGTGGACGACCCCGGAGGAGATCGCGCAGGTCATGGTCAGCCTGGCGTCCGATGCGGCTGGGACCATCAACGGGGCGCGCATCCCGCTCTACGGGGGCTGACCTCCGGGGCCGCTTCGGCGAAGCCCAATGGGCCCATGACCAACGTGCACTTCCAGCACGAGTCCGCGCGGGTACCGTGACGCGTCATGCAGCCGATGTCCGGGCGCTGGGTCTGCCGGCGCTGCTACGAATCGAACGATCGCGACGCCACGGCCTGCGCGCGCTGCGGCCTGGAGCGTGGTGCCGATCCACCGCAGGCCGCCACTGCCCCGGGCGCAACCGCCCGGCCCCGCAGCCGTGGGCGGCGCCCACGAAGCCCGCTGGACGCCCCGTCTGGCTGTCGCTGGTGCTGCGCTTCGCGTGGATCGGCGTCGTCATCGTGGTGGCCGTCGTCGGGCTGCTCCTCAACGCGCGTCGGGACGACGCCGGCCAGATCTCGGATGCCGGGACCCTGGGCGTGCAGGACCTGCGGGTGGGGGACTGCTTCACGTTGAAGGACGAGGGGGCGGAGCAGTTCCAGGACGTGGACGCCGCGCCGTGCACGAAGGCGCATCGGTACGAGCTGTTCCACATCGGCAACATGGACCAGGGCGCATACCCCGGTGATGCCGCGGTCGAGCAGTGGGTCGGCGTCAACTGCATCCCGGCGTTCGAGTCGTACGTGAACACCAAGGTCGAGGCCACGAGCCTGAACATCAGCTGGTACGTGCCGACCGAAGAAGGCTGGAACGGCGGCGACAACAGCGTCCGATGCGCCGTGTTCGACCCGAACAACGCCTCCATCACGGGCTCGCTGAAGTCCTCCGGCCGCTGAGCCGGGCCGAGCCGTCGAAGGGCGCTCGGTACTTTCGGGGGATGGGTGCGGTGCAGGTCGGTTCGCTACGGTCTGCGCCATGCGACCAGGACTGTCGCTTGATCCGCGTGCTCTGCGCTTGTCGCGGGGCAGCCGTGCGCAAGCGACCGCATCCAGCAGCCGGAGCCGTCGCCGGCCGCTGCCGCTCTTCGCCCGCGACCCCTACCTGACCTATTCGGCCGCGCTGGTGCCCATCGCGGGCGTCGTGCTCCTGATCTCCAGGCAGCTCCCGGCCCTGGTCCCGCTGGGCCTGCTGTCGGTCCTGTTCGTTGGCGCGCAGCTGCTGCTGGGCCATGTGCCACCGCGGCTGCGACCGCTCACCTCGCTCGGCTGGTCCTTCCTGCGGCTGGCGCTGAGCCTGCTCTTCGTGGCCGGGCTGGTCGAGCTTTCGGGCGGCGCAGGCGGTCCGCTCGACGCGCTGTTCATCCCGGTGGTGGTCGCCGCGGCGGCGCTGGGGCCGATGCAGGCGCTCGTCATCGGCTCCGTCGCCTCGGTCATCTACCTGGCGCCCGAGATCTCGCGCCTGGGCTCGTCCGGCGACCTTGCCCTGCGCGGCATCGCGCTGGCCGGGGTGAGCATCCTGGTGGCGTTCGGCATCCGTCGGCTGGTGGTCGCCGTGGAGCGCACCAGCCGTGAGCTGCGCTCCGCCATCCTGGCCGAGCGCCGGCGTTCCCGGCAGATCACTGGCCTGGAGGCCGTCGGCCGGCTCCTTGTCGCGGGCGGGCCGACCGACGAGGTGCTCGACCGGGCGCTGGGCGTGTTGGTCGACCGCTTCGGCTACCACCACGTCTCGATCTACATCGCCGATGGCGACCGCCTGGTGCTCGGGGCGCAGCGCGGATACGACAACCCGATCGAGAGCTTCGACGGGACGGCCGGCATCGTGGGACGCGTGATGCGCTCGCACGAGATGGCGTTTGTGCAGGACGTGCTGCACGATCCGGATTACATCGCCGTGTTCGACGAGGTCAACAGCGAGATCTGCGCCCCGTTGCTGGTCGACGGCCAGCTGCTGGGCATCCTGAACGTGGAGGCCCGCGACCGCCTGGACCGTACGGACCGCGACCTGGTCGGGACGCTGGCCGGACGCGTCGCCACGGTGGTCGCGTTGGGACGGGACCGGCAGGCACTCGCCCAGCGAGCAGAGGTCTTCCGCAGCCTGCACGAGTTCACGCAAGCGGTCAGCGCTACGCTGGACCTGCAGGCCCTCGGCGCCTCGATCGTCGCTTCAGCCCGCCGGGTGGTGCGCTCGGACCACGTGGCCCTCACCGTCCTGGACCAGGAAACCGGCCGCTACCACGTGCGCGCCATCACCGACGCCGATGCATCCGAGCTGGGTGGCGACGTCAAGCCCGGCGAGGGCCTGGCCGGCCGTGCCATACGCGACCGCACCACCGTCTTCGACGATCAATTCGGGACCGACAGCTTCCCGGCTGCCTACCGCACCGCCGCCAAGCCGATGACGCTGCTGGGCGCCGGCGTGCCGCTCATCCGCGACGGTGTGGTGGTCGGCGCGCTGTCGATCATGCGCCGCGACCGGGCCGATGCCTTCTCCCTGCTGGAGCGGGAAGCGATGGATCTGCTGGCCGGTCACGCGGCGCTGGCCCTGGCCAACGCCTTCCTGCATGCCGAGGTGGAGCAGCTCGCCATCCGCGACCCGCTGACCGGCCTCTACAACCGACGCTACTTCGACGAGGCGCTGGAGCGCGTGATCGCCGCCTGGCATCGGGCGACCGGCTCGGCGCGGAGCCCGGTGGCCGCGATCGTCTTCGACCTGGACCACTTCGGTGAGTTCAACAAGCAGCACGGCCACCAGGTCGGTGACCTGGTGCTGCGCGCCTTCGCCGGCATCCTGCGCGCCCGCTTCCGCGCCACCGACCTGGTGGCGCGCCTCGGCGGCGAGGAGTTCATCGCCGTGCTGGAGGGAGCCGACCGCGAGGACGCCGAGCGCCTGGCCGAGGAGGTCCGCGAGGCGCTGCGCGACCAGAACCTGATCAATGAGGACGGGCAGCGGCTGTCGGTGACTGTCTCGGCAGGCTGCACCCAGCTGGCCGACGCGCAGTCGACGCGCGAGACGCTGCTGCGCACCGCCGACGTGGCGCTGTTCATGGCCAAGCGTGCGGGACGCGATCGTGTCGTCGCAGCCTGACGGCCTGCCGGTGCGCAGCCAGCGAACGGCGGAGCACCTCGCCTCGGCGCTCGACGCCGTGGTCGGCATGGGGGCCGATGGCCAGATCATCGGCTGGAACCAGCGTGCGGAGGAGATGTTCGGCTGGACCGCCGACGAGGTACTCGGACGGCCGATGCACGAGGTGCTGGTGCCCGACCAATACCGCGGGGCGCATCGGGCAGGCTTCAAGCACTACCTCGACACCGGCCGCGGCCGCATTTTGGAGCGCAGGATCGAGGTGGAGGCGCTGCATCGCGACGGCCACCTGATCCCGGTGGAGCTGGCGGTGGTCGCCACGCGCCGCAACGCGGGGACGGAGTTCACCGGGTTCATCCGCGACCTGTCGCGGGAGCGTGCCGCCCTGGCAGCGCTGCGCGAGAGCGACGAGCGCTACCGCATGCTGGTCGAGCGGCTGCCGGGCATCGTCTACATCGACGAGCCCGGCGCGCAAGGCCGCTATATCAGCCCGCAGGTCGAGAAGCTGCTGGGCTACTCGGCCGAGGAGTGGCTGGAGGACCCGGCCCAGTGGGAAGCCGCGCTGCACCCGGACGACCGGGAGCGGGCGGTGATGGAGCTGGCTGCCGGGGAGCGCAGCGGAAAGCGCTTCACCTCCGAGTATCGCCTGCAGGCCCGCGACGGATCGATCGTCTGGATCCGGGACGAGGCCACCCCGACCTACGATGCCCAGGGCAAGCTGCTGGTCCACGGCGTGATGTTCGACGTCACCCGGGAGCGCCAGATCGAGGCAGAGCTCGCCGCCGAGGTTGCGGAGCGTGCCGAGGTGGCGACCGCCCTCAGCACGTTCAAGGCCGGCGAGGACGCGCATGCCACCGCCGCCGCCCTGTGCCGCGAGCTGCTGCGCCTGCGCGACCTGGACATCGCGGTGGTCTACGCGTTCGTGGGTGAGGCGGTGACGCCGCTCGCCTTCCTGGCGCCGCCCGGCGCACCGATCGCCGTGGGGCGGCCGCTGCCGACATCCCGCGCCCAGTATCTCCACACCAGCAGCACCCGCGGCCCATGGATCGACGAGTGGCGCCCCACGCCGGGCACCGGCGACTACGAGCGCGCCTGGCTGGACGTCGGCCTGCGCGTGGCGGCGTTCGTGCCGCTCAGCCTGAACGGCGAGCCGTACGGCCTCATCGCGGCGGGCAGCACCGGCGAGCCGGCCGCCGGCCAGGTAGGCCGCCGCCTGCCCGCTTTGCTCGAGTTCGCCACGGTCGCGAACGCCGTGCTGGGGCCCCAGCTGCGACAGGCGGCCGGGGATCTGTACGCGCGTGCCCTGCGCGAGATCATCGACTCGGGGGCGGTCCGCACCGTCTTCCAGCCCGTGGTTCGCCTGAAGGACCACGTGGTGGTGGGCTACGAGGCGCTCACCCGCTTCACCGATGGCAGCTCCCCGCTGCAGCGCTTCGCCGAGGCGGAGCAGGTCGGCCTGGCCGTGGACCTGGAGCGGGCCGCGGTAGCGTCCGCCATGCGTGCCTCGGCCGCGCTGCCGTCGGGGCCGTGGCTGAGCATCAACCTCTCACCGGCCGTGCTGCCGCGGCTGCGCGAGGTGGCGTCGTTGACCAGCGATGCGCAGCGGCCGCTGGTGGTGGAGATCACCGAACGGATGGCCATCGAGGACTACGGCGCCGCGCGCCGGCTGCTGCGCCGGCACCTGCCGAATGCTCGCATCGCGGTGGACGACGCCGGCGCCGGGTTCGCCTCGCTGCGCCACATCGCCGAGCTGCGGCCGGCCATCGTGAAGCTGGACATGCAACTGGTGCGCAACGTCCATCGTGATCCCGCCCGCGAGGCGCTGGTGGCGGGCATGGTGCACTTCGCGGCCGCGTCCGGCTGCGAGCTGATCGCCGAGGGCATCGAGACGGAGCAGGAGCTGCGCGCGCTCATGCGCCTGGGCGTAGCCCTGGGCCAGGGCTTCCTGCTCGGCCGGCCCGATGCAGTGATCGCCGCCGCCTGACTCCACGGTGTCCGCAATATGACTGCTGGTTCTGAAAACGTCCCAAATCCCCTCTATCTGCGGCCGGGAATGCCCGTGTGGGATATCCCGCGAGCTCAGGAGAGGCGCTCTGCCAGCCAGGTGATGGCCAGCGGGTAGCGCCAGCCGATGCCGCCATGGCCGCCATCGAAGAGATCGAAATGCACCGCCTCGGGCGCCGCTCCCGCGGCCAGCACGGCCCGGTGCAGGGCGATGGTCGCCAGGTCCAGCCGGTACTCGTCGCCTCGGCCGGCGTCCAGCCAGATCGCGCGCATGCCGCGCAGCGCATCGGCATGGGTTGGCTCCGCCGCCAGGCGCACCGGATCGAATGCCAGCCAGCGATCCCAGGTCTCTGGCACCAGCTGGCCGGTCTCCAGGTCGAACGGGAAGCGGACCCTGCCGTCGGCGTCGGCGGAGAAGCAGGCGGCCATGGCGTACATCGACATGAGCGGGCCGTCGCCGGGCCGCGACCGGCCCGGACGCGAGCGGAAATCGGCCCAGAACGTCTCGTAGCTGCCGTCGTACCGATCGCGCAGCGCCTTGACCGCCGCGCCGAAATCCGGGAGGAAGCAGAGCTCGAACAGGCCATCGCCGGCGTGCGAAGCGAACCCGCCGAACAGGTCGGGGCGCCGCATGGCGTTCAGCGCGGCGCCGAAGCCGCCGCTGGAATGGCCGCCCACGCCGCGGTGCCCCGCATCGGCCAGCGTGCGGTACTCGCCGTCGACGAATGGCACCACCTCCTCGCAAAGGTAGGTGGCGTAGCGGCCCGTCCCCGGCGAGTCGACGAACTGCGACCCGCCAAGGCTGGTCCAGGCGTCGACGTAGACGACGATCGCCGGCGGCGCCGCGCCTGACGCGAAGCGCGCGTCGACGTCCTCCAGCGTGGTCGGCTGGAACGCGCGGCGGTTGCGCCACATGTCCACCTGGTGGGTGTAGCCCTGGAGCAGGTAGATCGTCGGGAAGCGGCGCTCCGGCTCCGCGTCGTAGGCGGGCGGCAGCTGGACGATCAGCGGCCGCAGGTGCGGATCGCCCAGCGGGTTGCCGGTGAGCGCCTGGCTGTCGATCGCACGGTCCTCGACCCGCCCGGCGAAGCGCCGCGCCCAGGGCTGCATCGGCGTCTCCAGGTCCATCAGGTCGACTCGCCCGCGATCTCGATGTCGCGCAGCCGCCGAATGGCGAGCGCGACAGCCAGCACCAGCACCGCAGTGCCCACGACGAGCGCCGTCCCAATCGAGAGCGGCGAGGTGAAGGTGCCGGCGGGGACGTCCGTCAGGGCATCGGCGAAGGCGAGGGTGTGCTGCCGCACGCTGAAGGTCTGAGTGCCGGCGAACAGGCCGGCCAGCACGCCCTCCCAGATCAGCACGTATCCCAGCCCGACCACCAGTGCACGGGTGGTGGCCACGCTGAGGGCGATGAACATGGCGCAGTAGATCAGGGATCCCGCCGCGGTCGCGACCGCGAAGGCCACCGACAGGCCGATGGGAGCGCCCGCCAGCAGCCCCGCCAGCAGCACCGGGATCGACGTGAGCGCCACTGAGCAGGCGCCCGCCACGATCAGCTTGGTGAGCAGGGTCACCCAGCGGGGAATCGGCTTGGCCAGCAGATAGATGGCCGTGCCCTCCTCCAGCTCGGCGCCGATGGCAGCCGTGCCGAACAGAAGGGCGACCAGCGGCATGAGGGTGGCTGTGCCGAAGATCTCGAGCATGCG
>DATAOD010000086.1:0-19376 GCA_036265975.1 Candidatus Limnocylindria bacterium
GTCGGTCAGGCTGCGGATATACACGCCGTTGAGGTAGTCCAGCCGATCGGCGTCGAAGACCGCGCCCGCCTTGTGGACGTGCGCCAGGTCGAAGCGCTGGCTCAGCTGGTCCAGCGTGAAGATCTCCTCCTCGGTCCCCGGCGACCAGCCCAGGAACGCCAGGAAGTTGACGAGCGCCTCCGGCAGGTAGCCCTGTTGGCGGTAGGCGGTGATCGCGGTCTGCGACTTGCGCTTGCTCATCTTCGAGCGATCGGCGTTCAGGATGAGCGGGATGTGGCCGAAGCGCGGCTCCCGGTAGCCCAGCGCCCGCATCAGGGCGATGTGCTTGGGCGTGTTCGACAGGTGGTCCTCGCCGCGGATGACGTGGGTGATGCCCATCTTCTCGTCGTCGATCACGACCACGAAGTGATAGAGCGGCACACCGCTGGCCCGGACGATCACGAAGTCGCCCAGCAGTGCGTTGTCGAACTCGACCTCGCCGCGGATGAGGTCGTCGAAGCGGATGACCTCGGCCGGCACGTGGAGGCGAACGGCGGGCTTGCGCCCCTCGGCCTCGAACTGCGCGCGTTCTGCGTCGGTCAGGCGAAGGCAGCGGCCGTTGTAGCGCGGCGCCTCCTTGCTGGCCTCCTGCTCGCGCCGGACCGCGTCGAGCTCCTCCGGCGTGCACCAGCAATGGTAGGCGGCGCCAGACTCCAGCAGTCGCTTGGCCTCCTGGGCGTACAGCTCCATCCGTTCGGACTGGCGGTAGGGCGCGTAGGGGCCGATGTCGTCGCCACGTGCCACCTGCGGCCCCTCGTCCCAGGTGATGCCGAGCCAGTGCAGGTTGTCGATGATGTCCTGCTCCTGCTCGACGCTGCTGCGCGCCAGGTCGGTGTCCTCGATGCGCAGCACGTAGGTCCCGCCCACGTGGCGCGCGAACAGGAAGTTGTAGAGGCTGGTTCGTGCGGTACCGATGTGCAGCGGCCCGGTGGGGCTCGGTGCCATGCGCACGCGGATCGGCAGCTCGCTGGTGTCGCTCATGGGTGGCCGATGGTAGCAGCAGGGCAGCGCCACGCAGCGCAGAGGCAGGCTCAGCACATGCCTCCTGTAAGATCGGAGGACCTCCCCCAAGCACCCGCCACGGGTGGAGGACTTCGTTCGTGAGCCTCGAATGAGCCAGCCCGCCATCAGCCCACTCGCCGCAGCCCAGGGAGCCTTCGCCGCCCACGATTGGCCACGCGCCGTCGCCCTGTTCAAGGAGGCCGAGGCGGCCGAGCCGATCCCCGCGGCGGATCTCGAGTCCATGGGCGAGGCCGCCTGGCTGGCCGCAATGCCGGATGAGAGCATCGGCGCACTCCAGCGTGCGTACGCGGCGTATCTGCAGGCGGGCAATGACGTACGGGCTGGGTACGTGGCCGTCAGCCTGGCCCGCGAATACGGCGTGAAGATGGCGTCGGCGCTTTCGGGCAGCTGGCTGAACCGCGCCAAACGGCTGCTCGACGTGGAACCCGAAAGCACCGAGCACGGATACCTGTATGCGCGGCAGGCGGTGATGGCGCTGAACGAAGGCAGCGTCGACCAGGCGCTCGAGCTGGCCACGAGGACGATCGAGCTTGGCCAGCGCGTCGGCGACCCGAACCTGCAGGCCATCGGCTCCGTCCTCAAGGGGGACGTGCTGATCGAACGCGGCGACGTCGCAGAAGGAGTCGCGTTCATCGATGACGCCGCGGTGGCCGCGGTAACCGGCGAGCTCGGCCTGTACGCCACCGGAATGGTCTACTGCAACACCATCGCCTACTGCTGCGAGATCGCCGATTTCCGGCGAGCCGGAGACTGGGCCGATGCCGCCCGCAAATGGAGCGAATCGCACCCATACCAGCCGATGATTCCCGGAGACTGCCGCGTCCACCAGGCTGAAGTGCTGGCCCTGCGCGGTGCATGGGCGGAGGCGGAAGAATCGGCGCGACAGGGTGCCGAGGAGCTGCGCGCCTACAACCGGCTGATCCACGTGGGGGAGGCGCAGTACCAGATCGGCGAGATCCGCATGCGGATGGGCGACCTGCCCTCTGCACACGAGGCGTTCCAGCAGGCCGGCGAGATGGGCCGCGACCCCCAGCCGGGAATGTCGATCGTGGCGATGTTGGAAGGTCGAACGGACGCGGCCATGGCCTCCATCCAGAGGGCACTTGACGATACCGAGAGCCGCCTCGAGCGTCGGCGATTCCTGCCGGCGTTCATCGAAATCGCCATCAAGGCCGGCAAGCTCCAGGACGCCGAGGCAGCCGCCGGCGAGCTCGAATCGATTGCCGAGACCTACAGCGCGCCGGCATTCCGAGCAGCCGCACAATCGGCACGCGGCTGTGTCCAGCTGGCGGCCGGGGAAGACAGTGCCGCCGCCCGGTCTCTGCGTCAGGCCATCGCCAGCTGGCAGGAGGTGGAGGCGCCGTACGACACGGCGCGCGCGCGGACCATGCTCGCGACCGCCATTGCCCGCCTCGGCGACCAGGACGGCGCGGCCATGGAGCTCGGCGCCGCGCGCGCAGCGTTTCAGAAGCTCGGCGCAGCGCGAGACCTCAACACGGTCGAGGCCCAGCTCGCGACCCTGGCGGTGGCGAATCAGCGGGCTGGCGCCACGCCATCGGTCAAGGCGTTCCTCTTCACCGACATCGTGAAGTCGACGAGCCTGGTCGAGGCCATCGGCGATGATGCCTGGCTCGACCTTCTCCGGTGGCACGATCGGACTCTGCGCAGCCTCTTCTCGAAGCATGCGGGACAGGAGATCGATCACGCCGGGGATGGCTTTTTTGTGGCGTTCGACAACGTCATGTCCGCTGTCAGCTGCGCGGTGACAATCCAGCGCACGCTGGCCGAGCATCGGCAGACGCACGGGTTTGCGCCGCACGTGCGCGAGGGTATTCACCTCACCGAGGCAAGGAGATCCGGGGCGGGGTACAGCGGCAAGGGCGTCCACGCGGCCGCCCGCATTGCCGCCGCGGCGGAGGGTGGCGAGATCCTGGTGAGCGCAGCCAGCCTGCAGGGCCTCGATACCACGCTTCAGGCGTCAGAGCCGCGAGCGATCCAGCTGCGCGGGATCTCCGACCCGGTCGAGGTGGTCGCGATCGACTGGCGCGCGGGGAACTAGAGTGAGAAGGCTGGCCGAACCTGGCCGGAAGGGTCGCCACGTGGATCGGTGATCGGTGGCGAGGCGAGCTCGCGCAGCCGACCGCCGACGGTCTCCTCGTCCAGTGCACCAAGCTGCTGCAGCGCCGCGATCGTGGCCGTGCTCCGCGCGCGTCGCGCGCCATCACCATCCTCGATCTTGAGCGCCAACCCCAGCGCGCCGCCGCCACCGCCATGCGAGCCCGGACGCAGCGCCACGGCCTGCACGCCCTCGGCGCCGCCCTTGGACAGCAGCCTGCCAGGCGCGGCACGCATCAGCATGGTGTCCATCTGCCGTCGCTCGCCGGCGACGAGCTCCGGGTGCTCCATCATCGCGTCACGGATGCGCTCCAGCGCGCGGCGCAGGGCGTCATCGGCCAGGCCCGAGGGATCGGCCAGGACCGCGAACGCGCGCGCCAGTCGCTCCACGGCCATGCCGAACGTCACGACTCCGCAGCCATCGGTGGCGGTCACGATCTTGTCGCGCGGCAGCCCGGTGACCGCGGCCACCGTGTCCAGTGCCAGCTGCTGGATCGGGTGGTCGGGCTGCCAGTAGGTCTCCACCGGCCAGCCGGCGGCCTTCGCGTGCAGCGCCATGCCGGCGTGCTTGCCGGAGCAGTTGTGCCGCAGCTCGGACGGTGGCTCGCCGTCGCGCAGCAGGCGCTGCGCGGTCTCGCGGTCGTAGGGCGCATGGGTGCCGCAGGCCAGTACCTCGCGGCTGAGGCCTCCGGCCCGCAGCAGGCCCTGCACCGTGCGCGCGTGCCGGTCCTCTCCCGCGTGCGAGGCGGCCATGATGGCCAGCGCCTCCGTGGGAGATGGAAAGTCGTAGGCGTCGAAGCGGCCGGAGGCCACGAACGGCGCGAGCTGGAATGGCTTGGCGGACGAGCGGATGAATGCAACCGTCCGCGGATCGCCCACCGAGGCCACCAGGCGGCCGGAGGCATCGACCGCCGCCACCGTGCCGCGGTGGCGGGATTCGACTATCTCTCCCCGGGTGACCTCGACCAGGACTGGCGGCACGCCCGAGGCGGCCGCCGCCCGGGGCCTACTGCCCGTTGCTGCCGGGCCCGGTCGCCGTGCGATCGCCGCTCGAGGCGGCCTCGCGGTCCTGCTTGCTGAAGATGCTGCCCTGGCCGGATGGCGCACTTGCTCCAACCGGCTGCGCCGACTTCTGCGTGCCCTGGCTGCTCTGCGAGCCTTGATTGCTCTGCGAGCCCTGGGAGCCCTGCGAACCGCTGGCGGCGGGCGGGCGGGCGCCCTCGTGCGTCATGATCACGGAGCCCTCCCAGTGGGCCCCCTCCTTGACGACCAGGACCTGGGTCGTGACCTTGCCCTTGACGCGGCCGGTGGACCCGATCTCGAACCGACCGCCGCAATCGACGTCGCCCTCGTAGTCCCCATTGATGATCACGTTGTGGGCGGTGATGCCGCTCCTCACGCGGGCCTGCGGACTGATGATGAGGGTGCCCTGGCACTCGATCTCGCCCTGGGCTTCGCCCTCGATCCGCAGGTCGCGGTCGGAGACGTACTTTCCATTGAATCGGGCGTGAGGATCGATCACGCTCTCGTTGCCCGCGTCCGGGCGTCGGTACTCAGTCGGTGAAGGCGTCACATCGACCTCGCTGGTAAGGCTGTCCGGGTACAGGTTGCCGACGACATCCTCGCGCGACAATGCGTCGGACTTGCTGTCTCGCTTGGATCCGAAGACCACGGGCTGGCTCCTTCCTCTTCGGCGACGGCCTGGGCACGTCGGTCGTGCGGGGCTCTGGCAGGGACCGATAGCCTAGCAGCACGATCCGAAAGCAGGTAGTCCCACGTCTGGCCAGGACCCCCTGACCGAGCTGCTCGACACGTTCCGCTTCTACGCCCGCGATATCGCGGCGCAGGGCTCGCCGCTGTACGCCCATCTGTGCGAGCGCATGGCCTCCGACCCAGACCGTGCCGCGATCGTCCTCCGTGCGGCGCCGGGATTCCATACCCCGCTGATCCTGCTGGCCGCGGTGCATCACCTGCTGCTGTCCGGAGCCGATGGCGCCCTTGCCGCCTACTACGCCACGGTGTCGGGTCATGAAGCGCGGCCCGTCGACGACAGGCTCTACCCGACGTTTGCCGCATTCCTGGACACGCACCGTGCCGAGCTGGAGCAGCTGGTCGCCACCCACACGACCCAGACCAACGAGGTCGGGCGCACCCTCGTGACGTTCCCCGCATTCGGCCTGGTGGCGGCGGCGAGCGGCCGGGCGTTGGGCCTCCTGGAAGTCGGAGCCAGCGCAGGCCTGAACCTGCTGGTTGACCGCTTTGCGCTGACCATCGGTTCCGCGTCGGCTGGCGAGCAGCGTTCGCCGGTTCGCCTGCGGGCGACCGTCGAGGGCGGCGTGCTGCCGCCCGTGCCCGACCACGTGGACATCGCCTGGCGGCTCGGGATCGACCTCAATCCGCTGGACGTGCGCGACCCGGAGGTCGGAGCCTGGCTGCGGGCGCTGGTGTGGCCCGAGCATCGCGACCGGATGGCGACGTTGAGCGCGGCGCTGGAGCTGGCGCGACGTGATCCACCACCGCTGGCACGCGGTGACCTGACGGCAGACCTTTCGATCCTGGGAGCCACGGTGCCCTCCGACCTCGCCGTGGTCATCGTGTCCACCTGGGTGCTGGCGTACGTGTCGCCGGAGCTGCGCTCCGCCTTCGTGCAAGAGCTGCAAGGGCTGGCCGCCGAGCGCGGCGACGACGTCTGGCTGGTGGCCGGCGAGGGCCAGTCGATCATTGCCTCGCTGGACCTTGGCCTGGCCGATGCGCCCCGTGGCGGCTACGGCCCTTCCATGGTCGCGCTCTGCCGGTTCGCGCCGGACGGCACCCGCAACGCCAGGCTGCTGGCCGAATGTCACGCCCATGGGCGCTGGATTCGGTGGCTGGACCGCGACAGCGGCCTGCAGGCTGGCCCGCCCGCGTAAAATCCGCCGCGATGGAACTCGCGGACCGGTATCCCACCCTTCACGTCAGCGACCATCCGCTGGTCGCCCACAAGCTGTCGATCCTGCGGGACGTCGGCACCGGGACGAAGAAGTTCCGGGAGCTGGTGCGGGAGCTGACCTGGCTGCTGGGCTACGAGGCAATGGCTGATCTCGCCACCGGGCCGCGCGCGGTGGAGACCCCGCTCGAGACCATGCAGGGCGCCGAGGTTGAGCCGAAGGTCGGCCTGGTGCCGGTCCTGCGGGCGGGCCTGGGCATGGTCGACGCCATGCTCGAGCTGATCCCGAGTGCGGAGGTGTGGCACATCGGCCTCTATCGGGACGAGCGCACGCTGAAGCCTGTCGAGTACTACAACAAGCTGCCGGACGCGGCCACCGTGCAGCTCTGCCTGATCCTGGACCCGATGCTGGCCACCGGCGGCTCATCGGCTGCCACGGTCGACATCCTCAAGGCCTGGGGCGCGCAGAACATCAAGCAGGTCAGCCTGATCGCCGCGCCGGAGGGCGTCGCAACGCTGTCCGCCGCGCACCCGGACGTGGACATCCACGTGGCTGCCGTCGACCGCGAGCTGAACGAGCGGGGCTATATCGTGCCGGGACTGGGGGACGCCGGAGATCGCCAGTTCGGCACGTTCGCTGGTCCCGCGTCGGAGCCGGGCCACGGCCCGACCGACGAGACCGCTGAGGTCGTGCGCCGGCTGCAGCGAGACCTGGCCGGCTCCTGAGGCGTCCGCGGATGCGCGGACATGGAAATGTCCCGAAGAAACCGCCCCCGGCCCGTTGATGCAATCTCCGGAACCGTTGGCCGCCCCTTCGGGACGACCACAGAATAGGTGGCGCGGCCCAGGGCACGCAAGCCCCCTTATCCCCGAGTTTTGGCCCGGCGCCCCGACTTATCCACGGCCTTTCCCCAAGGTGGAGGCGTTACCGTCGCGCTCAGGCGTTGCGGCTGTTTCCGTTGCCATCGATCGAGGGACGCGGGGTCGCCAGTGGCGCCTCCACCTGCGCAGTGGCGTCCCTGCTCATATGGCCGTTCTCGTCCTCGATCCGCGGGGCGAGCGGCGCGGCGCTCGTCTCATCCGCCTCGGCGTGGATCACATGCATCACCGCATTGATGAGCGCCAGGTGGGTGAAGGCCTGCGGGAAGTTGCCGAGGTGGCGACCGCTGCGCGGCTCGATCTCCTCGCCGAACAGGTCCAGCGGGCTCGCGAAGGACAGCACGCGCTCGCATAGGCGGCGGGCGCGTTCCAGCTCGCCGATCTCGACCAGCGCCGACACCAGCCAGAAGCTGCAGATGGCGAACGTCGCCTCCTTGCCGGCCAGGCCGTCATCGGTCTCCTCCACCCGGTAACGCAGCACCAGCCCGTCCACCGTCAGCTCGTCGGCGATGGCTAGCACGGTCTTGCGAATCCGCTCGTCGTCCGGCGGCAGGAAGCGCACGAGCGGGAGCAGCAGCAGCGATGCGTCGAGCGCGTCGGTTTCGTAGTGCTGGGTGAACACGCCCCGCTTGTCCACGCCGTTGGCCAGGATGTCGGCGCGGATCTCCTCGGCAGCCTTCTGCCAGCGTTCTGCCTTGTCACTGTCATCGCGCAGGCGCGCCAGCCGCGCGCCGCGGTCGCAGGCCACCCAGCACATCACCTTGGAGCTGGTGAAGTGCTTCGGGTCGCCGCGCACCTCCCACACGCCGCGATCCGGCTCACGCCAGTGCCCGATAGCTTTTTCGACCTGCCGCGACAGCATCGGCCAGATGGACTCGTCCAGGCGGTCGCGCGACCGCGTGTGCAGGTACACCGAGTCGACCATGGCGCCCCAGACGTCGTGCTGCTGCTGGCGATACGCCGCATTGCCGATGCGAACGGGCTTGGCGCCCTCGTAGCCGGAGAGGTGATCGAGCGTCTCTTCCTTCAGCTCCCGCTCGCCGTCCACGCCGTACATGACCTGCAGCTCGTGGTCGCCGGCAACGTCGGCGATGAAGTACAGGAAGTCGTTCGCCTCCCAGTCGAACCCGAGCGTGTACAGGGCCCACAGGGCGAAGGTGGAATCGCGGATCCAGGAGTAGCGGTAGTCCCAGTTCCGCGCGCCGCCGGGCGTCTCCGGCAGGGAGGTGGTCGGCGCGGCGATCATGGCGCCAGTGGGCGCGTAGGTGAGGCCCTTCAGCGTGAGCGCCGAGCGCTCCAGGTACGTCCGCCACGGGTGGTCCGGGAAGTGGCCGCGCGCCAGCCAGTGCTGCCAGTGGTGAGCGGTCCAGACCAGGCGCTTGTAGGCGTCGTCGTAGTCGCGTGGCGGCTGCGGCATGCCCCAGGACAGGGCGACGAACCGGTTCTCCCCCTCCTTGATCAGGGTGCGCGCGATGGCCCGCGTTCCCTCGAAGCCGATATTCATGTCACTGGTCAGCAGCAGCTCCTGGTCGTCGTTCGGGCAGCGGCAACGTCCCTGGTGATAGCCCGACTCCGTGAAGTCCCAAGAGCCGAAGGTGCGTCCATAGTTGAAGCGAGGCTCGCAGTCCATGCTCAGCTGGACCTCGCCGTTCACGCAGCGGACCGTGCGCAGCAAGATGTGCTCTGCGTCGTAGTCGGTCGGCGCGCGGCGCTGGGACCGGGAGCGCTCCTCCTCGGCATGCCAGGGGCCGATGAGCAGCACGTCGCGCACGATGATCCAGCCCGTGGGCGTGCCCCAGCTCGTCTCCAGCACGTTGGTGCCCGGCAGGTAACGGCGCGAGGCTGGCACCTGGATGTCGGAGGGCCCCAGCCGGAAGCCGCCAGCGTCCCGATCCAGGATGGCGCCGAACACGCTGGGCGAGTCGACACGCGGGATGCACATCCACTCAACGTTGCCCGATGGCGCGACCAGGGCGGTCGTCTCGCAGTCAGAGAGGAAGCCGTACTCGGCGATGGGCGGGAACGGCGAACCGCCGTACACCGGTCGGCCGCTGGGTCCCATGGTGCTCATCGGCCCCATCCGCTGGCTGTTCTGCATGTCCATCTCCCCTGCGGGGATCCTCAGTCTTACCACGCTCCCTCTCGAGTTACCAGCCCCCGCTCGTCCCGCTGGGCTGCAAGTCGTGCTGCGCTACACTCGGACCGATGCCCGAAGCACACGTGAAGGTCGCAATCACCGGCGCTGCCGGCCAGATCGGCTACGCGCTCCTCTTCCGCATCGCATCGGGCCAGATGTTCGGTCCCGACACGAAGGTCGACCTGCAGCTGCTCGAGCTGGAGGGCGCGCTCCCGGCGCTCGAGGGCGTGACCATGGAGCTCGACGACTGCGCCTTCCCGCTCCTGAACCGCGTCGTCCGCACGTCGGATGCCAACCAGGCGTTTTCGGGCGTCAACTGGGCGCTGCTGGTGGGAGCGGTGCCGCGCAAGCAGGGCATGGAGCGCAAGGACCTGCTCACCGTCAACGGGGGCATCTTCACCGGTCAGGGACGGGCCCTCGCCGCCAATGCGGCGGAGGACGTGCGCGTGCTGGTGGTGGGCAACCCGTGCAACACGAACTGCCTGATCGCGGCCTCGAGCGCGTCCGAGATCCCCGGCGAGCGCTGGTTCGCGATGACCATGCTCGACGAGAACCGCGGCCGCTACCAGCTGGCGCGCAAGGCAGAGGTGCCGATCGAGGAGGTGCGCGACCTGGCGGTGTGGGGCAACCACTCGAGCACCCAGTTCCCGGACTTCTATCACGCCACCATCGGCGGACGACCCGCCGCCGAGGTCATCGGCGACGAGGCCTGGCTGCAGGGCGAGTTCCTCCGGACGATCCAGCAGCGCGGGGCAGCGATCATCGCGGCGCGCGGCCAGTCGAGCGCGGCCTCTGCCGCCAACGCGGTGGTGGACACGGTGCGCAACATCACCCAGCCCAGCGGCGAGGTGTTCAGCGCGGCCATCCGCGCCCCGTCCGACGCATCGGGCTATGGCGTGCCGGAGGGGCTGGTGTTCGGCTATCCCCTGCGGGCAACGGCAGCCGGCGAGGTCGAGATCGTGCAGGGCATTGAGCACAATGCGTGGGCACAGGCAAAGGTGGACGCCACGCGCGACGAGCTCCTCGAGGAGCGCGAGGCTGTGAGGGATCTGCTGTCATGACCAACCAGGCGCCGCCACGCACCGACGTGGCATCACTGACCTATGGCGACCATACGGTCGAGCTGCCGGTCGTGCGCGGCACCGAGGACGAGCGCGGGGCCGACATCTCCAGGCTGCGCTCCCAGACGGGGCTCATCACGCTGGACCCGGGCTACGGCAACACCGGCTCCACGCGATCGGCCATCACCTTCGTCGATGGCGAGACCGGCATCCTGCGCTACCGCGGCTACCCCATCGAACAGCTGGCCGAGCAGAGCACGTTCCTGGAGGTCGCCTACCTGCTCATCAACGGCGATCTGCCCACCAGGGCGCAGCTCGATGCGTTCAGCGCCGAGATCACCCATCACACCCTCATCCGCGAGGAGATGCGCCACTTCTTCGACTCGTTCCCGCACGAGGCGCACCCGATGGCGGTGCTTGCCTCCGGCACGGTGGGCATGAGCACCTTCTACCCGGACAGCCACGAAATCGCCGATCCGGCCGCAGTGGAGCTCACCATCCTGCGGCTGATCGCCAAGCTGCCGACGCTGGCGGCCTGGTCGTTCAAGAAGGCCATCGGCCAGCCGTACGTCTATCCGCGCAACGACCTGGGCTACTCCTCGAACCTGCTCCACATGATGTTCGCGGTGCCATCCGAGCCGTACGAGGTCAAGCAGGAGGTCGCGGAGGCGCTCGACCTGCTCCTCATCCTGCATGCCGACCACGAGCAGAACGCGTCGGCGGCCACGGTGCGGATGGTCGGCAGCACCCACGTCAACCTGTACGCATCCATCAGCGCGGGCATCTCCGCCCTGTGGGGGCCGCTGCACGGCGGCGCCAACGAGGCCGTGATCATGACGCTGGAGCGGATCGTCGAGGACGGTGGCAACGTCCAGAAGTGGGTCGACAAGGCCAAGGACCCCAACGACTCCTTCCGGCTGGCCGGCTTCGGCCATCGCGTGTACAAGAACTTCGACCCGCGCGCCAAGATCATCAAGCGAGCCGCCGAGCGCGTGCTGCAGGCGATGGGTGCGGACGGCCAGCTGTTCGAGGTGGCCAAGAAGCTCGAAGAGGTGGCGGTCCACGACGAGTACTTCGTGCAGCGCAAGCTGTACGCGAACGTCGATTTCTACTCCGGACTGATCTACCACGCCATTGGCTTCCCGAAGAACATGTTCACGAACTGCTTCGCCATCGGCCGGCTGCCCGGCTGGATCGCGCAGTGGCAGGAGATGATCCGGGACCCGGAGACGAAGATCGGCCGCCCGCGGCAGATCTACACCGGCCCGGCCGAACGGGCCTACATCCCCATCGCGGAGCGGTGAGGGCAGGCCTTCGCGGGCGAGCAGTCGCATATCTGACAGGCCCGTCCGCCGCCTCGCGCCCTAAGATCGGCGTCGCATGAAATTGACCATCCTCGGCCGCAGCCCGGCGCGGCCAAATCCCGGGGAGGCATGCGCCGGCTACCTGGTCGAAGGTGGTGGCGCGCGTGTCCTGCTCGATGTCGGGCCTGGGGTCGTCGCTCAGCTGCTGAAGCGCAACACCCCGGACGAGCTGGATGCCGTGGTCGTGAGCCACATGCACACCGACCACTGCCTGGACCTCGTCACCCTGCGCTACTGCTACCCCTGGATCGACGTCGCCAAGAAGCGGCTGCTCGTGATCGTGCCGCCCGGTGCCACCGCGCAGCTGGCGGAGATGGCGCTCGGCGCGGGCTACATGAACTTCTTCGACAAGAGCTTCATCTTCGTGGAGCACGACGGGAAGCGGCCGATCGAGATCGGCAACCTGCGCCTGGAGCCCGATGAGACGCAGCATTTCGTGCGCACCTGGGGCTTCCGCATCAGCGCGCGCGGCACCGGCGAGGACACGGAGAAGATCCTTTCTTACTCAGCCGATGCCGGTCCCTGCCCCGCGCTGCCCCGCATCGCGGACGAAGCCGATCTGTTCCTCTGCGAGGCGGGCCTGCGCTCGCTGGCGGAGGACGACCCCGAGCCGCAGTCGCGCGGCCATCTGCTTCCCTCAGAGGCCGGCCGGGTGGCACGCGATGCAGGCGTGCAGCGCCTCCTCCTCACGCACGTCCCCTTGCCCGATGGGGGCAAGTGGGCCATGGAAGAGGCCGCGGGCGAGTACGAGGGTCCGCTGGAGATCGCCGAGCCGCTCAAGACTTACGACGTCTGAACCGCTGCACCTGCTTCTCGCTCGCGAGCGCGAATAGCTCTGTTGATCAATGGGTCTGGGCCCGCCCCGCGGGTGCTAACTGTCACGAGAGGTTTCGACGCGGGCTTGGGCGATGTAGCGATCCGCGGACCAGGTCACCAGCGCCCAGATCATGGACAGGATCAGCGTCACGCCCACCAGGATGGCGGCAAGGGGCAGGAAGCCAGGCCCGAAGGTGGCGCCCAACAGCAGCGCGCCGACGGCGATGACGACCACGATGCTGCCGATCATGGCCAGCCCGATCTTGGCCGCCGTCCAGCCGAACCAGGGCAGCGAATGACCCTGCGCCCTGCCGGTGAGCCACAGCAGGGTCGGGCCCGATCCGCCGAAG
This sequence comes from Candidatus Limnocylindria bacterium, assembly GCA_036265975.1. Lineage (GTDB taxonomy): Bacteria > Chloroflexota > Limnocylindria > QHBO01 > QHBO01 > DASSCW01. The sequence goes on from DATAOD010000086.1 coordinate 12,711, forward strand.
ACGGCGATGTAGAGGCCCAATGAGCTGAACAGCTCCCCGGCGCCCATGCGCTGGTTGAGGACCTCCGCCGCGAACAGCCACGCGGCCAGCAGGGCGCTGGCGGCGCCGGTGCCGATCAGCCACACCAGCAGGAGCGTCGCGGTGCCGTTCGAGAGGCGCTCCACCAGCTCGCCGTCGGAGCCCTCGACCATCTCGGTCGGGCCGTCGGGCGGTAGCTCCGCCGGTACGGGCCCGTCCCGTTCCGGCCGCTCGTCGCTCACGACGCGGAGACGCCGGCCCCCGCGAAGGCGGCCTCCAGGTCCGCGATCAGGTCGTCGGCCGACTCGATGCCGACCGAAAGGCGGACCAGGCCGGAGGGCACCGCAAGTTCCGACTCCGCGACCGACGCGTGGGTCATGGCATGCGGCAGCTCGATCAGCGACTCCACGGCACCCAGCGACTCAGCCAGCGTGAACAGCCTCGTGCAGGCAACGAAGCGGTGGGTCGTCTCGTCATCTGCGGCAAGCTCGAAGCTGACCATGGCGCCCGGCCGGCGCATCTGGCTGGCGCACAGCTCGCCCTGCGGGCTGTTGTCGTGGAGACCCGGGTAGTGCACGCCTTTGACCTCCTGCCTCCCGTCCAGCCAGAAGGCAATCGCGCGAGCGTTATCGCAGGCCCGATCCATCCGCACCGCCAGGGTCCGGATGCCGCGCAGCACCAGCCAGCAGTCAAACGGCGAAGGGACTGCCCCGGCGGCGTTCTGATGAAACCGCAGCGTCTCCGCCAGGTCGTCCCGGTTGGTGGCCACCAGGCCGCCCACGACGTCCGAGTGCCCGCCCAGGTACTTGGTGGCCGAATGCAGGACGGCATCGGCTCCGAGGTCCAGCGGCCGCTGCAGGTACGGCGTGGCGAACGTGTTGTCAACGACGCTCAACGCCCCCGCATCTCGGGCAAGGCCAGACAGCCGGCGAATGTCGACGATCTTCAGGAGTGGGTTGGTGGGCGTCTCGATCCAGACCATCGCCACTCGGCCTCGCTCGGCGGCGGCTTGCTCGGAGAGCGCTGCCGCGACGGCGTCCGCATCGGTCAGGTCAACCGCTTCGGCAGCGATGCCGTATCGGCGCCAGACCTTGTCGGCCAGCCGCCAGGTGCCGCCGTAGACGTCATCAGACAGCAGAACGCGCTGCCCGGGCTCGGTGAGGTAGAGCAGGTTCTGCGTGGCGGCCAGGCCGGAGGCGTAGGCGAGCCCGTGAGTCGCGCCCTCCAGCGCGGCAATCGCGTCTTCCAGCGCAGTGCGGGTGGGGTTGCCTGAGCGGCTGTACTCGTAGCCACCGCGCGTCCGCCCGACGGCGTCCTGCTTGAAGGTGGTGCTCATCTGGATCGGCGCCACCACCGCGCCGGTGGCCGGATCCGGCTCGACGCCGGCATGCACCGCCAGCGTCTCGAAGCTGTCCGTCACCTCGCCTCGTCCGCGGAGCCCATGAGCCGCCACGCGGCTGGCAGCAGCCCGGCGGCCAACAGGATCTTCAGCCCGTCGCCGATGAGGAACGGCCGCACGCCGAACTCAAAGCCCGTCGAGAAGTCGATCCCCAGCGAGGCCATCAGCCAGGGCACGCCGATCGCGTAGATCACCAGGTTGCCGAGCACCATCATGGCGATGGTGCCGATGACGTTCCGATCGGCCCCGCGGCGCGCCAGCGCGCCCACGATCGCAGCCGCGATCACGAAGCCCACGATGTAGCCGAACGACGGAAACTCGATGCCTGAATGCCCATCGGCAAACCAGCTGACCCCGGCCGCGCCAACCAGCAGGTAGACGAGCATCGAGGCCGTGCCACGCAGCGGTCCCAGGGCCGCGCCCACCAGCAGCACGCTGAGCGTCTGCAGCGTGATGGGGACGGGCCACAGCGGGATGTAGACCTGCGCCGCCAGCCCGGTCAGCCCCGCGCCGGCACCGACCAGAAGGACGTCGCGGACCAGGCTGCCCGGCAGCAGGTCCGCCAGGACGAATCGCCTGGTGGGGGCCGATGCGGTCATCAGCGCGTCCGCGGGAAGCCCAGGTCGACCTGGCTGGTGCCCGGATCGGGCCAGCGAGCGGTCACCACCTTGGCACGCGTGTAGAACTGGATGCCCTCGGGTCCGTACATGTGCAGGTCCCCGAACAGCGATGCCTTCCAGCCGCCGAACGAGTAGTAGGCCACGGGCACGGGGATCGGCACGTTGATACCCACCATGCCCACCGGCACGTCGAACTGGAACTGCCGCGCGGCGCCGCCGTCACGGGTGAAGATGGCCGTGCCGTTGGCGTACGGATTCTTGTCGATGACCTCGACCGCCTCGGCGTAGGTGGGCACGCGCACGATCTCGAGCACCGGCCCGAAGATCTCGTTGCGATAGCACTCCATCTCCGGCGTCACGTTGTCCAGCAGGCTGACGCCCAGGAAGAACCCGCCATCCTCCTGCGAGTAGAGGACGTGCTCGCGGCCGTCGACCCGCAGCGTGGCGCCGGCGTCGCGCCCGGCGTCCAGGAAGCCGGCCACGCGATCGCGATGCTCGCGGGTGATGAGCGGCCCCATCTCGGAGCCTTCCTGGTGGCCGGGGCCAACCTTGATCTTGGGCAGTCGCTGCTCGATTGCGCTCACCAGCGGATCCGCCACGTCGCCGACCGCCACGACCACGCTGATGGCCATGCAGCGCTCGCCGGCGGAGCCGTACGCGGCGGACACGGCGGCATCGGCGGCCATGTCGATATCGGCATCGGGCAGGACGACCATGTGGTTCTTGGCGCCGCCCAGCGCCTGGACCCGCTTGCCGTGCCTGGTGCCTGTCTCGTAGATGTAGCGCGCGATCGGCGTGGAGCCCACGAAGCTGACGGCGGCGATGTCCGGGTGCTCCAGGATGGCGTCGACCGCCACCTTGTCGCCGTGGACCACGTTGAACACGCCGTCCGGCAGGCCCGCTTGCTTGAGCAGCTCGGCCATGTACACCGAAGCCGATGGATCCTTTTCCGACGGCTTGAGGATGAACGTGTTGCCGCAGGCGATGGCATTGGCGAACATCCACATGGGCACCATGGCCGGGAAGTTGAAGGGCGTGATGCCGGCCACCACGCCAAGCGGCTGGCGGATCTGGTACACGTCGATCCCGGTCGAGGCCTGCTCGCTGAACTGGCCCTTGATCAGGTGCGAGATGCCCGTCGCGAACTCCAGGTTCTCCAGGCCGCGCGCGACCTCGCCCTGCGCGTCGGTCGACACCTTTCCGTGCTCGGCGGTGAGCAGCGCGGCGATGTCCCGGCGATGCTCGTCCACCAGGTTGCGGATGCGGAACAGGATCTCGGTCCGGCGGCTGAGGGACGTGGCGCGCCACCCGGGGAACGCCTCGCGGGCGCTGCGGACCGCGGCATCCACCTCTTCGACCGAGGCGAAGTCGACGTGGCGCGCCAGCTCACCGGTGGCCGGGTTGTAGACCGGACCGCTGCGCCCGCTGCTGCCCGGCACGCGTTGTCCGCCGATCCAGTGGTTCACGCGCTCGCCGGCCTCGGCGGCAGCCGCGGGACGCGGCTCCGCAACCTGTGTCATGCGTTGTGCTCCCAAATCCTCGGAAGGTGCCCAACGATACTCCCGACAAGGCCCAACGTCAGCGTGGGGCGAGTCGTGATTGGAAACTACACGGCAAATTTCTGCCCCGCAGGCCCTAACCGGCGATTTGGGCCGATCTCGCGCCATATCACGGCGTGACGGGTCTTAGGCAGCCTGAACCGATGGATTGGCCATTCTCCGAAGCATTTCCACCGATACTCACGCTCAACTGTGGTCGCAAATCGCGCCACGGACGGCGCAGGAGCCGCTAACACCCGCCACACCGGGATTTGGCAAGGCCTGACCGCGATGGCTATCCCGGAGGCTGCACCTCTCCGCGACGCACGACCACCGATGCACGGGTCGAGCGCCAATCGTAGGCATCCACCGATTCCCCTGCCTCGAGCACGCCGTTGGCGCGCAGCCACTCGTCGTTGAAGAGCTTGGCGATGTAGTTCCGGCCGCTGTCCGGCAGCAGCACGACGAACAGCGCATCCGGGTCGTCGAGGTCCCGCGCGACCTGCAGCGCAACCCACAGGGCCATGCCGCCCGACTCCCCCATCAGGATGCCTTCGGCGGCCGTTGCCTGTCTCGCAGTGAGCATCGCGTCGCGGTCCGAGCAGCGGACGACGACGTCGGCCACGTCGGGGTCGTAGGTGGCGGGCCAGAAGTCCTCGCCCACCCCTTCGGTAAGGTAGGCGCGAGGATCGGCACCCGAGTAGACGCTGCCATCCGGATCGGCGCCGATCACGGTGATGCCGGGGTTCTGCTCGCGCAGGTAGCGCGCCGCGCCAGTGATGGTGCCGCCCGTTCCCACTCCCGCCACGAAGTGCGTGATGCGGCCGTCGGTGGCCGACCAGGTTTCCGGCCCGGTGGTCAGGTAGTGCGCCTCCGGGTTGGCGGCGTTGGAGTACTGGTCAGGCTTCCAGGCGCCGGGCGTCTCGCGCGCCAGCCGGTCCGAGACCCTGTAGTAGGAGCGCTCGTCGTCCGGGTCCACGTCGGTCGGGCAGACCACCACCTCCGCGCCGTAGGCGCGCAGCAGGGCGCGCTTCTCCTCCGATTGCTTGTCGGCCATGACAAAGATGCAGCGATAGCCCTTGATCGCAGCCGCCATGGCCAGGCCAACGCCGGTGTTGCCGCTGGTCGGCTCCACGATCACGCCACCCGGCTTCAGCAGCCCGGCGCGCTCGGCGGCCTCGATCATGGGCAGCGCGATGCGGTCCTTGACCGAGCCGCCGGGGTTCATGTGCTCCAGCTTGGCGACCACCCGTGGCGCCACTCCATCGGCCAGGCGGTCGAGTGCGACCAACGGTGTGCCGCCGATGGCCGCGGTCACATCGGGCAGGATGCCGCCGTCAGCCAGGGCTGGGCTCCGGCGTCGCAGGGGTGCCGGTGGCTGCCTCCCGGCGCTGAGCCCGCTCGCGCAGGAAGGCGCCGGGCACGCCCCAGCCTCGCGCGTGGCGCAGCCAGAGGAACACTCCCGCGGCGATGAAGGTGATGATCCCCAGCCAGATGGCCGTCGGCACGCCAAGGATCACCCAGTTCTCCACGCGGAACGTCTCCAGCCAGGTGCGGACCGCGGCGTACCACATCAGGTAGATGAGCAGGATGTCGCCGTCATAGAGCCGATGTGCCAGCCGACGGGCGATCCACAGGATGAAGACGAAGCCGATCAGGTTCAGCACCGCCTCGTACGCGAACAGCGGGTGGAATCGGGTGCTGAGCGGGAAGGCGGCCAGGTTGGTCCACTCGCCGATGCGGTGCGCGGCGTCGATGGGAATGCCCCATGGCAGGGTGGTCGGTGGCCCGTACAGCTCCTGGTTCGCGTAGTTGCCGAAGCGGCCAATGGCCTGGCCCAGGAGCATGACCGAGGCAAAGACGTCGAACCAGCGCAGCGTGTTCAGCTTCGCCCAGCGGGTGTAAAGCCAGATCGCCAGGACCCCACCGGCGACCGCGCCGGGGATGCCAAGGCCACCGGTCCAGATCTGAGGGATCTGCAGCAGGTTTTGCGAGTAGTAGGCCCATTGGTGGATGACGTGGTACAGCCGCGCCGCGATCACCGACAGCACGAGCACCGGCAGCAGCATGCTCCAGCCGGTGTCGGGGTTCTCGCCCAGCCTCCGCGCCTCGAGGCCGCCGATCCAGCCGGCCGCCAGCACGGCCGTGGCGATGATGATCCCGTACCAGTGCACCTCGAGGCCGCCGATACGGAGCGCGATGGGGTCGATCACATGCCCGATTCTACCCCGGCTCGCCGGCCGTCCCGCGCAGCGCCTCCCGGGCCGATTCTTCCCGCTCGTCCAGCGTCGGCGCCTCCGGGAAGCGGTCCAGCCGCCACAGCATCGGGAACAGGAGGGTCCAGGCCACCGCCACCGTGAGCGTCGCCGCGCCACCCACCAACACTGCCGGCACGATGCCCCACCAGGCGGCGGTCACGCCCGACTCGAACTCGCCGAGCTCGTTGGACGCGCCGATGAACACGGCGTTCACTGCGCTGACGCGGCCACGGATGGCGTCCGGCGTCTGCAGCTGGACCAGCAGGTGGCGCACGAACATGCTGACCATGTCCGATGCCCCCAGCACGGCCAGCGCCGCCAGCGAGAGCCAGAACGAGGTCGACAGCCCGAACACGAGGATGGAGAGGCCGAACACGGCCACGCCCCCGAACAGCCAGCGCCCGACGTTGCTGCGGATCGGCTGCCAGGCAAGCGCCGCGCCGGCGGCCGCGGCGCCCACCGCCGGTGCCGCGCGCAGCAGGCCCAGGCCGGTTGGGCCGGCATGCAGCACGTCCGTGGCGATTGCCGGCAGCAGGGCGGTGGCGCCGCCGAACAGGACGGCGAACAGGTCGAGTGATATCGAGCCGAGGATCGGTCGGTGCAGGCGCACGAATGTCACGCCGGTGAGCAGCTCGCGCAGGCCGGAGCCGCCGCGTCCAGCCGCCGGCTCGCTCCTGCCGCCCGTCTCCAGACCACGCACCAGGAACGCGGACGCCACCGCCAGGACCACGACGATGGCGTACACCACCGGCGTACCGATGATCAGTAGCACTCCGCCGAGCGACGGGCCGCCGATCGTGGCCAGCTGCATGGTCGAGGTGTTGAGCGCCACC
>DATAOD010000087.1:0-2681 GCA_036265975.1 Candidatus Limnocylindria bacterium
CTGGTGCTGCCGTTCGCCAACGCGGAGGCGATGCGCCTGCATCTGGAAGACATCAGCCGGCAGGTCACGCCCGGCGCCCATGCCGTTCTGGTGCTGGACGGTGCCGGCTGGCATGGCCGCGCCGCGCTCGGCGCGATCCCGCGCCATCTCACGCTCCTGCCGCTGCCGCGCTACAGCCCGGAGCTGAACCCGGTGGAGAATGTCTGGGGATACCTGCGGCAGAACCAGCTCAGCCTGCGGGTCTGGCCCGACTACGCCGCGATCGTCGACACCTGCTGCCAAGCCTGGAACGCGCTGATGGCCAGGCCCGAGCGCCTCGCCTCGATCACCCGCCGCGAGTGGGCCAGACCGGTCACCGGCTAGGGCCGCTGGTATCAGAGCTTGTCTGAGAATGGGAGATGTAAATATATGATGAATGAGCCGCAAGCATTATGACAGTGATCTGACCGACACGGAATTCGCCATCCTCGAACCGTTGCTTCCAGCCAGGAAGGCCAGGGGGCGTCCCCGTTCGGTCGTTCTGCACGAGATCCTCGACGCGATCTTCTACATCCTGCGCGGCGGGGTGCCGTGGCGCATGCTGCCGGACGGCTTCCCGCCCTGGAAGACGGTCTTCCATTACTTCCGCCAGTGGCGCCTAAGCGGGTTGTGGGAGGCGATCAACGCCGCCCTGCGCGAGCGCGTGCGCGCAAAGATGGGCCGCATCGCCCAGCCCAGCGCCTCGATCATCGACAGCCAGTCGGTTAGGACCACCGAGATGGGCGGGCCGCGCGGCTACGACGGCGGCAAGAAGGTCAACGGCCGCAAGCGGCACCTGGTGGTCGACACCCAGGGCCTGCTGCTCAAGGCCAAGGTGCTCCCGGCCGACCTGCACGACCGGCCCGCCGCCGAGCAGGTGCTGGCCGGCCTGCACCGGCAGTTCCCGGGCGTCCGGCTGCTGTGGGCCGACACGGCCTACCGCGGGCTGGGCGACTGGCGTGCCGGGACCGTGGGCTGGTCCTTGGAGATCACGCGCCACTGGTGGACCGGCACACGGGTGTGGGCGGTCGTCGGCCGACCGCCGGAGCGCCCGGCCGGGTTCCGGGTGCTGCCGCGCCGGTGGGTGGTCGAGCGGACCTTCGCGTGGCTGGGGCGCAACCGGCGGCTGTCGAAAGATTACGAGCGGCTGTGCGAGACGACCGAGACCTGGATCTACCTCGCCATGACCCGGCTGACGTTGCGGAGACTGGCCGCAGCGTGAATACTTCCATTCCCAGACAAGCTCTGATACCAGCGGCCCTAGCCGGTGACCGGTCTGGCCCACTCGCGGCGGGTGATGGAGGCGATCCGGTCGGGCATGGCCATGAGCGCGTTCCAGGCTTGGCAGCAGGTGTCGACGATCGCGGCGTAGTCGGGCCAGACCCGCAGGCTGAGCTGGTTCTGCCGCAGGTATCCCCAGACATTCTCCACCGGGTTCAGCTCGGGGCTATAGGGCGGCAGCGGCAGCAGGGTGAGGTTGCGCGGGACCTCCTCCAGCGCGGCGCGGCCATGCCAGCCGGCGCCGTCCAGCACCAGGACGGCGTGGGCGCCGGGCGTGACGTGGCGGCTGACCTCCTGCAGAGGCAGGTTCATCGCCTCGGCGTTGGCATAAGGCAGCACCAGCCCGGCGCCGACCGCCCGCTCCGGGCAGACCGCGCCGAACAGGTAGGCCCAAGCGTAGCGCCGGTCACGCGGTGCCCGCGGGCGGGTGCCGCGGCGCGCCCAGACCCGGGTCAAAGTGCCCTGCTGACCGACACGGGCCTCGTCTTGGAACCAGATCTCGATCGGCAGGCCGATCGCGTGCTCGGGCAGCGCCTCCCGCACCAGCCGGGCGAAGTTTTTTGAAGGCGTCCCGCGCCTCGGGCCGGCTCGACGGGTGCTCGGGCCGCACCGACAGGCGGGCGAAGCCGAGCCGGCGCAGGATCTTGCCGACCGAGCGCTCGTGCAGCCGGACGCCGAAGCGGCGTGCGATGACGGCCTGCAGGTCGACCCGCCGCCAGCGCACGACGCCGTCCGTCCCCGGGTCCGGGCCGGCTTCCACGATCCGCGCCAGCTCGGTCAGCTGCTCTTGGGTGAGGCGTGGCATGGGCCCCGGATGCGGCCGGTCGCGCAGCCCGGCGAGACCCTCGGCGTTGTAGCGGTGGACCCAGTCCCGCAGCGTCTGCCGGTCCATCCCGGCATGCCGCGCCGCCGCCTCGCGCGAGGTGCCTTCCAGGACAAGCGCCAGGGCGAGCATGCGGCGCGCCGCCTTGGCGTCGCGGCAGCGCGTCGCCTCCCGCCGCAGATCGCCCGCGTCCAGCTCCAAACGCGTCAGCTCCACCGCCATCGACCCCTCCTCGACCCGAAAAGCGGCAGTCAACCATAGCCACGAGGCGGCGGGAACGCCTCACAAGCTGCGCCGGTCGCAAACCGGGGCCGCTGGTATTAGGGCACGCCCCGCAGGCTCATCCAAGTTCCTATAACCAAAGATTATAAGTACCAGCCTTCGGCCGGTGTGGCTATTGCGGAACGGCATTTTGTTCCATATAATGGAAAAGATAATGGTTATAAGAACCAAAAGGATTAACAGTTTTGGGGGTTTGCGAAAAGAGGGAAGGGGAGTAGAGTAAGCGTACACAATTATGCAGATAGCAACAACAGAGGCAATCTCACTTTTTGAAAAG